>JBJTBM010000025.1:0-37602 GCA_046091365.1 Acidimicrobiia bacterium | reverse complement strand
CGCGCAGTTGTCGCTGGGTCGCGCCATCGGCGAACTGGAGTCGCTCGCACCCAGTTTCGTGAGTGTCACGTATGGAGCCGGAGGAAGCACGCGTCAGCGAACCCATGCGGTGGTGTCGTGGATGCGCAAGGAAACCACTCTCACACCGATGGCGCACCTCACCTGTCAAGGGCACGTGCGTTCCGAAATCCGCGACATCCTGAACGCGTACGCCGACGACGGTGTGCAGAACATCCTCGCTCTCGGGGGCGACGTTCCGAGCGACGGCGAATCGGCACCCAGTGATTACACCTTTGCCAGTGAACTCCTGGACGACGTGCTGACAGACGGACGTTTCTCGGTCGGAGTCGCGGCGCACCCCGAGGTGCACCCACGTTCGCCGGATCGCGCGAGTGATCGCCGGTTCCTGGCCACGAAGTTGGCTCGTGCGGACTTCGCCATCACCCAGTTCTTCTTCGAGGTCGAGGTGTACGTGCAGATGATGAACGAACTGGCCGATCTCGGTGTGCACAAGCCGGTGTTGCCGGGCATCATGCCGGTCACCAACAAGAAGCAGATCGTGCGCATGGCCGAAATCTCCGGTGCGGCCATGCCGCAATGGCTGGTCGACCGGCTCGACAAGGTGGACGACCCCGACGACGTGCGCCGCGTCGGTGTGGAGGCGGCCACCGAGTTGTGTCGTGACCTGCTCGATGCCGGAGCGCCCGGTTTGCACTTCTACACCATGAATCGTGGTACCGCGACCAAGGAGATTCACGCGAATCTCGGCTTGTCGTCGGCTCGCTGAGAACTCCGGGCCGTCGTCGCCCTAGCGTGGGCGCATGCACACGTACGACAAGATCTACATCAACGGCGCCTGGGTTCCCTCCGAAGGCAAGGGCATTCTCGAAGTCACCAACTCGGCGACCGAAGAGATCATCGCCACGATCCCCGATGGAACGGTGGGCGACGTCGACAAGGCCGTGGCGGCGGCGCGCGCGGCGTTCGAGGGATGGAGCGCCCTCCCCAAGGAGAAGCGTGCCGAGTACCTGATGAAGATCCACGCGGGCCTCGAAGCGCGCACGCAGGAGATCGCCGAAGCGGTCGCTCGGGAGGTGGGCATGCCGGTCGGACTGTCCACCATGATCCAGGTCGGTCTGCCCAAGGGCAACTTCGCCATAACCGCCGGCCTGTTGTCGACGTACGAGTTCGAGGAGCAGATCGGCAACTCGCTCGTCGTGCGCGAACCCTTCGGCGTCGTCGGATGTATTTCGCCGTGGAACTACCCGTTGCACCAGATCGCACTGAAGGTCGCACCCGCACTGGCCGCCGGCAACACCGTCGTGGTCAAGCCCTCCGAGGTCGCACCGATCAACGCGTTCATCCTCGCCGAGATCGTTCACGACGCCGGTCTGCCCGCTGGGGTGTTCAACTTGGTCACCGGTGTGGGCCCCGTGGTCGGTGAGGCCATCGCCGCCCATCCCGACGTGGACATGGTCAGCTTCACCGGTTCGACGCGCGCCGGTAAGCGCGTGGCCGAAGTCGCCGCGCAGAACGTGAAGAAGGTGTCGCTCGAGTTGGGAGGCAAGAGTCCGAACGTCATTCTCGACGACCTCGACGACGAGGGCTTCACCAAGGCCGTGGCGGCCGGTGTGGGCAAGTGCTTCTCCAACTCCGGTCAGACCTGCACCGCGTTGACCCGCATGTTGGTGCCCCGAGCTCGCCTGGCGCAGGCCGAGCAGATCGCCGCGGCCACCGCGGCCAAGTTCACCGTGGGTGACCCGTTCGATCCGGCCACGCGTCTCGGACCGTTGGTGTCGGCGGTTCAACGCGAGCGTGTTCGCGGCTTCATCCAGACGGGCATCGACGAGGGTGCCACGCTGGTGACCGGCGGAACCGACAGCCCCGATGGTTTGTCGGCGGGCTTCTTCGTGCGGCCCACCATCTTCTCCAACGTCACCCCGGACATGACCATCGCTCGCGAGGAGATCTTCGGACCCGTGTTGTCCATCATTCCGTACGACGACGAAGATGAAGCCATCCGCATCGCGAACGACACGGTGTACGGGCTCGCCGCCGGCGTCTGGAGTGCCACTCCCGAGCATGCCAAGCAGGTGGCCCGCCGTCTGAAGGCCGGTCAGGTGGAAGTGAACGGTGGTTCGTTCAATCCGGCGGCCCCCTTCGGCGGCTACAAGCAGAGCGGTCTCGGACGCGAAGCGGGCAAGTTCGGTCTGGAGGAGTTCTGCGAAGTGAAGGCGATGCAACTCTGATTCACGGCAGACTTGAGGTCTGATGTCGTCGACTTCCGAGACCTCGCGTTCGTCCCAGATCAGTCGGGTTCCCTATTTGCCCGGACTCGACGGTCTGCGGGCTCTGGCCGTCATCGCCGTCATCGTCTACCACGCCAATCCGGTGTGGTTGCCCGGGGGCTTCCTGGGTGTCGAGGTGTTCTTCGTCATCAGCGGTTACCTCATCACCTTGTTGCTGGTGGCCGAGTCCGAGCGATCCGGCGCCATCGAGTTGCGTCAATTCTGGGTGCGGCGCGCGCGGCGCTTGTTGCCGGCACTCTTCACCATGCTGGTGCTGCTGATCTTCTGGACCGCGTTCTTCGAGCGCGACGCCTTGGGCAAGTTGCGTGGCGACGTCGTCGCGGGTGTCGTGTACGGATCCAATTGGTTCCAGGTCTGGACCGGCGCGGGTTACACCGCGGTCAACGACTTCGCTCCGTTGCGTCATTTGTGGTCACTCGCGGTGGAGGAGCAGTTCTATCTCCTGTGGCCACTGGTGATGTTGTTCGTGCTTCGTCGGGGTCATGATCGGCTTCCGCGGGTCGCCATGTGGTTCGTCGGTGTCGCCGCGGGTATCGCGGTGGTCATGGCGCTCCTCATGCCGACGGCACGCATCGGATTGGACTGTGTCACCACGCCGGACGCGTATTGGGAAGTCGGTGGTCGCTGCATCAGCAGGGTCGATGCGCTCTACTTGTCCACACCCACACGAGCGATCGGCCTGTTGCTCGGAGCGGCGTTGGCGTTGGTGTGGCGCCCCTACGCGTTGTTGCGGGGGCCGATGAAGCACAAGGGCCCGATGCTCGATCCGGTGGCGATCATCGGCCTCGGCATCGTCGGACTGTTGGCGTGGAAGGTCCACATCGTTCACATGCTCGGTGAGGACGGACTGCACGCCGATGCCTGGTTGTTCCGTGGCGGCCTGTTTCTGGTGGGAATCGGATCACTGATGGTCATCGCCGCCGTCGCCCACAAGAAGGCGTTCGCCGGTCGCGTGTTGGGGAACCCGGTCCTGCGAGCCATCGGTGAGCGCTCGTACGGGCTGTATCTGTTCCATTGGCCGGTCTTTCAAGCCTTGCGTCACGAGACGGGAATCGCCCTGAAGGTGCACGAGTTCGTGGCGGCGATGATCGTCACGATCGCCATCACCGAGTTCTCGTATCGCTACATCGAACTGCCGATCCGCGAACGACGCCTGCGCGAGTCCATGGGTGCCCTGTTGCGCAGTGGACCCGGTGCATTGCGTCGCCGCGGTTCGTTCGGCGTCATCGTGTCGGCTTCGGTCTTGTTGCCGCTGTTCGCCGGCGTGAGCCTGGTGACGGCCGATCTGAAGCAGAACGAGGTGCAGGCCAGCCTCGACGAGGCGGAGGGATCGGTCACCGATGTTCTCGAGAATCTGACGTCGACGACGACACCGACGCCCGACTCGCAACCGAGTGGTTCGATCGTTCCGGTCACCACCACGGCCCCGCCTCGGTACGACGTGTTCGCCATCGGAGACTCCGTCATGAAGGGTGCCGCGCCGTCGTTGGCCGAACTGGGCATCGTGGTCGACGCCCAGCAGGATCGTCAGACCCGCATGGGTGCCGAGATCTTCCAACAACTCGAGGATCTCGACGTCGTCATCGACGTGGCCGTGGTACATCTGGGGACGAACGGCCCCGTCAGCCAGGAGACCTTCGACTTCCTGATGGAGGCCACCAGCGAGATCCCCAAGGTGATCGTCCTGACCCTGACGGCCAACCGGGACTGGACCGCGTCCAACAACGCCAAGATCCGCGCTCTGCCGGACACGCATCCCAATGTGACAGTTCTGGACTGGCAATTGGTGTCCGAACTTTGCACCGGCGAGTGTTTCGCGGCTGATCGCATCCACCTCGACCGTGACGGAATGCGCTTCTACGCCGCCGAAATCTGGAAAGCCATGGGTCGCGAACTGCCGTCGGATTGGTGAATTGTCCTAGCCTGTCGGGCATGACTACCCCCGTACGCGTTGCAGTGACCGGTGCCGCCGGTCAGATCGGTTACAGCCTCCTCTTCCGTATCGCCTCTGGCGCCATGCTCGGCCCCGACACCCCGGTGATCCTGCAGTTGCTGGAAATCACCCCGGCGCTCAAGGCCCTCGAGGGTGTGAAGATGGAACTCGACGACTGCGCGTTTCCACTTCTCGCTGGTGTCGTGTGCACCGACGACGCCAACGTGGCGTTCGGCGACGTCGACGTCGCCCTGTTGGTGGGTGCGATGCCCCGCAAGGCCGGCATGGAGCGCGCCGATCTGCTCAGCGCCAACGGCGGCATCTTCAAGCCGCAGGGCGAGGCGCTGGCGCGCGGGGCCAAGAAGGACGTGAAGGTTCTGGTGGTGGGCAACCCGGCCAACACCAACGCCCTCATCGCCCAGCAGAACGCCAAGGGTCTCGATGCCGGTCGCTTCACCGCGATGACGCGTCTCGATCACAACCGCGCCGTGACGCAGATCGCCCAGAAGCTCGGACAGCCGGTGTCGGCCGTCAAGAAGATGACGATCTGGGGCAACCACAGTGCGACCCCGTACCCCGACCTCTTCCACTGCGAGGTCGGCGGTAAGAACGCCTACCAAGCCGTGAACGACCACGCGTGGGTCGAGGGCACGTTCATCCCCACCGTCGCCAAGCGCGGAGCGGCCATCATCGAGGCCCGCGGGCTCTCGTCGGCGGCCTCGGCCGCCAATGCGGCGGTCGATCACGTCCGCTCGTGGCACCTCGGCACGGCCCCCGGCGACTGGGTGAGTATGGCCATCCCGAGCGATGGAAGCTACGGCGTTCCAGAGGGCCTGATCTCGTCGTTCCCGTGCGTGTGCAAGGACGGCAAGTACGAGATCGTGCAAGGTCTCGACATCGACGACTTCAGCCGCGCCAAGATCGACGCATCGAGCACCGAGTTGGCCGACGAGCGTCAGGCCGTGCGCGACCTCGGTTTGATCTGACGCGACCCGCGCGTCAGGAGACGGCCACGTCGCAGGCGATGCGCATCATCTGATCGACGCCCCGCTTCAGTTCTTCATCGCTGATGCGTTCGACGTTGCCGGCCTCGGCGTCGATGACGTCGCTCACGGTCATCATCGCCAGCGCCTCGATGCCTTTCACCGCGGCCACGGTGTACATCATGGCGGCCTCCATTTCGACGCCGAGGTGGCCGAGGTCGCGCCACTTGCCGAACGTGTGCGGATCCGGGTCGTAGAAGAGTCCGCTTGTCACGATCGAGCCGACGTAGACCCGATCGCTGACGGCCTTGCTCAAGGTGGCCGCGCGTTCGACGAGCGCGTACGTGGCCGACGGCGCGAAACCCTCCATGCCGGCGTAACGCGTCGGGGTGCGGTCGTCGGGCGACGCGGCGATGGCGATGACCGTGTCGGCCATGCGCAAGTGACGCTGCAGACCGCCGCAGGTTCCGACCCGGATCAACCGTTGCGCACCGAGCATCGCCAACTCCTCGAAGACGATGCCGGCACTGGGCGCACCCATGCCGGTGGTTTGCACGCTGACGGGGCGACCCTTGTAGGTGCCCGTGTACCCCAACATGCCGCGCTCCTCGTTGACGGTGCGAAAACCCGGGTCGAAGAAGGTGTTGGCGATGTAGGTCGCACGGCGTGGATCCCCGGGGCACAGCACCGCGGGTGCGTAGTCGCCGACGTCGGCGCGCAAATGGATGGGCATGATCCGAGCGTAGGCGAGACCGTTACGCTGATCGGGTGCTCGTGGACAGCCTCATCGACGTCGGTCGCTACGACCTGTCCGACGACGCTCTGGCCGCCGACTGTCATCGTCGGCTGGTGCGCGAGGGTGTTTGCATCCTGCCGGGCTTCGTGACCCCGGAGGCGGTCACGGCACTGGTCGCCGAGAGTGACCACCTGGCTCCGATGGCTCATCGCTCGTCGACGACGGCCTCGCCGTACCTCGCCCCGATCGACGAGTCGTATCCGGAGGGACATCCCCGACGGACGATCTCGGCCAGTTCGGTCGAGGTGGTGGCCTACGACCTCTTCCCATCCCACAGCGCTCTTCGGTGGCTGTACGAATCGGATGCGCTGCTCGACTTCGTGCGGCGATGCCTCGGTCTCGACGTTTTGCACCGGTATGCCGATCCTTTCGGTGCGCTCAACCTCGCGATCATGCGCGAGGGGGATCGTCTCGGCTGGCACTTCGACATGACCGATTTCGTGGTGTCGATCGCCATCCAGTCGTCGACCGTGGGCGGCGATTTCGAGAACGCCCAACAGATTCGCGGACACGACGACGAGAATTACGACGGCGTCGGCGAGGTGCTCGACGGCGGGGGACGCGTGCGCACCGAGCCCATGACCCCCGGAACCCTGATGCTCTTCAACGGGCGTTGGAGCATGCACCGGGTGACCGAGATCCGCGGCCCCCGACCGCGATACGTCGCGTTGCTCGCCTACGACACCAACCCCGGCACCGACTCGTCGGCGACGCTGAAGATGTCGCGTTACGGACGTCTTCCCGAGTCGTCGGGGGCGATCACGTGAGCCCCGTCGTCGAAGTGGGAGAGTCCTTCGTCGGTGAAGGTGCCGACGCGGCCCACATCAACACCGTTTTCGGACATCGCGACGGGCCCGTGGGCACGGCGTTCGCCACGGCTCTGGCCACCCCGACCGCGGGTCACGTGCCGTTTCTCGTGGTGTGGAAACCCGACGTGCCGGTGGCCCCGGCGACGTTGTTCGTCAACAAGGCGGCCATTGCGAACGGTCGCCACGGCGAGTTGACCTGGGGTGCGGCCCAGGCCGGCGTGGCTCACGGGGTCACCGAGTACATGGATCGACGTTTCCCGGACGAGGGCGACACGGTGGCATACGTCCTGATCACAGCGGTGTGGGTCGATCCGGCGGCCGATTCGGACCAAGCGGTGTACGACAACAATCGGGCGGCGACCTTTCGGGCGTTGGAGCGTGGACACCAGGGCATTCGACCCGGTCAAGCGCGATGCGATCTGCGCGCCGGGTCGGTGCCGTGGAACCCGTATCTCCGCATCGACTGAGTCGCTCGGAGGCGACCATGGGTGGCGCGCACGGATGGGAGATGCCCGCTCGCAGGACTTTCGTGGAAATCCGTCTTGCGCAGCAGGGGTTTCGTGAGTGAGAATGACAGCCATGTAGTTACACGGGTGTTTCGGGCCCGGCCCCAGGGCGGACCCGAACATCCCAGACGGCCTGCGGGCCGGGACGGCGAGGCAGCCTCATGGACGAATTGACGAACGACGCAAACTGGCAGGATCAGGCCAACTGCCTCGGGGTGGACCCTGATTTGTTCTTCCCCGAGCGGGGTGCCTCCACCCGTGAAGCCAAGGAAGTCTGCCGGGGCTGCGTGGTCCGCATGGACTGCCTCGAGTACGCCCTCGTGAACGGCGAGAAGTTCGGCATCTGGGGTGGACTGTCCGAGCGCGAGCGTCGCCGTCTGCGGCGCCAGCGCGCCCAGGCCTCGCGCCGCACCGTCACCGCCTGATCAACCGCGCGAATCCAGGCGATTCTCGATCGTTCGATCGTCGCTCACGTCGAGCCGAGACCATTCACGACGGGGGATGCGCGCGAGCACCGCGCGACTCACCAAACCGACGAGTTCGTTGTGCTCGATCGTGCGTCCGACTTTTCCGGCCCACACCGACACCCGTCGTACCGCCTCGAGTGGACCCACACCCATAGGCACGACGAGGTTCATGCTCACTTGCACGCGGTTCCCGACCGCGAGACCGAGCGCGCGCACCTCGGCGCTGCGGACGGCACGGGCGATGTGACGGGCGTCGTCGATGTCCGCACCGGAGTCGAGCCAGCAGTTGTAGGCGACCAGTTGGTCGCGAGCGCCGACGCAGGCGGCTCCGGCGGTGTGGTGCGGTGTCGACGGCCCGACATCCGGCGCGAGCGTGCGCCACGCGTCACGCCGTACATCCGGGAGCGACCGTTCCGGTCCGTAGAGGAAACACGGCACACCGTGTTCCTCGGAAAACCAACGCGCGAATTCGTCGCGAGCACGCAGCGCCTCGGTCATCGTCGACCCGACGAGCGGAACGAACGGCACCACGTCGACGACACCGAGTCGCGGGTGGACTCCGTCGTGTCCGTCGATGCTCGATCGGGTGATGGCCGCACTGGCGAGTCGACGTGGGGCCGATTCACCGATCAGCGTGAACACCGATCGGTGGTGATGGAGGTCGGTGTGTCGGTCGAGCAGGTCGGACGCACCCACCGCGTCGAGTTCGCGCAACACCGCGAGATCGCGGCCCTCACTCACGTTCATCACGCACTCGATCACCGTTCAACTCTGACACAGTCGGTGCTAGGTTCGCCCCATGTCGGCCGTGTTCCGCACGCCTCGCGAGCATCCCATTCCCTTCGGCAACGAATGGCGGGCAAAATGGATCTGGAACGGGCGACCCCAGATCACGATGCGCACCTCCACGCGCACCGCACTGGCCGATCCGCGTGATCGGATCGTTCTCTTCCGACGCGAACTCGACGTGGCGGAGATTCCCTCGTGGGCTCCGGCGCGCGTGTGGGTGGACGGGCGGTACGTGCTGAAGGTGAACGGCTCGGAGGTGGCGCGCGGGCCGGTGCGCAGCGAGCCGCGGAGTGCGCACTACGACTTCGTCGATCTGGGGCCACACCTTCGGCGCGGTCGTAACACCGTGTCGATCGTCGCGCGACATTTCGGCGAGGCGACCTCGTGGTGGGTGCCGGTTCCACCGACGTATTCGCTCGGTGCGGGCTCGTTGGTGTTCGAGGCTCTCGTGGGGGAGCAATGGTTGACGAGTGACCGGTCGTGGCGGACGATCGACGGGCCCGCCTGGACCGCGGTGCCGATGCCCGGCGACGTGGCCTGTTTGCCCCTGGAATCCTTCGATTCGCGGGCCAATTGCGAGGGCTGGGAATCACCGGAATACGACGATTCGTCGTGGCGTCCGGCGTTCGAGATCACGCCCTTGCACACCGGCGCCGACGGTCGTGTGTCGCCGCCCAGTTCACCGTTCGGCGCGCTGTTGCCACCCGTGCGGTCGGAGTTCCCCGCCGGTGCGACGCACACGGCGAAGGAGGTCTCGCGTCGGTCGCGGGTCGGTGCGGCCGACGATGCGGATCCGGTGCGCCAGGTGCTCGCCGATCAGGACACCGACGAAGGGGTTCGGGTGTCGATGCGGTTGTTCGACCTCGAGCGCATCGTCGCCGGTTCGGTGACCGTTCGGGTGTCCGGTGCCGCGTCCGGAACGGTCGTCGACGTCGCCGCGGCCGAACACGTCGACGCGACCGGGCGATTGGTGACGCTCGGACAGCACTCGGGCTTCCGTTACGTGTGCCGCGGCTCCGAGGACTCCTTCACGACCCTCGACACCATCGGCACTCGCTACCTGATGGTGTCGATACGTGGTTCGGTCGATGCCGTCGTCGAATTGTCGGTCACCGATCGCCATCGACCGCGGCCCGCGGGTACGTCGTTCGAGTGCTCCGACGAGAAGCTGAACGTGATCCACGCGATCGGACTGCGCACCGTCGACCTGTGCGCCCTCGATGCGTACGTCGACTGTCCGACCCGCGAGCAACGGGCATGGACCGGTGACTCGGTGGTGCACCAGATGGTCGACTTCGTGTCGAATCCCGATTGGTCGATGGCGGTCTGGCATCCGCAGTTGGCCACCCACGTGCGTCCCGACGGAATGCTGGCGATGGCGGCCGCCTCCGACTTCGCCACGGACGACCAGATGTACCTGCCGGACTGGGCGTTGCATTGGATCCACTCGGTGTCGAACATTCAACGACACACCGGCGACCGCGACTTGGTCGCCCGACTCCTGCCCATCGCCGAACGGGTGTTGCGTTGGTTCGAGCCGTTCCTCGGAGACGACCACTTACTGCACGACGTCACCGGCTGGGCGTTGAGTGACTGGGCGAGCGTGTACATGAACGGTTGCTCGTCGCTCACCAACGCGCTGTGGGCGCGTGGTCTCGACGAGTTCGCCGAGCTGAGCCAATGGCTCGGCAACTCCGGCAGCGCGGTGTGGGCCCGCAACCATCATGCGCGGGTGCGCGAGGCGTTCGAGATCTTCTGGGACGAGGATCGGGGCGTTTACGTCGATCACATCGTCGACGGTGTGCGTCGGCGCGAGGCCGCCCAACATCCCGGTGCGATGGCCGTCGTCGCGGGCTTGGTTCCGTCCGATCGAGTGGCGCGGGTGATCGCGAACATCACCGATCGCTCGCGACTCGTGCGTCACTCGTTCGTGATGGATCGACTCACGGTCGACGGCGACCAGCGAGGGTTCGTGTACTTGATGAACGGCTTTCCGACCGATCCACCCTGGGACGTGGAGACGCAGATGGTCGAAGCCGAACCGTTCTTCCAGTACGTGGTGCACGACGCGATGGTGGCCGCGGGAAGGGCCGACCTGGTGGTGGAGTCGTGTCGTATGTGGCAGGTGTTCGTCGATGCCGGCGAGACCACCTGGCCCGAATGCTGGGTCGGTGGCACGAGATGTCATGGATGGTCGTCGACGCCGACGAGCGACCTCGTGCGACACGTCGTGGGTATCACCCCCGCCGAGCCCGGCTACGCCGTGGTTCGGGTGGCCCCGGCTCTGGGTGATCTCGCTTGGGCGCGGGCCACGGTGCCCACCCCGCACGGGTGGGTCACGGTCGAGGCTCACGCCGACGGGCGGGTACTGATCGACAGCCCGGTGCCCGTCGTGCGCGACCGACCGCCTTCCGGGTGATGGTGCTACCCTGAGGTCATGATCGCTGGCTTTTTTGATGGTCCCGAGGTTCTCGTCGTCCTCGTCGTCGTTGTCGTGCTCTTCGGTGGTTCGCGTATTCCGAAGCTCGCCCGCAACCTGGGCCAGGCCCAGAAAGAGTTCAAGAAGGGACTCTCCGAGGGCGCCAAGGACGACGACTCCGCCGCCGAGTGACGTTCGGCCGCCCGAGGGCGGTCAGTTGGCGATGGTCAACGACAGGCGTCGCCGCTTGCCGATGCGTCGCCGCTCGCGCTCGCTGCACCCACCCCACACACCGTGGTCGATGTGGTTCTCGATGGCGTATTCGAGGCATTCAGCCGTGACCGAACAGGTTGCGCAGATCTTGCGCGCTCGGTCGACCCCCACGCCGTCGCTGGGGAAGAACGTATTCGGCGGGTACGCCCGACAGGCGCCTTGGGCCATCCACGATTCGGTGGTCTCGTCGTTCATGTTGTGATCTCCTTGTGCGAAGTTGGTTTCCGCCCGCTTCGCCCGCTGAGAAGCCGGTACCGGTACCCAGCGCCGTCGTCGAAGGTGAGACGACGGAGACGGGGTGGTGGTTCCAGCCACCGTCAGTCAAGCACGGTGTGTTGGGCGGCTCTAGTCGGGTCGTCGATGGATTGGGACGATCTCACGGGTCTGACACGCGCGAATCGGCGGTAGGGTTGGGCTGACCAGCGGTTTTGTCCCGACTCGACGGCTCCGGCCGCTTCGTAAGAATTCGGAAATAACCTCTGACCAGCACCTCGACCACCCACACCGCACAGAATCACGGAGCCGCCATGTCGGACACCCAGAGCACCGAGCCCGCCCGCGCCCACGTCCGCATCGTCTTTCTCGGACCCGTCGCCCCGCATTGGGACGTGGTCGGTGATTTTGGCGATCGCACCCTGATCGACGAGTTCCGGACCCGCGCCATGGCCCGCCTGGTGTTGCTGCCCTACACCGACCCTCAGTTCAAGCGCAATCGCGAGCGGATCATGCGCGACGGCGAACGCGAGCGCATCTCGGTCGAATGGGACCTCGGCTTCGACGAGTCCTTGATCGAGTCACCCGCCGGTCGTTGATCGGATCGCCCCTCGGCGTCGCGACGGGGCGTGGGCGGTGAATTCTCGGTGAATGACCAACATTCCCCCGGTCGTGACCTATCTACTGTTCGCACTGTGAGCGACGCCACCCCGAGCGGCCTGCCGCGCAACATCATCAACCGCGAATTGAGTTGGCTCGACTTCAACGAACGTGTGTTGCGCATGGCCACCGAACCGGGTGTCCCCTTGCTCGAACGGGTGAAGTTCTGTTCGATCTTCTCGTCGAACCTCGACGAATTCTTCCAGGTGCGCGTGTCCGCGATGACCGATCAGGAGGCGGCTGGAATCACCGCGTTGCTTCCCGACGGCATCACGCCGGCTCGGCAGTTGAAACTGGTCCTCGAAAAGGTGCGCGACCTGTGCGTGCGTCAGCAGCGGCTGGTCATCGACGTTCTGTGGCCGCAATTGGCGCGCCAAGGGATCGAACTGTGCGGATGGGACGACCTCTCACCAGAAGAGCGAGTGCAGTGTGAACGCTTCTACGAGGAGCGTGTGTTTCCGGTGTTGACTCCGCTCGCTGTCGACCCGGCCCATCCGTTTCCCTACGTGTCGAACCTCGCTTTCAGCATCGCGGCCATGATCCGCGACGAGGTCAGCGGCGAGGAGCGTTTCGCGCGCGTGAAGGTGCCCACATTGTTCCCGCGTCTGTACGAGATCCCGGGCACGACGCGCTTCATACCCGTCGAGCAGGTGATCATCGCCCAACTGCCGACGCTCTTCCCGGGCATGTCGGTGAGCCACGCCACGACGTTCCGGATCACGCGAAACGCCGATCTCACCCTGGAGGACGAGGAAGCCGACGACCTGTTGCAGGCGGTCGAACTCGAGTTGCGACGTCGGCGGTTCGGTCGTGCGGTGCGACTCGAGATCGACGGTTCGGCCGATCCGGAGATGCGTCGTATGCTCGTCGAGGAACACGACCTGAGCGAACGTGACGTGATCGACGTCGAGGGTCTGATCGACCTCACGAGTTTGATGCAGGTTCATTCGATCGACCGCACCGACTTGAAGGACGACCCTTGGCAGCCCGTGACGGCAGGGCGTTTGGCCGCGGCCGAAGAGACCGATCGGTCCATCTTCGCGGTCGTGCGCGAACGCGCGTTGCTCGTTCACCATCCCTACGAGAGTTTCGCCAGTTCGGTCGAGGAGTTCCTGTCGCAAGCCGCCGACGATCCGCGGGTGCAGAGCATCAAGATGACCCTGTACCGCACCAGCGGCGACAGTCCGATCGCTCGTCACCTCATTCGCGCCGCCGAGCGCGGGGTGCAGGTCGCGGTGCTCGTGGAACTGAAGGCCCGCTTCGACGAGGCCACGAACGTGACGTGGGCCAAGGCTTTCGAACGAGCCGGCGTTCACGTGGTCTACGGCGTGGTCGGGTTGAAAACCCATGCGAAGTGCGTGTTGGTGGTGCGCGAGGATGCCGACGGATTGCGGCGGTACGTGCACCTGGGCACGGGCAACTACAACTCGCGCACGGCGCGTCTCTATGAGGATCTCGGCTACATCACCTGCGAGCCCGAGGTCACGGCGGACGCGGCGCAGCTGTTCAATCACCTCACCGGGTACAGCCGCAACATCGGGTACCGGCGCCTTCTGGTGGCACCCGACCACCTGCGTTCGGGTCTCGTCGACCTGATCGATCGAGAGGCGTCGTACGGGGCCGCCGGACACATAACGATCAAAGTGAACTCGTTGGCCGACGCCGAGATGATTGAGCACCTGTACGCGGCGTCGGCCGCCGGAACGACGGTCGAACTCGTCGTGCGCGGCATCTGCTGTCTGCGCGCGGGGGTACCGGGTCTGAGCGACAACATCCGGGTGCGATCGGTGCTCGGTCGCTACCTCGAGCATTCCCGCATCTTCCGTTTCGCCAACGGGCAAGGAGGGAACGAGCCCCTGCATCTCATCGGTTCAGCCGATCTGATGGGGCGCAACCTCGACCGGCGCGTCGAGGTGTTGACGCCCCTCACCCATCCGCGGCACCAGGACTGGCTCGACCACACCCTCGGCGTTCTGCTCGATCCGGAGGCGCCGGCTTTCGAGATGAATCCCGAGGGCGACTGGGTTCGGGTCGGACCGGCGTCGTTCGAACCCCATCCGCAACGACGGATGTACGAGTGGGCCTCGGCCCAACAGACCCGCCGTTCGGGCCTCCTGCACTGACATTCCTCGGATCACCAAGAGTCCAACTTTCGTTCATCTCGTGTTCACCTGAAGAGAAGGTGAACTTCACACGGACTTTCTATGTTGAGGCGGCGCGGACCTGAACCCGTGCCCTCACCCCAAGGAGATTCATCGATGAACATCAAGCGTTGGTCCGTGTTGGCGGCAGTCGTCGCGATGCTCCCGCTGGCGGCCTGCGGCGGCGACGATTCCGCGTCGTCGACCGAAGCTCCGGCCTCGTCGGACGCCCCGTCGGGGAACGGCTTGTCCGGATCGATCTTCGTGTCGGGCTCGTCCACCGTGGAACCCATCACCACCGCGGTCGCAAAGTTGTTCAGCGACGCCAACCCCGACCTGGCCATCCAGGTCGAGGGACCCGGCACCGGCGATGGATTCGCCAAGTTCTGCGCCGGTGAGACCGACATCTCGGACGCCTCGCGCGCCATCAAGGACGAAGAAGCGGCCACTTGCGCGGAGAACGGTGTCGAGTACGTCGAGTTGAAGGTGGCCATCGACGGGTTGTCGGTGATCACGTCGGTCAAGAACACCGCCGTCGAGTGCGTCAGTTTCGCAGACCTGTGGGTGTTGCTCGGCCCCGACGCCACCGGTCGCAACAACTGGAGTGATGCCGACGGAGCCGCCGCCGAGTTGAGCGCCGCGGTCGGAACCGACTTCGGAACTCTGCACGCTCCGTACCCGGACGCCTCCTTGACCGTCACCGCGCCCGGCGAGGAGTCGGGGACCTTCGACTCGTTCGTCGAACTCGTGCTGACCAAGGTGGCCAAGGCCCTCGGGGTCGAGGACGACGCCCCCCGACCGGATTACACCGCTTCGCCCAACGACAACGTGATCATCGAAGGCGTCTCGGCCAACGACACCTCGCTCGGTTGGGTCGGATTCGCCTTCCTCGAGGAGAACCTCGACGTCGTGAAGCCGTTGCAGGTCGACAAGGGTGACGGTTGTGTCGAGCCGACGGCTGACACCATCGCCTCGGGTGACTACCCGATCGCCCGTTCGCTCTACATCTACGTGAGCAAGAACAAGCTCGCCGACAACCCAGCCCTCGCGGCGTTCGTGGACTTCTACCTGAGCGATGAGGGCCTGGCCGTCATCGGGACCGGTGAGGGTCAGGTGCCCTACGTGTCCATGGCTCCCGCCGACGTCGAGGCGACCCGGGCCGTTTGGGCAGCCCGCTGAGTCCGGAATCGGGCAAATGACGCCCCCTCTCGGGCGCCGGTTCGATCGAAAGGGTGCCGCCCCGAGAGGGGCGGCACTTTCTCGTAGTCCGCGACCCTTTGCGGGGCGCCCCGGGACGTTTGTGGATGGTGAAGAATGTCGGCAAGACTCGGGTCGTCCGACGAACGGGAGATGATGAACGGATCCGTTGATTCAGCCTGGACGGTGGACGATCTGCGTCTGGCCGGTGGGCGACGACGCACCGACCGACGCATGCGTCGGGTGTTCGGCGCGGCCGGTCTGACGACGCTCGTGATCACGGCGTTGATCGTCTACACGCTTTTCAAGGACGCCCTGTCCTTCTTCGTCGACGTGCCCAAGGGTGACCTCTGGACGATCGGTTGGTTCCCGCGTCGCGGCATGTTCGACATCAAGACGCTCGTGGTTGGCACCTTGATGGTCACCGGGGTCGCGATGTTGATCGCGGTGCCGCTCGGACTCGGGGTGGCGGTGTACTTGTCCGAGTTCGCCCGGCCCCGGGTTCGCCGGGTGTTGAAGCCGGTCGTGGAGGTGTTGGCCGGTATTCCGAGCGTGGTGCTGGGGTACTTCGCGATCTCGTTCATCAACCCCAACATCGTGCTCCACATTGCCGGAGGTGCCAACAAGGCCTTCAACATCGCCGCCGCCGGCCTGGCCGTCGGCATCCTCACGATCCCGATCATCGCCTCGGTCGCCGAGGATGCGTTGCGGGCCGTGCCGCTGGCATTACGTGAGGCTTCCTACGGTCTCGGAGCTCGTCGGGTGAGCACCACGTTCAAGGTGGTGCTGCCGGCGTCGATCTCCGGAGTCGTCGCCGCGCTGATCCTGGGCATCTCGCGTGCCGTGGGCGAGACCATGGTGGTGGCCATCGCCGCCGGAGCGGTGGGTGGTGGCCTGTACTCGACCGACGTCTTCCAGCCGGGTCAGACGATGACCGCGGCCATGGCGGCCCTCGGATTCGGAAGTGACCAGGTCGCCGGCAACGGGTTGGCCTTCCAGAGTCTCTTCTTCATCGGGTTCCTCCTGTTCGTCATGACGTTCATGCTCAACCTCCTCGGCGACCGTCTCGTACGCCGGGTTCGCGAGGAGTACTGACGTGGCGATCACGACACCCTCACGATTCGGGGCCGACAGCGCGGCGAAGTTGACCGCCCGCATCACGAACGGGAAGCGCGACGTGCGCGGTCGCGTCGTCGAGTGGGTCTTGCTGACGACCTTGGTGCTGACCTTGCTCATCCTCGTCGCGCTGATCGTCAATTTGCTCCACCGAGCGTGGCCGGTGCTCGACGGGCGTTTCGGCGACTTCTTGTCGTCGGGCCTCGACGCGTCGAACGCCGCCGAGGCCGGCGTGTGGCAAGCGATCCGTGGCACCCTCACGTTGGCGATCGTCGTGATCGTGGTGGCCTTCCCCCTGGGCATCGCCTGCGCGGTGTACCTGGAGGAATACGCGCGACGGTCACGACTGGCACGATTGATCCGTATCAACGTGCGCAATCTCGCCGGTGTCCCGTCGATCGTGTACGGCATCCTCGGTCTCACGATCTTCGTCAAGTTCGCCGGTGATGTCACCGGAGGACGAACCGTGATCGCCGGAGGGTTGACCCTGGCGGTGCTGGTCCTGCCGGTGGTGGTCATCACCGCCTCGGAAGCCCTGCGCGCCGTCCCGCAATCGATTCGCGAGGGGGCCATGGGCGTCGGAGCCACCCAATGGGAAACGGTGCGCTCACACGTACTGCCCTCGGCCGCCCCGGGCATCTTGACCGGGACCATGCTCGCGTTGTCGCGTGCGGCCGGCGAGGCGGCGCCCCTGTTGCTCGTCGGCGGCATCACCGGCTTGTTGCGCACCGGCAACCAGGGATTGTGGGAGCAGATCACCAAGGGTGGCTTCACCTCCATGCCGGTGGCGATCTTCTCGTACGCCCGTCAGACCGGGGCCGACTTCCAGGCCGTGACCGCCGCCGCGTCGTTGATCCTGTTGGTGCTGGTGATCCTCATCAATGGACTGGCAATTTGGTTGCGCAATCGATTCGAACGGAATTGGTGAACCCTTGAACCAATCCCGCGATCTCACGCACGATCCCACCCGTCAGGAGAATTCAGTGGAACTGAACGAACCAGCAGAAGTCGCGACGACTGGAGTCGAGGTACCGGTCTTTCGTACGAGTGACCTGTCGGTCTTCTACGGGGACTTCCGAGCGGTGCGCGACGTCGACCTGTACATCAAGGCGCGCGAGATCACGGCGTTCATCGGACCGTCCGGTTGCGGTAAGTCGACAGTGTTGCGGTGTTTCGACCGGATGAACGATCTGATCCCCTCGGCTCGCGTCGAGGGAACCGTCGAGTACCACGGGGTGAACCTCTACGACAAGAACGTCGACGCCGTCGAGGTACGACGGCGTATCGGTATGGTGTTCCAGAAGCCGAATCCCTTCCCGAAGAGCATCTACGACAACCTCGCCTTCGGCCCACGGCTCAACGGCGTCAAGAAGAAGACCGATCTCGACGTGATCGTCGAGTCGTCGCTCAAACGGGCCGCTTTGTGGGACGAGGTGAAGGATCGACTCAAAGCGTCGGCGATGGGACTGTCCGGCGGGCAGCAACAACGACTCTGTATCGCGCGGTGCATCGCCGTGGAGCCGGACGTGATCCTGATGGACGAGCCGTGCTCGGCCCTCGACCCCATCGCGACCGCCCGCATCGAGGACCTGATGCAGGAGATCAAACGCGACTTCACCATCATCATCGTGACCCACAACATGCAGCAGGCGGCGAGAGTCAGCGACCAGACCGCGTTCTTCACCACCGAGATCAACCCCGAGAGCGACCGTCGTACCGGAGTGTTGGTCGAATTCGACAAGACCCAGAAAATGTTCTCGAACCCCTCGGACTCCCGCACCGAGGCGTACGTGACCGGAAGGTTCGGCTGAGAGGGAGATCATGGAAGAAGCGAGAAAGTCGTTCCACAAGGAGCTCATCGACATCCAGCAGGAGTTGGTTCGGGTCTCGGCCGGTGTCGTCGAGAGCATCCCGCGCTGTACGACGGTCCTTCTCGAGCAGGACCTCACGACTGCCGAGGCGATGATCATGGCCGACGACGAGGTCGACGCCCGCACCATCGATCTCGAGGACCGTTGCATCCAGATTCTGGCCCTGCAGGCCCCGGTGGCCGGAGAACTGCGACAGGTGATCTCCGCGCTCAAGATATGTGCGGAAATCGAGCGCTCGGCCGACCTCGTGGTGAACATCTGCAAGGCCGCACGTCGTATCTACGGCCACGAGTTCGACCCGAAGCTCCGCGGTCTCGTGCTCAAGATGTCCGAACAGGCCCGTCACCTCTTCAGTGAGGCCACCAGCGCCTATCACGATGCCGACGCGTCCAGAGCGGCGGCGATTGACGACATGGACGCGTTCCTCGACGATCTTCAGCGCCAGTTCATCCAGGCGATCTTCGAGTCGCACGCCGCCGGACGGATCGATTTGCAGGTGGCCATCCAACTGGCGGTCGTCGCCCGCTTCTACGAGCGCATCGGTGACCACGCCGTGAACATGGGGGAAAAAGTGCGGTTCCAAGTGACCGGCTGGTTGCCAGAGCAATCGGGTGCGGCCCGTCACCGTGAGCGCAGTCTGCAGGACCCCACGCCGGCCGGCGAGCTGCGTAAGCCGACGGGGAGTCCGCCGCGCGACGCATGATTTATCCGTTCGTTCACCCGCCGTTCACGGCATCCTCGCCCCGCGGCAAGGTCACTCGTTAACCTTCGTTCACCGTGACGTCGTTTCTGCTCTCTCGAGACGTGACCCGATGAACAAGGTCGCCCACGAAGAGTTGTCGGATCTCCGCTCCGAGGTGTTGAGGGTGGCGGCCAACCTGATCGAGAGCATCCCTCGCGCCGCCCAGATTCTGCTCGATCAGGATCTCGAGGGGGCCGAGTACCAGATTCTCGCCGACGACGAATTCGACATGCGGACCATGGTGCTCGAGGAACGGTGCATCGCCCTCATGGCGCTGCACGCGCCGGTGGCCAGCGAATTGCGTCACGCGGTGACGATCATGAAGATGGCCGCCGACCTCGAACGTTCGGCCGACCTCGTCGTGAACGTCTGCAAGGTCTCACGCCGAATCCACGGACAGGAGCTGGATCCGAAGTTGCGCGGGCTGATCACCCGCATGGGCCAGCAAGCGCAGAGCCTCTTCAAGCACGCCTTCGAGTCGTACGCCGATCTCGATCTGCCGGTGGCCAAGGCCGTGGACGACATGGACTTGTTCCTGGACTACTTGCACAAGCAGTTCATCCAGGCCATCTTCGAATCGCACAGTGCCGGAAACATCGATCTGCCGGTCGCCGTTCAGATGGCTATCACCGCGCGGTTCTTCGAACGCATCGGTGACCACGCCGTGAACTGCACCCACTTCGTGCAGTTCCTGATCACCGGGCATCTGCCCCCGGCGGGCGATCATCGTCGCGGTGGTCGCGGTTCGGACCTGACCCCCATCGGTGGTATGCAACTCCCGGTCGTGGAGGCGAATTGACCACGTTGCTCGCGATTGTTCTCTCACTCCTCGCGGGTGTGCTGATCGGCGTCCGTCGTGAACGCTCGCGCCAGCAACCGATCCTTCTGCCGATCGAGCCCGTCGAGGAGACTCCGGTCATACCGGAGGTGCGCGAGGCCCTCGATTCGTTGACGGTCGGTGTGGTGGTGGCGTCGCCGGAGGGCGAGATCGTCTTCCGTAACGGAGTGGCCCGCGGTCTCACCGGAGCGGTGCACTCCGACGTGTTGGTCGAGGAGGCGATCGAAGTCCACCTGCTGGGGGCGCTCGACGGTCAGACCCGTCGGCAGGTGCTCGATCTCTTCGGTCCTCCCCGCAAGGTCGTGGCGGTGTCGGCCACGCCGTTGGCCGCCGGAGGAGCCGTCGCCATGGTCGAGGACATTACCGAGCGCTCGATACTCGACGCGGTGCGCACCGACTTCGTGGCCAACATCAGCCACGAACTGAAGACGCCCGTCGGCGCCCTCGCGGTGCTGGCCGAGGCACTCTCGTCCGAGGACGACATCGAGGTCATCCACCGACTGTCCGGCAAGATGGTCGACGAGGCTCTACGCGTGGGTCGCACGATCGACGACCTGCTCGAGTTGTCGCGCATCGAACTCGGTGGTGAGGCGGTGAAGGATGCGGTGAGCGTTGGTCTGGTGGTAGCCGAGGCCGTCGACCGCGCCCGCCTGTTGTCGGAAAGACGCGCGATCGAGGTGGTCACGGTCGATGCGAGCGAGCGGATGAAGGTGCTCGGAGATCGTCGTCAACTGGTGTCGGCCATCGGGAACCTGGTCGAAAACGCCGTCAAGTACTCCGAGCGCGGGTCGAAGGTCGAGGTGTCGGCGCGCAGCGACGGTACGTGGGTCGAGTTCAAGGTGCGCGACTACGGCCTCGGGATCCCGGCCCGCGATCTCGACCGCATCTTCGAGCGCTTCTATCGCGTCGACCGGGCGCGCTCGCGCGAGACCGGTGGCACCGGGCTCGGTTTGGCCATCGTTCGTCACGTCGCCACGAATCACGGCGGCGACGTGACGGTGTCGAGCACCGAAGGCGAGGGCTCGACTTTCGTGTTCAAGGTACCGGCCGCGCCCGGTCTGGTGATGACGACGATGTCGGAAGTGGGATGAGGGGCTGATCATGGGCATGCAGACGGTTTTGTTGGTCGAGGACGAGGAGAGCTTCATAGACGCCCTCACGGTCGGGCTGAAGAAGGAGGGTTTCCGTGTCGAGGTCGCTCGCGACGGACTCGAAGCGTTGAACAAGTTCGACTCCACGCAGCCGGACGTCGTGCTCCTCGACGTCATGTTGCCCAAGATTTCGGGGATCGACGTGTGTCGTCAGTTGCGCAAGCGAACCCAGGTCCCGATCATCATGGTGACGGCCAAGGGCGCCGAAATCGACACCGTGGTGGGTCTCGAGGTGGGAGCCGACGACTACATCACCAAGCCGTACCGCATGCGCGAGTTGGTGGCCCGGATGCGCGCCGTGCTGCGACGCGTGCCCAATGAATCGGTCGGTTCGGTCGGAGACATCGACGGGAACACCTTGGTCGTGGGTGAAGTGGTCCTCGATCCGGAGCAACACCTCGTGATGGTGCGCGGAGTCGAGGTGATGATGCCGTTGAAGGAGTTCGAGCTGTTGCATCTGCTGTTGGCGAACGCGGGTCGCGTTCTGCCGCGTGAGACGCTCATCGACTGGGTGTGGGGGACCGATTACGTCGGCGACACCAAGACTCTCGATGTACACATCAAGCGTCTCCGGGCCAAAGTCGAGGATGACCCGGCGTCTCCGACGCGCATCGTCACCATCCGTGGCCTCGGCTACAAGTTCGAGCGCGCCAAGGCCTGATACTCCACCGACGGCGCGAATCCCTTCACCTAGTGTGGGGTCGTGAACGAAGCCGTCGGCTCGAGACTCCCCGGACGGGGTCGGGGCAAGGACTACGTTCCACCCCGTGACCAGCACCGTTTCGCGCTGTCACCGTTCACCCGGTTGGTGCGGCTCCATGCACTGATGGCGGCGGGCGAGGCCAGCATGGCCGTGGCCCTCGCGGACTCACTGTTCTTGTCGATCACTCCGGGTGAGGCCCGCGGGCGCGTGCTGTTGTTTCTGGCGGTCAGTTTCGCGCCGTTTCTCGTGCTGGCCCGATTCATCGGACCGGTCATCGACCGGATGCCGGGCGGTCGTCGTCTCCTGATCCTGCTGATCGCGGCGCTGCGCGCGGTCGTGATGCTCGCGATGATCTCCCAACTCGACTCGTTGCTCCTCTTCCCACTGGCGTTCCTCGCCATGGTTCTGAGCAAGACCTACAGCGTGTCGAAGTCGGCGGTCGTGCCCTCGCTGTTGCGCGGCGACAAGGATTTCGTGGTCTCGAACTCCCGTCTCGGTGTTACGGCGGGCGTGGTCGGGTTCCTCGCCGCGATACCCGCGGGCATCGTGAGCACGATCTCACCCAAGTTGACGCTGGTGTTCGGCGCCTTGCTGTTCCTGTCCGCTGCGTTCAACGCCGCAAAGTTGCCCCGACAGTCGGTCACCACCGGTGACACTCCGCAACTCGAGAAGGAGGAACTGCGTCAGCCCAACGTGTTGATCGCCGTGTCGGCGATGAGCCTCATTCGGGCGTCGGTCGGTTTCACCTTCTTCCACCTCGCCTTCTTCTTCGCCGATCATCCGCGCGTCGAGCGCATGGAACTGGCGCAGAACGGTATGTGGTATCAGGTGAAGTACCACTTCGGCCCGCAGTTCGGCACGATGTGGTTCGGCATTGCGGTCAGCCTCGCCGCCGTGGGCTCACTTCTGGGGAACCTGAGCGCCAAACCGTTGAAACGACTCGACCGTGTCGAGAACCTGCTCATTGCCGGCCTCTTCATCATCGGTGTGGTGGGAGTGTTGACCGCCCTCACGTCGACCACCATCTCGGCACTGCTGCTGATGGCTGCGGTCAACTACGCCGCCGCGGTGGGCAACATGGCCTTCGAGTCCATCGTGCAGCGCGACGCTCCCGACGCCAACCGTGGTCGCGCTCTCGCCAGCTACTACACCAAGTTCCAACTGATGTGGGTGCTGGCCGGCATCGTCCCGGTGCTGCTGAAGCTCCCCGGTGTGGTCGGCTTCGCGGTGGTGTCGGCGATCGGGTTCACCGGAGGTGTCGGGTACTGGCTCAGCAACCGGCAGGTCAGCAAGGGTCTCGAACCGACGTCGATCGTGGCCCAGTTGCGCGAACGGTTCAGTCGCCGCTGATCTCGAGACGAGCCAGCCACAGGCCGGGTGCCTCCAGTTCGGCGGGGGTGGGCAGGTCCTCGGCCGATCGGTAAAGCGGTGACAATGCGGCCTCGCCGCCGCGCTCGATGACCCCGTGAACGAAGGCGCGTCCGGCCTCGACCTGCGCGCGCTTCACGTGAACGCCGAGAAGTCGTTCGACGAACGAAGTCTCCTCGCCGCCGTCGACCCGTCGTCGACGTGCGGCCTCGGCGATGCGGGCCGGATTACCGAGCACTCGCGCACCGACCTGGTCGGTCATGTGATCGCTCCAACCGATGATGACCGCCAGGATCGTGTCGAGGCGGGGCCGCAACCGATCTTGCTCGGGGGAGCGTACGGCGCCCAGCAACAGTTCGGGGTCGCCGAGGATCCTCTGCAACGACGCCATCATGTCGCCGGGGTCCGACGACTCGAGTCCGGCGAGCTTGTCGGAGAGGGCCGATGGGTTGGGTTCGAAGGCCGCAACGTGCGCGCGCACGAGGGCGTTCACCGAATCGGCGACGTGGGCGAGACCATGAATCTGGTGGGTGACGAGTTCGCGTACCAAGGTCCAGACCCGCACGTCGTCGACCGGCAGCTCCCACTCCTTGGCGAAGGAGTCGATGTTGTCGGCGAGCAGCATGAGCGGTGTGCCGGCCGGCCGGGGCAAGGGCAGGTCGTACATTCCGAGCGACCTCTTGGCGATGAGCCCGACCATCGAGCCCACGGTCATACCCATCGTCATCGGAGCGAGCATCGACGTGAGGTTCGCGAACATCCCGGCCATCGGGTCGGAGTCGACCTCGCCAGAAGTCGGACGGGCCCCGAGTGCGGTGGCGAGATCTGTGAAGAGCGGCCGGTAGTCGTCGAGCGTGCGCTGAGCCCACCGGCCCGGAGTCACGAGCTCTGGTCGCGCGTTCGTGGCGTCGCACCGGTCACCGATCCCGGTGCCCATCTGCACGTGCATCGCCGCGATGCGGGTGAGGTTCTCGAATTCGATGCGCACCCGCGGGTCGATGTTCGACTCGGACGTTCCGCCGGTGGCGGTCATCTGGGCGATCTGCCGCGCGGTGTCCCAGTGGATGGGGCCGTTGCCGGAGAACATCTTCATCATGTCCCCGAACATGCCGCCGAACATGCCGCCGAACATCGACGGGTCGTCGCCATCGGGTGTGTCGGGGGAGTCGGCCACGGAACCGAGCCTACGACCTGTCCGCGAGACGTGTCCGTCGGGAGGCTCGTGGTGGGATCAGGGTCGGAGGAACAACTAGCGTCGTCGCCATGTCCGCCATGGAAGCCCCCGTCGAGCGGAACGACGTCGCCACGATGTCCGTGGTCGTCACCGGGGCGTTGTGGCCACTCGGCCGCCGCGTCGTCGAGCGTTTGACATCGTCCGGCCGCTTCACGGTGACCGAGATGAAGCGGGGCGACAACGACATCGAGGGCACGGTCGACATCCTCGTTCACCTCGCCCCCGGCGATCACGACGCGCTGGCGGCCCGTGGTCGCAGTGCGGCGGTCGGTACGCCCGAGTTGCTCGCGGTGGCGACCGAACACGGGGTGCGCCACGTGGTGTTGCTGTCATCGGCGATGGTGTACGGGGCGTGGCCCAACAACCCGGTGCCCATCACGGAGGACGCCGCCCTGCGACCCGACTTCGGATTCGCGTTCGCCCGACAACTGGCGACGGTCGAGCAGATGGTCGACGACTGGCGCGAGGGCGCGCCGGGTCGAACGTCGTGCATCCTGCGACCGGTCCCGGCAATGGCCGCCGACGGCACCAGCAGCTTGGTGCGCGCACTGGCCGCCGGCATGGGTGGCCGACTGGGCGAAGACGACGTGCCGGCGCAGTTCCTGCACCTCGACGACCTGGCCTCGGCCGTCGAACTGGTCGTGAACCGTCGGCTCGACGGCGTCTACAACGTGGCCCCCGACGGACACGTGCCGGGCGCGCGCGTCCGGTCGCTCTGGGGCATGGCGCCGCGTTTACGGCTGCCGGATCGTCTGGCCGAGGTGGTCGCCGACGTGCGTTGGCGGTTCCAACGCGGCCCCATCCCACCGGGCCTGCGACCGTACGTGCGATCACCGTGGTTGGTGTCGAACGGTCGATTGCGCGCCGAGGGCTGGACGCCGTCGGTGACCAACGAGCAAGCCTTCGTCGAGGGCACCGACGCGAAATGGTGGACCATGCTCACGCCGAAGCGTCGTCAGGAGTTGGCGCTCGGTGCGATGGGCGTGACGACTCTCGGTGTGGTCGGGACGATCGTGGTTTGGCTGCGTCGTCGCGCGCGTTAGTCCGCAGCCAACTGTTCGAGAAGCGATTCGATGTCGGTCAGCGGCACGACGCACGGCGTGTCGTTCTCTCCCGTGTACAGACCGACGAGCGATCCCCATTGATCGACGACCGGAGCGCCCTCAGTGAGGTCTCCGCTCGTCGTGCCACGGCTGGAGAGCAACATCAATCCGTCGTCGGTGCGCTCGCCGAGCAGGAAGACACGCCCGCCGCGATCGATGACGATGACATGGCTCGCATTCGTCATCAGGTCGGTCGAGGTCGGCAGGGTGCCGATGTCGACACTCGGTCCGGTGGTGCCGTCGGTGATGCTGAGAATCGCGAGATGCAGATCGGGATCGATGTGGATCACCTCGGCGAGATGCTCGTCTCCGGTGCGTGCGTCGCGGGTGACCAAGGGCGCGCCGTCGAAGCCCTCCACCGCGGCCACCGTGGTGACCAAGTAGGTCGTTCCGAGGTACATGCCCAAGGTGTCGTCGCCAGTGCGGGCGTCGATCTCGACCACTTCGACCGCGTCGCTCGTGAGTCGAAGCAAACCGACGGCGTCGGTCTCGGCGGTTCGCGGCTGCACGATGACGACGAGTCCGAGCAAGAGCAGGCCACCGGCGACCAACGAGAAGGCGAGCAGACCACGTCCGGTTCGTCCGATGTCGCGCGGTTCTTCGACGCGTCGAGTGTGGGCCGCGAAGCCGAGCTCGGACGGGTGGCGCCACGCTCGTTCGTGAAGCGGTTGGGGGCTCGGCGGGAACGCGCCGGCCGGGCTCTCGTCGTCGTCCCCGGCCGGGGTGTCGAAGTGACCGCTCACGAAACGGTGAGGCTAGTGAACCATCGGGCACGAGTGTCGTCGGGCGAGCCGGTCTCCGAGGGTCAACCGCTACCATCACAGCGTGACCTCCGAGCAGACGGCCGACGACTGGTTCGCCATCGGGGATGCGCCGTTGGAGGTCGGTCGTCTGTACGACTGGGCCGTGCGACCCGACTGCGGCGCCGTGGTGCTCTTCTCGGGCACGGTGCGCGATCACGCCGTCGAGGGTGAGCAGACGCGCATGGGTGTGACCCATCTCGACTACGAGGCCTATGCGAGCGAGGTGGTTCCGTCGTTCCGCGAGATCGCCAATGAGGCCCGTCGTCGCTGGGCCGGTATCGGCCGCATCGCCCTGCATCATCGCATCGGTCGCATCGAACTCGGTGAGAGTTCGGTCGTCGCCGTCGTCTCGGCACCGCACCGGCCCGAGGCCTTCGCCGCCGCGCGGTTCGCGATCGACGCCCTGAAGGCCGGCGCTCCGATCTGGAAACACGAGACGTGGGACGGTGGAAGTGCCTGGGGAACCGGCGCGAACGTGGTGACCGAACCCAAGAACGTCACGTCGGTCGACGGAGCGGGAGTCTGAGTGGTCACGGTTCTCGTCGTCATCCTCGTGGTGTGCCTTCTCGTCGTGATCGGTGTGGCGACCACGCGGCGCACGCCGGCGAGTGACGATCGTGTCGCCGACTTCCGTCGGCATCTCGACGCGTTGTCGCCGGAGGCACATCGTGCCGGCGTGGCGCCGATCGCGACTCCACTCGAACCGTTCGATCGGGGCGAAACGTTCGACGGTATCGACGACGCTGGTGGTGATCGCTGATGGCCCGCGACCTCGCGATCGACCTCGGTACGGCGAACACCCTCGTCTACATGAAGGGCCGGGGCATCGTGCTCAACGAGCCCTCGGTCATCGCGCTCAATCGTCAAACCGGTGAGGTGTTGGCCACCGGCCACGAGGCGTGGCACATGATCGGTCGAACTCCGGGGTACATCGTGGCCGTCCGACCCCTGCGTGGCGGTGCCATCACCGACTTCGACGTCACCGAGCGCATGATCCGGCTGTTGCTCCAGCGGGTGGGCGTGAGTCGGTTCACCCGTCCCAAGGTGGTCATATGTGTGCCCTCGGCCATCACCGAGGTCGAGCGTCGCGCGGTGACCGATGCCGCCCGGCGCGCGGGCGCGGCCGACGCGCAACTGATCGAGCAACCGATGGCCGCGGCGATCGGTGCACAACTCCCCATCGACGAACCCGTCGGCAACATGGTCATCGACATCGGTGGTGGTACCAGTGAGACCGCGGTCATCAGCCTCGGTGGCATCGTGGCTCTCGAGGCGGTGCGCGTGGGCAGTTTCGACATCGACGCCGCCATCCAGAACTACGTGCGTCGCGAGCACGGCATCGCTATCGGAGAACGCACGGCCGAGGAGATCAAGAAGGCGATCGGATCGGCCGCTCCGACACCCGACGAGGTGGAGGCCGAGGTGAGTGGGCGCGATCTGATGATGGGCCTGCCCAAGACCGTGGTGCTCACGCCCGAGGAGATCCGGTACGCCATCGACGACGTGGTGTCCCAGATCGTTCAGTCGGTGGTTCGTTGTCTCTCCAAGGCACCGGCCGAATTGGCGCAGGACTTCCTGGTGCGCGGCATGTACCTCGTGGGCGGTGGGGGACTGTTGCGTGGATTGGCCGATCGCATTCAACGTGAGACCCAGGTGCCGGTGTTGATGTCGAACATGCCCTTGGAAGCCGTGGTGCTCGGAGCCGGACACTGCATCGAGAACTACGACGCGCTCAAGCGAATGTTCATGGGTCAGCGTCGCTGAACAGCGGGTCGGGTATCAGGCCGGGACGATCGGCACGACGAGCCCGGTGAGCGACAGAACCCACAACTCACCGTCGGCGTCGGCGACGACCGCGACCGGTTGTGGAACGGTTCCCAGCACCTCGACGGCGTCGCCCGGCTGGTCGAGCACGTCGATGGCGATCACCTCACCGGAGCAGTAGTCGGCGTAGACGTACCAGTTGCCCGAATGGGCGATCGACGATCCCCGATAGGCGGCACCCCCACTGATGGAACACCGTCCGTCGACGTGTTCGTACTCGTGACGGGGAGCGACGTACCGGAACGCGGAGTTCGCCTCGGCCTGGTCGGCATTGAAGTCGTGGGATCCCTCCAGCGCGCTCCAGCCGAAACTGGTTCCGTCGAGGGTGGCGACGGAAACCACGTTCACCTCTTCCCAGCGGTCCTGACCGACATCGGCGATGTAGAGCATGCCGGTCACGGGGTCGAGGTGGGCCCGCCACGGATTGCGCAGTCCGACCGCGGCGACCTCGGGGATCACCGGCACCGCGACGAGATCGTCGTCGACGTCGCGAAGTCGCAACACCTTGCCGAGCGGCGAACCGGTGTCGAGTGCGTGCCGTTCCGGGTCGCCACCGGCACCACCGTCGCCGGTGAACACCAGCAGGGACGCCGTGTGTGGGTCGTAGACGAGGTCGCCCCCGTTGTGGTTGGCGTACGGCTGGGCGACGATGAGCAACGTCGTTCGCGTCGTCTCGTCGAAGGTGCCGTCGGCGCGCACGACGAAACGGTCGACCACGGTGTTGCCGTCGAGGTCGGTGTAGTTCACGAAAGCGTGGCGGTCTCCGAAGGCGAGACCGAGGAGACCGCGTTCGCCGCCGGGAACGGTGAGGTCGCTCATGTCTAGGGCCGTCTCGTCGGCGACCCCGTCGACGAAAAGCGAGACGCGGCCACTTCGTTCGACGATGTATGTGCGACCGTCGTGCACGGCGAGGTCGACCGGCTCGCTCGCTCCTTCGACGGGTTCACCGAGGGAGGCGGTGAATTCGATGCCGTCCACGGGTGTCGACTCCGTGTCTTCGGTGGTCGTCACCGCGGAGGTCGACGCGACCGATGACGAGGTCGAATTTGACGGCGATCCACAGCCGACCAGCAGGAGACCGATCGCGAGCCCCCAGACGGCGCGCCTCATGAACGTTCGCGCCGGATGAGTCCCTCTTGCACGACCGTGATCGCCAAATGTCCGTCGTGCGTGAAGATCGAACCCGTCGCGAGCCCGCGGGCACTCGAGGTGCTCGGAGTCATCTGGTCGTACAGCAACCA
The DNA here is from genome assembly GCA_046091365.1 of Acidimicrobiia bacterium. Lineage (GTDB taxonomy): Bacteria > Actinomycetota > Acidimicrobiia > Acidimicrobiales > Ilumatobacteraceae > Casp-actino8. The sequence goes on along the minus strand of JBJTBM010000025.1, from coordinate 8,113 downwards.
TTCGTCGGCGCGGAAGGGCCGGTGGAACCACATCGCGTGGTCGAGGCTGGCCATCTGCAGTCCGCTGTCGGACCAGTTGAGCCCGTGCGGCAACACCGTGGTGTCGAGTAGCGTCATGTCACTCGCATAGGTGACGATGCACGCGTGCAGCGTCGGATCGTCGGGCAGTCGGCCGTCGGCGCGCAGCCAAACCGACTGGTGCATCGTCGGCACCCGCGAGCGCGACATGGGGTCGCCCTGCACGTAACGGATGTCGATGGGTCGTGGTCGGTCGTACCACTCACCGAGCAGGTGCTTGTGTGGCGCCATGCGCGTCTTGAAGTCCGGCAGGGTGTCGGCGGCGGGCACCGCGGGCATGTCGACCTGATGTGACAGCCCTTCTTCGGGGGCGTGGAAGCTGGCCTGCAGGTTGAAGATGGCCTGGCCATGTTGGATCGCGACGACACGCCGGGTCGTGAAGCTCTTGCCGTCTCGGATGCGGTCGACGTCGTAGAGGATCGGGGCGGTCGGATCACCCGGGCGCAAGAAGTAGGCGTGCAACGAGTGAACTCGGCGGTCGCGGTCGTCGACGGTGCGCGAGGCCGCGACCAAGGCCTGTCCGGCCACCTGTCCGCCGAACACGCGCTGTCGATTCTCCTGTGGGGAACGACCGCGGAAGATGTTGACCTCGATGGGCTCGAGGTCGAGCAGGGAGATGAGGTCGGCCAGGGCGTCGAAGTCGGGGGCACCGGGGGCAGCCATGACGCCATCTTGGCACGAACTCGGCTGGTCGGGGACTCCTACGCTCGGGATAGGGTTCGCTCCGTGGCACTCCTTCCCTTGAACCCCGACGAACTCCTCTCCACGACGCGCGCCGTGCGCAAGCGGCTCGACTTCGACAAACCCGTTCCGGACGATTTGATCCGCGAATGCGTGTCGCTCGCGATGCAGTCGCCCTCGGGTTCGAACAGCATGACCATGCAGTTCGTGGTGGTCAAGGACGCGGCCAAGCGCAAGGCGATCGGCGAGGTCTATCGCGAGTGCTTCTCGATCTACCAGCAGATGGACGGCGTCTACATCCGCACGATCGACAAGGGCGACGAGCGCATGAACCAGCAGCAGCAGCGTTCGGCCGACTCGGCCGACTATCTGGCCGACCACATGGGTGACGCTCCGGCGCTCGTGATCCCCTGCAGCGTCGGTGGCCGCACCGACGCCACCGGTGGTCTCGGCATGATGGTGTCGTCGGTGATGGCGAACCTCCTTCCGGCCATGTGGCGCTTCATGTTGGGTGCGCGGGCCCGCGGACTCGGCACCGCTTGGACGACCGTGCATCTGATGCAAGAGCAGCGCGTGGCCGACATCCTCGGCATTCCCTTCGACACCGTGCAGCAGGTGTGCCTGTCACCGGTGGCCTTCACCAAGGGCACCGACTTCAAGGCCGCCGAGCGTCCGGCAGCCGACTCCATCATCCACTGGGATCAGTGGTGATCGCGGGGCGGCTGCGCGAGGCCGCCCTGGCCGCCATCGGATTCATGCCGCCCGACGAGGGCGACGCACTGCACGAGGCGGCGACTCGCGCGGGACGCGAATTTCCCGCTCTACCGTTCCTCGAGGTGGGTTCGTACTGCGGGCGTTCGACCATCTGGCTCGGTGACGCGGCGCGCGGGTGTGGCACGGTGTTGTTCGCCGTCGATCACCACCGCGGTTCCGAGGAGAATCAGGCTGGATGGGAGTGGCACGACCCGTCGTTGGTCGACGCGCACACCGGAAAGATGGACACCCTGCCGTTCTTCCGGCGCACCCTGCACGACGCCGGGCTCGAGGACGTGGTGATCGCGGTCGTGGGACAGTCGCCGACGGTGGCGCGGGCTTGGACCACGCCCTTGGCGTTTCTGTTCATCGACGGTGGGCACGGCGTCGAGCCGGCGCGATCGGACCACGACCTGTGGACCCCGCACGTCGCGTTGGGGGGCACGCTGGCGATTCACGACGTCTTTGCCGAGCCGGCCGACGGTGGACGACCGCCGTACGAGCAGATCTACCGACCGGCGATCGACTCGGGTCGCTTCGTCGAGGAATCGGCGACCGGAAGCTTGCGCGTGTTACGACGCGTCGCCTGAGTCCGGTTCGCCGATCAACGCGGGCGTTGTGACGCCCGGAGCCCGGCCCAGGCGAGGTCGCTCACCTGTCGGGCGATCACCTCGGGGTCGAAGTCGGCACCGAGTCGAATCAGTCGCCGCGACACGCCCTCGGCCAACCCCACGATGGCATGGGCGAGCGTACGCCGGTGCTCGGAGTCGATGTCGGCGGTGATCAAGGGCTCGATGACGTCGGCGATCATCGACGTGAACCGTCCGGCGGCGTCGTTGAACTCCGGATCCCGACGCGAGCCACCACCGAAGAGCAACTGGAATGAATCGTTGTCGTCGTGCACCCAACGGAAGTACGCGACGAAGCCGAGTTCGGTGCGTCGGCGTCCGTTGGTGGCGGCGATCTGGGGGTCGGTGACCGCCTCGAGCAGGCGTGCTCCGGCCTCCGCGATGAGGGCCAGATACAACTCGCGCTTCGACGTGAAGTGCTGATACAGCACTGGCTTGGTGATTCCGGCGGCCTCGGCGACGTCGTTCATGGACGTCTGGTGGTATCCCTCGCGAGCGAACACGTCCATCGCGACCGAGAGCAACTGCTCCCGCCGTTCGGCGGCCGGCAAACGCATCGACATCACCCTTACCGTATCCACCGAAGGACCCGCGACCACGGGTCTCAGAGGCCGCGGGAGATGTCGTCCTTCTCGGCCGCCTTGACGGCGTAACCGAGCACGATGGCCGGGGCCAGGAGAATCGAGCCCAGCACCATCGACACGGTGATGGCGGTGACGATCGGACCTTTGAATCCGAACGCGAACGCCATCACGAAGAGTGCGATCGCCATCGCGAAGAACAGGTAACCGACTCGATTCGCGACGAGAGTCCATTTGGCGATGCGGGCCCGCCGCTCGCGCACGAGATCCTGCTCCGGCACCCCTGCACAATGGATCACGGACCACGTCGTGCGCCAATCCGACGGGATACGGTTCGCTCGTGACTCTGCTCGTCGACTGGTCCGGTTCGGTGTGCTCGATGCGCATCGACCGCCCCCAGAAGCGCAACGCGGTCGACTTGGCCACTTTGCGATCGCTTCGCGAGGCCCAGAACGAAGCCGACGCGCGGGGCGCCCGGGTGGTCGTGTTGTCCGGCAGTCCACCGGCGTTCTGCAGTGGAGCGGACCTCTCGGGCGTCGAGTTGGGCGAGTTCACCGAAACGCTCCTCGACGTCTTGCGCGGGTTCGGTCGACTCCGATGCCTCACCGTCGCCGCGATCGACGGGGCGGCGTTGGGTGCCGGTTCCCAGTTGGCCGCGGCCTGCGACCTTCGCATGGCGACCCCCGAGTCACGGTTCGGTGTGCCGGCGGCCAAGTTGGGTCTGGCGGTCGACACCTGGACCGTGGCGCGATTGTCGGTCGAGGCCGGCTGGAGCGCGGCGCGGCGCTTGCTGTTGACCGGGGAATCGATGACCGCCGCCGAGTTGACGAGCGGGTTGGTGCACCGACTCGGAGGGTTCGACGACGCGATGGAATGGGCCCTCGAACTGTCCGGTCTCGCACCGCTCACCGTTGCCGCTCACAAACTGGCCCTCGAAAACCTCTTCACGGCCATGTTGGACGGTGCCGCCCCGACCATCGCCGACGTGGAGGCCGCTCGGCTGCGAGCGTGGGCCAGTCGGGACGCCGCCGAGGGGCGCACGGCGTTCCTCGAAAAGCGCGCGCCGGAATTTCGCGGCGAGTGATCAGCGGTCGCGCGATCGCACGGAGAAGTAGACCCGTGTGAAGATGATCGCCATGCCGCCGAGCATGATGCCGAACAGCAGCAATTGTTGCCATCCTCCGCGATCGCCCGGGCTGGTCGGCTCGCGGCCGCAGCCGGGGAGTGGATTCGAACTGATGCACGTGGTGACGTCGCGCTCGAGATCCATGAAATCGTTCACCGTGTCCGGTGTGATCGTGGACTCCGGAACGGTCGGGTCCGGCGGAGTCGTCGCGAACACGGCCGACGAGGGCGTGGCACACACGAACAGCGAGACGAGCGCGCAGACCACCATGGACACGAGCGGTTTCGTGCGTTTCGACATGGTGCCATCGTCGCACCCAGCCGAGCCCGTCACCCAGTCGGCACCCCCGACTACGATGTGTCGGTGACCTCGCGTAGCACCGTTCTCGTCGTCGATTTCGGTGCCCAATACGCCCAACTCATCGCCCGTCGGGTGCGCGAGCACCGCGTGTATTCCGAGATCGTCCCGCACACGATCACGGCCGCCGAAGTGGTCGAGCGAGCCCCGACGGCGATCATCCTGTCGGGTGGCCCGAAGAGTGTCCACGTCGACGGGGCACCGCGCCTCGACCCCGCGGTGTACGACCTCGGGATCCCGATCCTCGGAATCTGCTACGGCGCGCAGTTGATCGCCCACCAGTTGGGAGGCGAAGTGGGGCGCGGTTCGCGCGGTGAATACGGCCGGACGCTCATGTCGCGCGTCGCCGGGACCGACTCGACGTTGTTGGTGGGCGACGTTCCCGACGAACAAGACGTGTGGATGAGTCATTTCGACGCCATCTCGCGGGTTCCCGACGGGTTCGTGGCCACCGCCCGCACTCCCGATGCCCCGGTGGCCGTGCTCGAGAGTGTCGCCCGCCGCGTGTGGGGCGTGCAGTACCACCCCGAGGTCGTGCACTCGCCGTTCGGTGCCCACGTGTTGCGCCGATTCCTGCACGATCTCGCCGGTTGCGAGGCCACGTGGACCATGGGCTCGATCATCGACGAACAAGTGGACGTCGTCCGCCGGCAGGTGGGAACCAAACGGGTCATCTGTGGTCTGTCCGGTGGTGTGGATTCGGCGGTCGCGGCGGCCCTCGTGCACAAGGCCATCGGGTCGCAACTCACGTGTGTCTACGTCGACACCGGTTTGATGCGCAAGAACGAGAGCGACCAGGTGGTCGAGACCTTCAAACGCAACCTGGGTATCGAATTGATCCATGTCGACGCCGGCGCGCAGTTCTTCGAGCGCTTGAAGGGTGTCACCGAACCCGAGAGCAAGCGCAAGATCATCGGCGAGTTGTTCGTGCGGGTGTTCGAACAGCACACCGGCGGTGTCACCGACGCCGAATTCCTGGTGCAGGGCACTCTGTACCCGGACGTCATCGAGAGCGGCGGCAGCGACGGCACGGCGGCGGTCATCAAGAGTCACCACAACGTGGGCGGGCTTCCCGACGACATGACCCTCGCGCTGGTCGAGCCCTTGCGCTCACTCTTCAAGGACGAGGTGCGTCGTCTGGGTCTCGAATTGGGGCTTCCCGATGAGATCGTCTGGCGGCAGCCGTTCCCGGGACCGGGTCTGGGCGTGCGCATCATCGGCGAGGTGACCCCCGACAAGGTGGCCCTGTTGCAGGAAGCCGACTTCATCGTTCGTGAGGAGATCCGACTCGCCGGACTCGAACGTGAGATCTGGCAGGCGTTCGCCGTTCTGCCCGACATCCGTTCGGTGGGGGTCATGGGCGACGAGCGCACGTACGCCCACCCGATCATCATCCGCGCGGTCACGAGCGACGATGCCATGACCGCGGACTGGGCCCGATTGCCCTACGACCTGCTGGAACGCATGGCCAGTCGCATCATCAACGAGGTTCCCGGGGTCAACCGGGTGGCCTACGACATCACATCGAAGCCCCCCGGAACCATCGAATGGGAGTGAGCGCACCCCCGCTCGCAACGATTTCGTAACAATGACTAATCTGCCGAGGGTCATGAACGACCGCCCGGCACTCCCTCGGCGATTCGTCGCCGGTCTGCTCGCGGGCGTGCTGCTCGGAGGCGGGATGTTCGTCGCCGGCCCGGCACGAGCCGATTCGGTCGACGACGCCCGGCGCAAGGTGAACGAGATGGCCGACCGTCTCGAGGCCGCTGAGGAGGAGGTCGACCGCCTCAGTGAGGAACTGCGGGTGGCCGAAGACGACAAGGCTCGCCTCGATGTCGAGATCGCCGCGGCCGAGAGCGACATCGCGCTCAAGGAGATCGAGGTGAGCGACCTGCAGGCCGAGATGTCGGACCTGGCGGTGCAAGCGTTCGTGGGCGGTGGACGTTCGGGGAGCCTGACCGGCCTCTTGACGCCGGGCTCGGGACCCAACGAGGCGGTGCAGCGTCAGTACCTCACGGAGATGGCCCTCAACGTGGGCTCGGCCAACTCCGATCAGCTCGACGCGCTCATCAGTGACCTCACCGATCAGAAGGCTCGACTCGAGAGCGATCGTCGCGACGCCGAGGAACTGTCGGCGTCCATCGAATCGAACCAGCGCGAGGCCAACGACAAGATCGCCGCCTACACGGCATTGAAGGCGACGGCCGAGCGTGAACTCGGTGCGGCGCTCGCCAAGGAGCGGGCCCGGCGCGCCGCTGCGGCCGCCGCCGCCGCTCGGGCCCAGGCCGCGCGTCTGACCACCACTCGTCCGTCGGCGGGCGGCACCGGTGGCACGGGGAGTTCAGGGTCGTCGTCCACCAAGCCGAGTTTCGATCCCTCGTCGATCCCGGCCAGCAGTTCGCGCGGCGCGATCGCAGTGGCCGCCGCGCGCAGCCAGATCGGCGTGAAGTACGTGAAGTACGCCGCCGTCGAGGGCGAGGGTTTCGACTGCTCGGGTCTGACGATGTGGGCGTGGAAGCAGGCGGGTGTGTCCTTGCCACACCAGTCGCGCCGACAGTTCTCGTCGTCGCCGCAGATTCCGGTCGAGTACGTCGAACCCGGGGATCTCATCTTCTTCTACAGCCCGATCACGCACGTCGGCATCTACGCCGGTGACGGAATGATGATCGACGCGCCCGGTGTCGGACGCAGTGTTCGCCTCACCGCCGTGAGTTGGAACAAGGTCGTCGGCGTCACCCGTCCGGGCTGAGTCGGGGTCGCGCGGACGAACTACCGTTCCGCGGGGGGACCAGATGACCGACGGAGCCGTTCAAGGAATCGATGTCGCGCGCGTGAGCGAGTGGCTCGTGGACAACGTCGACGGAGTCGAGGCCCCGTTCGCCTTCGACCTCATCGCCGGTGGTCGGTCGAATCTCACGTACCGGGTCACCGACGCCAACGGCGTCCGAATCGTCCTTCGTCGACCGCCATTGGGACACGTGTTGGCGACGGCACACGACATGGCGCGTGAGTTCCGCATCATCGCCGCGGTCGGTTCGACCGAGGTCCCCGTTCCGCGGGCGCTCGGACTGTGCACCGACGAGAGCGTGAACGGTGCCGACTTCTATGTGATGGGTTTCGTAGACGGGGTCGTTCTCGACAGTGCCGACAAGGCCGAAGAGCTTCCGACGGAGTTGCGCCCCACCGCGGCCCATCATCTCATCGACGTACTGGCTCGATTGCACGCGGTCGACGTCGACGCGGTCGGCCTCGGTGACCTCGCGCGTCGGGACGGGTACATCGAGCGCCAGTTGAAGCGGTGGAGCACCCAATGGGAGAACTCCAAGACCCGCGAGTTGCCCGAGATCGACGAAGTCGTTCGCCGCCTGGGGGCGCACGTCCCCGCGCAGCAAGGAGTCGTCATCGCCCACGGCGACTTCCGGTTCGGCAACTGTCTCACCGCCGTCGGGCGTGGGCGTATCGCGGCGGTTCTCGACTGGGAACTGTGCACGTTGGGCGATCCGCTCGCCGACTTGGGATATCTCGGCGTCTATTGGAGCGACGGTCCGTCGAACGCGTTGCGCGCCAACGATCCGACTCCTGCCGGAGGGTTCCCGCCGTATCGGGAGCTGGTCGAGCGTTACGCGAGGAACACCGGACGCGACGTGAGCGGCGTCGACTACTACGTGGCGTTCTCGTGTTGGCGCCTCGCGGTGATCAGCGAGGGTGTGTACGCCCGATATCTTCATGGTGCGATGGGGCGCCAAGAGGGCATCGACCTCGCGACCATGAAACTCGGACCCGAAGGATTGGCCCAACGGGCCCTCGAAGCAGCAAGGAGTCTGTCGTGAGCGACGTACTGGACGGTTGGCACAAGGGGAGCTTCACTGCGGCGGGCATCACGCACGACACCTACCGCAAGGGCAGCG
>JBJTBM010000024.1:0-16104 GCA_046091365.1 Acidimicrobiia bacterium | reverse complement strand
AAGCCGACCAGCGCTCCGATCCATCTTCGCGAATCGATCGTCGAAGGAAACTGACCGGGTTGTGGTGGGGCTAACAAGAATCGAACTTGTGACCTCATCCTTATCAGGGATGCGCTCTAACCGACTGAGCTATAGCCCCGGCGAGTGAGCACCCTATCGGCGGGTCGGCCGAACCCTCAACCGCGCGAGCGGGGAGCAGATGGCGTGGTCGACGGTGCCTTTTCCTCGAGGACCGTGACCCGAATACCTCCCACCAGGTCAGTGATCAGGTTGAACGTCGTCACCATCAAAACCGCCACACCGGTGAGACCGACCACGGCGAACAGACCGAGCGTCCACGCCTGGTGGTACAACTCGCCGCCCTTGAAGTCGAAGGACTCCCAGCCGAAACTCTCGAGGAATCGCTCGACGTTGTCGACCGTGCCCGTGGCGTTGGCCACGTTCCACAAGAGCACCCCGGCCAACAACAACGTCAGGTACAACACGAAATGGAACACCAGTGCGACTTTGAAGACACTCCACGCATCCACATGCCGCACGATCCTCGTGGTGCGTCGCACGGGACGCCGTTCGAACACCACCGCTCTCGCCCTCGTCGGTTCGCTCGCAACGGGCATCTCCGGGTCGGGCGCGGTTGCGACGGGGGAACGTGGTTCGCGGGCCGACGGAGCCGGAGTGACCGGATTCTCGTCGGGCAACACCGCCGGCACGATGAAGAACGGGTCGTCGCCGGGCGACGGTTCACGAGTTGTCGGGAGTTCCTCGTCGGCCACGGAGTCAGCGTAGAACACCCGTCACCTGTGGCACGGTCGCCTCAGAGACCGACGGCCCGCGACTCGACTCGTCGTTCGTCGACCGCCACCTCAACGTCCACCACCCTCTCGCCGCCCAATTCGCGCCACTCGATCGACACGATGCGGGCCGAGTTCCTCGTCGCGACCTCGTTGGCCGAACCCTCCCCGCCCACGATCGCCGCCAGTGCCACCGCGTCGGCCACCGAGCGATCATGACGGGCCTCGACGGAGTGCTCGGCGACACGCGCCAGTGCGAGCGACGTCGAGGCCGCCACGACGATGAACGCCAGACCGAGGGGGGTCACTCGCCGTCGTCAGCCGCCAAAATGAGGGCCACCGACGTCACCTGCTGACCGTCTTCGACCGTCATCACCTTCACGCCCGACGCGGTTCGACCCTGCGAGGAGATGGTACGCACGTCGGTGCGAATCGTCGTGCCTCCCGACGACACGGCGACGATCTCATCGTCGATGCCCGCCATGAAAGCAGACACCACGAACCCCTTCTTCTCGCGAATCTGAATGCCCCGCACGCCGATGCCACCCCGCGACTGTCGCCGGAACTTGTCGAGTTGCGTGCGTTTGCCGTACCCGGCTTCGGTGACCATCAGGATCGCGGCGTCATCGCGCGCGAGGTCGGCCGAAACAACCCGATCGTCGGCACGCAACTTCATGCCCCGCACTCCCGCAGCCGCGCGACCCATGGCGCGAACCTCGGTCTCGGAGAAGCGGATGGTCATACCCGAACGACTGACCATGAAGATGTCGTCGTTGCCGGACGTCACGATCACCCGCATCAATTCGTCACCGTCGCGCAGGTTGAGCGCGATCAATCCGTCTCGTCGACCGTTGTCGTACTCGTCGAACGCGGTCTTCTTCACCACGCCGTTGCGGGTGGCGAAGAACAGGAACCTTTCGGCGTCGAATGACCGGGTGTCGATGATGGCCTCGATGGTCTCGCCGATCTGCAGCGGAAGCAGGTTGACGATCGGCACGCCCTTGGCCGCACGCTCGCGCTCGGGGAGGTCGTGGGCGCGCAGTCGATACACCCGTCCGCGGTTCGAGAAGAACAGCAGATAGGCGTGGGCGGTGGTGAAGATGACGTGCTTCACCACGTCCTCACTCTTCAACTTTGCGCCCGACACCCCCTTGCCGCCGCGCAGTTGGTTGCGGAAGTTGGTGGCCGCCACCGCCTTCACGTACTGCGCCTCGGTCATCAACACCACGAGTTCGGTGTCGTCGACGAGATCCTCGAGGCTCATCTCGCCGGCCTCGAACGTGATCGGGCAGACGCGCGGAGTGGCGAACTCGCCCTTGACCTCGAGGAGTTCCTCGGTGATCACGCCACGCAACTTCTTGTCGTCGGCCAGGATCGCCTGGAACTCGGCGATCTTCTCGTTGAGTTGGGCGATCTCGGACTCCAGGTCGATGCGCGAGAGTCGGGTCAGTTGACGCAACTGCATGTCGAGGATGTCGATCGCCTGCACCTCGGTGAACTCGTACGGTGTGGCCATCAGGGCGGTCTTGGCCGCCCCGGCGTCCTCACTCTCGCGAATCAACTTGATGATGGCGTCGATGACGTTGAGGGCCTTGATGCGACCCTCGAGGAGGTGCAGCCGTCGTTGGGCCTTGTCGAGACGGAACTCGGTACGCCGGGTGAGCACCTCGATCTGATGACGGATGTAGCCGTTGATGGCGTCGATGAGGGTCAGTTGGCGCGGTACGCCGTCAACCAACGCGACCATGTTGACGCCGAAGCTCGTCTGCAGTTGCGTCTGCTTGTAGAGGTTGTTCAGAACCACGTTCGCGTTGGCGTCGCGCTTCAGGGTGATCGTGAGATTGGTCTTGCCCCCGGACGAGCCGTCGTTGACGTCGGCGATTCCGTCGAGTTCGCCGTTGTCGACCAACTCCTGGATACGGCCGGCGATCGCCGAACAACTGGTCTGGTAGGGCAACTCGGTGACGACGATCTGCATGCCACCACGCTGGGTCTCCTCGATGGCGGCCGTGGCCCGCATCTTGATGCTCCCGCGACCCGTGCGGTAGGCGTCGTTGATACCGGACTTGCCGAGGATCACTCCGCCGGTCGGGAAGTCCGGCCCCTTCACGATCCCCATCACGTCGTCGTTCGACGCCGTGGGGTTGGCCAGCACGTGCACGCATGCGTCGATGACCTCACCGAGGTTGTGCGGCGGGATGTTGGTCGCCATGCCGACCGCGATGCCTTGACTTCCGTTCACGAGAAGATTCGGGAAGCGCGCGGGCAACACCGTGGGTTCTTCCCGCGAGCCGTCGTACGTCGCCACCATGTCGACGGTGTTCTCATCGATGTCGGCGAGCAGGTGCATCGCGAGCGGGTGCAGTCGACACTCGGTGTAACGACTGGCGGCCGGACCGAAGTCGGGTGATCCGTAGTTGCCGTGGAAGTCGATGAGGGGGTGGCGCAACGAGAACGGTTGGGCCATGCGCACCAGAGCGTCGTAGATCGCGCTGTCGCCGTGCGGGTGGTACTTGGCCATCGTGTCTCCGCTGACGCGGGCCGACTTCACGAACGGACGGTCGGGTCGGAAGCCCTGCTCGTCCATGTCCCAGATGATGCGCCGGTGCACGGGTTTGAGGCCGTCGCGCACGTCGGGGAGCGCTCGGGCCATGATGACCGACATCGCGTAGTCGAGGAACGAGCGTTCCATCTCGTCCTGCAGCGCGACCGGCTGCACGGGGATGATCGGCTCCTCGGGAGTGCCGCCCTCTTCGGGCGTCGGGGGTGGTGTCTTTTTGCTGGCCATCAGATATCGAGGAACCTCACGTCCTTGGCGTTGGTCTGGATGAAGTGTTTGCGGCTCTCGACGTCGTCGCCCATGAGCACACCCATCACCTCATCGGCCAGAGCCGCTTCTTCGACCGTCACCTGCAAGAGGGTGCGGGTGGCGTCGGACATGGTGGTGCTGCGCAGCTCCTCCCAGTCCATTTCTCCGAGCCCCTTCAGGCGTTGGAACTCCTTCTTGTGGTTCGGATGCTCCTCGAGGAACCGATTCTTGGCCAGGTCGTCCTTGAGGTAGATCTTCTCCTTGCCGACCTCGGTGGAATACAGCGGTGGCTGGGCGATGTACACGTAACCGGCCTCGACGAGCGGACGCATCTGACGGAAGAAGAACGTCAGCAACAGGGTGCGGATGTGGCTTCCGTCGACGTCGGCGTCGGCGAGGATGATGATCTTGTGATAGCGGGCCTTGGCCGCGTCGAATTCGTCGCCCACGCCGCCACCGATCGCGGTGACGAGTGCGGTCACCTCGTTGTTCTTCAGCATCTTGTCGAGACGGGCCCGCTCGACGTTGAGGATCTTGCCGCGGATGGGAAGGATCGCTTGAGTGCGCGGGTCTCGCGCGTCGAGGGCGGTGCCTCCGGCCGAGTCGCCCTCGACGATGAACAACTCGCTCTCGTCGGGATTACCGCTGGTGCAGTCCTTCAACTTGTCGGGCATACCAGCGCCGGCGAGGGCGGTCTTGCGTCGCACGGCATTGCGGGCGTTTTTGGCGGCGACCCGGGCCTGAGCGGCCGCTTGAGCTTTCTTGACGATCTTGTTGGCTTCGGTCGGATTCTCGTCGAGCCATTCGGTGAGGCGTTCATTGGTGACCTTCTGCACGAACGAACGCATCGAGACGTTGCCCAACTTCGCCTTGGTCTGACCCTCGAACTGGGGTTCGGAGAGTTTCACCGAGATGATGGCCGTGATGCCTTCGCGAATGTCCTCGCCGAGCAGGTTGTCGTCCTTTTCCTTCAACAGACCGCGGCTCTTGGCGTACTTGTTGACGACGCTCGTGAGCGCGGTCTTGAAGCCCTCGACGTGCATGCCGCCCTCGATGGTGCTGATGCCGTTGGCGTACCCGTGGATCCCCTCGTGATATCCGGTGTTCCACTGGATCGCGATGTCGAGCATCTGGCCCTCGTCCTCGTCCTCGTAGTGGGCCACCTTGCTGAAGAGGGCGTCCTTGGACTGGTTGAGGTGCTTCACGAAGTCGACGATGCCGCCCTTGTACTGGAACGTGACCTCCTGTTCGCGACCGAGACGCTCGTCGGCGAAGACGATCTCGAGACCGCGGTTCAAGAAGGCCATGGTCTGCAGGCGCTCGAGCACGGTGCGCGCGACGAACTCGGTGCCCTCGGAGGCGAAAATCGTGGGGTCGGGCAGGAAGGTCACGGTCGTACCCGTCTTGCGTCCGCGCCCCGGGGTGTCGCCGGCGACGGCGAGCTTGCCCGTGGGCTTACCGCCGTCGGTGAAGCGCATCTCCCACCGCTTGCCGCCGCGGTCGATCTGCAGGTGCACCATCTTGGACAGCGCGTTCACCACCGACACGCCCACGCCGTGCAATCCACCGGACACCTTGTAGCCCTCACCGCCGAACTTGCCGCCGGCGTGCAACACGGTCAACACCACCTCGGCGGCACTCTTGCCCTTGTGCGGACCCGACGGATACGGGTCGACCGGAATGCCACGCCCGTTGTCGTCGACCCGGCAGGACCCGTCGACCAGCAAGGTGACACCGATGCGATCGCAATGTCCGGCCATGGCCTCGTCGACGGAGTTGTCGACAACCTCCCAGATCAGGTGGTGCAAACCCGTCAACCCGGTGGAGCCGATGTACATACCGGGCCGTTTGCGCACCGGGTCGAGACCCTCGAGAACTTGGATGTCTTTGGCGCCGTAATCGGCGGTGGCGGTGGTGCTCTTGGTGGACACGGATTCCTCTGTTGGACGGGTGTGTGCCGGGTGGGTGGGCGGCGGAAAAACCGCTCGGACACGACGGGGAAAACCTTAGTCGCAGGGAGGGGTCCGATCGCGGCAATACGGGCCACTTATGCTGGGAAAACGCAACTTTTTTAGGGGCCTTCCCGACCCCGTTTCAGCGCCCCTTTTTGACCCTGATTTCGACCCGGTCGACCGGTCCGCTTCCCGCCGCCGACAAGCGTTCGAGAAGGTCGCTTTCGAGGAACTTCATCTGGGTGGCCCAGGCCGGATCGTCGACTTGCACCACCAGGACCCCTCGATCGAGTTTCAGGGGTCGCACGTGTTGCGCCACGGCGTCGCCGACCAACTCGGTCCAACGGGAAAACACCGTCACCGTGGTCGTGCGGTCGCCTTGACGGAACGAGCGCAGCAGTCGTTCGATTCCCGACGACAGGGAGCGGGGTTCAGAACTCATCGCCGTGCATCATGGCACCCGCCTCGATGCGCAACACCCGGTCCGGCTGGGCGGCCTCGGGTAGCGCGCTGGCGGTGGTGATGACCACCTGCCCGTCGGGCAGGTTCTCGAGCAGGGCCGTGCATCGTTCGGGGTCGAGTTCGCTGAGCACGTCGTCGAGTACCAAAAGGGGGGTCATCCCGGCTTCACGGGCCACCATCCGGTGGGCCGCCAACCGCAAGGAGAGGGCCAAACAACGCATCTCACCCTGACTGGCGTGAGTGCGGGCGGGGAGGGTGCCGAGGAAGAAGTCCACGTCGTCACGGTGGGGTCCGACGGTCGACACCGCCCGCCGCACATCATCGGGGCGCGACACCGCCAGGGCCGCCGCCAAGCCCGCGCGCCGCCACCCGGGTTCGTAGACCAGGTCGACCGCCAACGGTGCCCCGGCCAACTGCTGGTACGCACGTTCGACGTCCGGCCTCATTTGGGCCACGAGCGTCGCCCGAGCCTGACCGATCTGATCGCCGACCTCGGCCAACTTGCGATCCCAGACGTCGAGGGTGAACACAACCTCGTCGTTCAAGCGACCACCGGCTTGGCGCAACAATGTGTTGCGTTGTTTGACCACTCGATCGAGTTCGAGTCGCAAGACGTCGTTCTTCGGAGCCAGCGCGGCCAAGGTCTCGTCGAGCAAGCGACGCCTCTCCCCCGGCGCACCCTTGACGAGTTCGAGGTCGTCCGGTGAGAACACGGTCACGCGCAACACCCCGAGCAAATCACGGGTGCGGGCCAACCGTTGACGATTCACCAACACGTTCACCCGGCCCTGCCGCAGAATCTGCACCTCGATCTGGATGTCACGCCCGTCCGCGTGCCGCACCATCGCCCGCACCGTGGCGAAGTCGGCGCCTTCGCGAACGAGCGCCGCGGTCGGACTCTGGCGAAAACTCTCGAGGGTGGCCAGGAACGCCATGGCCTCGGCGACATTGGTCTTGCCTTGGGCGTTGCGACCAACGATCGCGGTGACACCGGGAGTGAGATCGAACGTGGCGCTCCGGTAATTGCGAAAGTCGACGAGCTCGATCCGCTCGACGATCATCACGACTTCAGAGGCATCAACAAATACGTGAAGTTACTCTGGCCGACACCCTTGATGACCGCGAGTTTGCTGGGCTCGCTCGTCTGGATGGTGACGTCGTCGGTGCCGCAGGCCTCGAGACCTTGGGTGAGGAGTTCGTTGTTGAACCGGATCTCGATCTCATTGCCCTGGTTCGCCGCATCGATGTGTTCGTACGCCTCCCCGTTGTCGGGGGTGATCATGCGCAACGCCACTTCGTTCGACGTGATGTGCACGCGCAACGGTGTGCCGATGGGGTCACGGGCCACCAGTTTGACGCGACGAATGGCCTCGGACAGCGCCTCGCGCGGGACCGTGAGGGTGTTCGGCAGGTTCGGGGGAATGAGGCGTTGGTAGTCGGCGAAAGAACCCGTCAACAGCCGGGTCACGAGGCGGACACTGCCGGCTTCGAACGTGACGTCGTTGTCGGTGATGTTCATCGACACGCGCTCTTGTTTGTCGAGGAGCTTCTGAAGTTCGCGCAACGCCCGCGCGGGCACGACCACACTCTTGCCGTCGGGAATGACGCTGGCGTCGATGTCTCGGATGGCCATGCGGTACGAATCGGTGGCGACCATGCGCAACATTCCGTCGACTCCGGTCATGTACACGCCGGTGTACACGCCACGAGCGTCGTCGGTGCTGGCGGCCCGCACTACTTGGCGCAAACCGTCGGCGAAGTCCTTGGCGGACATCGGTGCACCCTCGCCGACCGTGCCCGACCACTTGGGGAAGTCTTCGCCCGCGCCGATCGGCATGGTGAAGTTGGCTCGCCCTGCCGAGATCTCGACCCTGTCGTCGACGACCGCGAAGTCGACGGCACCCGACGGGAGGTTCTTGACGATGTCAGCCGCAAGTTTGCCGGGCACCAGGACGACGCCGTCCCTGGCGGACGACACGGTGATCGAGGAGTCGATGGTGAGATCGCCGTCGGTTCCGGTGACCCGCAGGGTGTCGCCGGCCAGGACCAATCGCAGACACGACAGCGTCGGGTTGGTGCTTCGGTTGCTGGCTGCACTGAAGGCTGCACCGAAGGCCTCGTTCAGGACCTCGCGTTCGCAACGAAACTTCACGTCGGGGCTCCTTGTGCTCGAGCGGTTGTTGTCATCGTGGTGTGATGCTTCAAGATAGTTCTAGTAATAAGCGTTGTGGATTGTGGAGAAACCACCGTCGGCCCAGCGTAGATGATGGAACTGCAACCACTGGTTCGTGCACAGCCGTCCACATCGTCACCCTGCCACCGGGGTGTAGTAGTGGATATCGACCGGTGATGCACAGGAGCGTCAACACCTCGCGCACATGATGTCCACAGTTGGTCGCGGCCCACGTTCGATCAGTCCAACTTCAAGGTCTTGACCAGCATGGTCACCTGTTCGAAGGTCTGGGTGCGCTCCATCATCAGACGCTGGATCTTTTCGACCGCGTGGATCACGGTGGTGTGGTCACGACCTCCGAACAGACGCGCGATGGCCGGATACGAGAGGTCGGTGAGTTCCCGGAAGACGTACATCGCCTCTTGGCGCGCGGCCACCAAGGGCCGTTGACGACTCTTGCCTTTGAGGGCCTCGACGCTGTGCCCGACCAAACGGGCGATCTCGGTCAGCAACTCCTCGTCGGTCCGGTGTTTGGGCGCCGCGTCGGGGAGCAGGTCCTCGAGGAGTCGCTCGGCCTGGGAGATCGTCATGTCGACGTGGTTCAGGCTGGCGTAGGCGCTCACCCGGATCAAAGCCCCCTCGAGCTCGCGGATGTTGCTCGTCACCCGGGATGCGATGAAGCTCAAGACGTCCGCCGGCACATGGGTGCCCTCACGCTCGGTCTTGTTGCGCAGGATCGCGAGCCGCGTTTCGAGGTCGGGTGGTTGGACATCAGTGATCAGGCCCCAGCGGAAGCGGCCGATCAGGCGCTCCTCGAGGTTGGGGATCGCGTCGGGGACGCGGTCCGACGAGATGACGATCTGCTTGTTGGCCCCGTGCAGGGCGTTGAAGGTATGGAAGAACTCCTCCTGGAGCCCTTCCTTGCCCTCCATGAACTGGATGTCGTCGATCAACAGCACGTCGATGTCGCGGTAACGCCGTTTGAAGTTGGCGATGGTGTTGTTTCGGATGCCGTCGACGTACTCGTTGAGGAAAGTCTCGGTCGAGATGTACCGCACCTGGTGGTGGCTGTAGTTCTGCAGCACGTAATGCCCGATGGCGTGCAACAGGTGGGTCTTGCCGAGTCCGGCGGAGCCGTAGATGAACAGTGGGTTGTACGACCGGGCCGGGGTTTCGGCCACCCGTTGGGCGGCGGCCAGCGCGAAGCTGTTCGACGCTCCCCGAACGAAGGTTTCGAAGGTGTAACGGGGGTTCAGACCGGCGCGTTCGGCCGCCGCGCCGACCGACACCGTCGTATCGACGACGGGAACAACCTCGGGTTCGGTCGCTCGGGTGACCGCTTCGTCCGGTTCGGTCACGGCACCGTGTTCTGGTGCGACGATTTCGACGACCAGGTTGCGCGATCCCGAGCCGGCTTCCGACATGGCATCGAGAACGATCGGGTAGTAGCGCGACAGGATCTTGTCGCGCACCGTGCCACTCGGAACCGCCAGGCGCAGGGTGTCGTCGGACACCGAGAGGGCGTAGACGTCGTTGAAAGTGGAGTACCACACGGCATCCGACACCTGATCGCGCAGGGATCGGGACACCGCTGTCCACACGTTCTCCGCCTCGTCGACCTGCACTTCTACGCCTTTCCACGTTCGCCATCCACAGTTGTGTCCACACGATGTGGACAACCCCCATCCCACTGTCGACAACCCGTTTGAGAGGGGGTGTCGAACACCGGAGTCGCTGACCATAGCAGCCTGTGGATAGTGCGTGAAATGCCGTCGTCGCCCGGACTCTCCTGAGCCTTTCGGGTGTTGGGTTGCCCTGGTCGCCGACTGCCCATAGCCTTGCCTGACGCACCTGATCCAGGGGCCGGGCGTTCGGGCCCGAGCTCTGGTCCAGGACGGCTAAAAAGTGGCCACTATCTGGTGTTTTGCGCCTGGTCGTCACCGGGAACCTAGGAGTCGTTGTGAAGCGCACGTATCAACCCAACAAGAAGCGCCGGTCGGTGAAGCATGGCTTCCGGGCGCGTATGTCCACCCGCGCCGGGCGCGCCGTGTTGAAAGCCCGTCGCCTGAAGGGCCGTAAGCGGCTCTCGGCTTGATCGGACATCTTCACAGCCGGGACGAGTTCGAGCGACTGCGTCGCCATGGCATTCGTCTACGCAGTGGAGTGCTCTGGTGCGTCATGTTGAACGACCCCGATCTCGATGGTCCGCGGATGGCTTTCGCCATCGGGCGCTCCGCCGGCAATGCCGTCGAGCGAAATCGTGCGCGTCGTCGCCTGCGGGAGGCTTTCCGCCGGGTGAGCCTTCCCGATGGTCTGTATCTGGTGGGGTTGACCGGATCGGCGCGTTCGGTGTCGTTCTCGGTGGCGTCGACGGCCGCCGAGGCCGTAGCGAAGAGGGCCTCGTTATGAAAACAACCCTGCTCAAGGCCATTGATTGGTACCAATCGGCCCGGGAAGGTCGCCCCTCCCCATGTCGGTTCACCCCGTCGTGTTCCGAGTACGCCCGTGAGGCCGTCGAGCAATACGGTTCGGGGCGTGGAACATGGCTCACCACTCGGCGTTTGATGCGATGCCGACCATTCGGTCCATCGGGGTTCGACCCGGTGCCCGAACGCTGTCCCTCCCACGACCTCTCCGAACGAAGGGCTTCCTGACATGTTTCAAGCCGCCGCCTGGTTGATCAGCCAGTTCTACGCGCTCACCACCAACTACATCTTCTCGATCGCCCTGGTCGCCCTGGTGATCATGTTGTTGATCTTCCCGCTGACGTTGAAGAGCACGAAGTCGATGCTCGAGATGCAAAAAGTTCAACCAGAGATGCGTCGTTTGCAACAGCAGTACCGCAACGACCGTCAGAAATTGAACGAAGAAATGATGAAGCTCTATCAGGAGCACAAGGTCAATCCATTGGCATCGTGTCTGCCACTTTTTGCTCAGATGCCCATCTTCATCATCATGTTCCGGGTGCTCCACAAACTCACCGAAGTCGGCGCCGACGGCACGTTCGCCCCGAGTTACTTGTCGAAGTCCAGTGAGTTGTACAAGAGCCTCGACAACAAGACCGAGATGCTCGCCTTCGGATTCGACTTGGCCAAGAGCCCGGTCGAGGCGGTTCAGGACAATGCCGGCAAAGGCGTAATCTATGTCGTACTTGTCGTGGCGCTGATGGGGCTGTACTTCTTGCAACAGCGCATGATCGCCTCGCGGACGGTATCGCCCACCATGTCGGCCACCCAGCAGAAGGTGTTGCAGTACCTGCCGGTCTTTTTTGGTGTCTTCCAGTTCTTTTTTCCGGTCGCTTTGGTGGTGTATTACATCTCGCAGACCCTGGTGCGCATCGCCCAGCAGGCATACATCACCCGCCGCTTCTATCGCGGTGAGGGTTCGTTGGGGCAGCAAGCCCAGCAGGCCAGTGTCAAGGCTCGGGAGATGGCCAAACAAGACGGAGGCGGTGGACTGTTCGGTCAACTCAAGCAGGAGGCAGCTCGCGCCAAAGATGCCCCCAAGACCGCGCCGAAGACCGCTCCGACCAACAAGCGCATCACCCCTCCGAAGGGCGGCGCCACCCCCGGCAAGGGCAAGCCCACGCCGTCGAATCGTCCGAAACCCTCGTCAGGCAAGTCGCGCCATCCCAAGCCGCCGCGCCCCTGACCAGA
The DNA here is from genome assembly GCA_046091365.1 of Acidimicrobiia bacterium. Lineage (GTDB taxonomy): Bacteria > Actinomycetota > Acidimicrobiia > Acidimicrobiales > Ilumatobacteraceae > Casp-actino8. The sequence goes on along the minus strand of JBJTBM010000024.1, from coordinate 4,261 downwards.
TCAGAAAGCAGGAATCCCATGGAATGGGTCGAAACCACCGGAAAAACCATCGAGGAAGCCAAGAGCATCGCTCTCGACCGACTCGGAGTCGCCGACGAAGATGCCGAATTCGACATTCTCGAGGAGCCCAAGCCCGGTTTGTTCGGACGCGTACGCGGAGAAGCTCGTGTGCGGGCCCGGGTGATGCCCAAGTCTCCCCGCGCCAAGAATGATCGTCGCGATCGGGGTCGCCGTCGTGAAGGCTCCGATGCCGCCAAGCCGCAGAAACAGGAGAAGAAGATGACCGAGAACAATGACCGCCCTCGCCGCGAGCGCCCCGAAGGTCCCGCGGCGGATCCGGCTCAGGTGGCCGGTGAAGCCGAAAAGTTCCTGTTGGGGTTGGCTGCTGCTCTCGGGGCGTCAGCCACTGCAAATTCGGTGATCGACGGTGAGGACATCGAGGTTCACCTGAATGGCAACGACCTCGGCCTGTTGGTGGGCCCGCGGGGATCCACCCTTCAAGCGGTGCAGGACCTGACCCGTGTGGTGGCCCAACGTCGTATGGGCGACCATGACACCCGGTTGCGCATCGACGTGGGTGGATATCGGGCCAAGCGCAAGGAGGCGCTGGGTCGATTTGTCAACCAGGTAGCCGACGAGGTGGTGTCCACGGGTTCCGCTCGTGCCTTGGAGGCGATGCCCTCCTCCGACCGCAAGATCGTGCACGATGCCCTGACCGGGCGCACCGACATCTCGACCCATTCCGAGGGTGAGGACCCGAACCGGCGCGTGGTGATCACGCCTGCATCCGAAGGCTGATGCTCGCCCTCACCCCCGACAACCGACGTCGATTGATCGATGCGCTGGGCGAAGCCCGGCGCATCGGCATGTTGGGCCCCCGACCGGTGGACGAGGTCATCGAGCATTCCCTGGGTTTCGTGGCGGCCCTTCCCACGACCGCCCGTGAGGTGATCGACCTCGGCTCTGGGGGTGGCGATCCGGGTCTGGTCATCGCGATAACCCGCCCGGATCTGCGGATCACGCTGGTTGATCGTCGGTCCAAGCGCACGGACTTCCTCGTACGAATGGTGGGCCGGCTGGGATTAGGGGACCAAGTTGAGGTGTGGGAGGCCGATGTGGCCGACCTCCCCCAGACCCACCCCGGGAGAACATGGGATGTCGTGACGTGTCGCGGGTTCGGGTCCCCCGAGTACACAGCCCGCTTGGCCACTCCGTTGATGTCCCCGACGGGACGACTGCTGGTGAGTGAACCCCCGGCGTCTGACGGATCCCGGTGGGCCGTCGTCGACGGATGTGCCATCGAGTCGGTCATCGCTGGGGTGGCGGTCGTGCGGCACCGGTAGTCCTGTTCCACGTGGAACATTCCTCACGTCTGTCCCTGCGATGTTCCACGTGGAACAGGAACCCACCACGGCGAACCACGGTGAATCGGTGTGCCGAGCATTCCGCGCGGTCTCACACCGATCCGATACTCTCGCCCCATGGTTGTTGACTCCCCCGCACCGCGTCCACTTCCGCGGATATTGGCCGTGGCGAATCAGAAGGGTGGGGTGGGAAAGACCACCACATCGGTGAACCTGAGCTCATGTCTGGCTGAACTGGGCTTTCGGGTCCTTTTGGTCGACCTCGATCCCCAAGGAAATGCTTCCTCGGGCGTCGGAATCGATACGCGAAGTCTGGACACCTCGATGTACGACGTCATCCTTCACGACGCCCCGATGGAGGACTGCATCGAACCCGCCGAGGTCAAAAACCTCTTCGTTGCCCCATCGAACCTCGATTTGGCGGGCGCCGAGATCGAATTGGTGCCCCAATACGCGCGGGAAGGCCGCCTCAAGCGCGCCATCGAGTCGGTTCTGGACGACTATGACTTCGTCCTGATCGACTGCCCGCCCTCGTTGGGACTTTTGACCGTGAACGCACTGGTGGCCGCCCGCGAGGTGCTCGTCCCCATCCAGTGCGAGTACTACGCCCTCGAAGGATTGGGCCAATTGTTGCGCAACGTGGACCTGGTCAAAAAGAACCTGAACCCCGAGCTCGACGTCAGCACCATCTTGCTGGTCATGTTTGACGCCCGGACGCAGTTGTCGAGCGACGTCGAGAACGAGGTACGCGAGCATTTCGGTGACAAGGTGCTGCCGACCCGGGTCCCCCGCAACGTCAAGTTGTCCGAGGCCCCCAGCCACCATCAGCCCATCAACGTGTACGACCCCGCGTCGAAGGGCGCCATCGCCTATCGACTTGTTGCCAAGGAGGTGGCCGGTGGCGCGACGCCCAGGTCTCGGTAGAGGTCTCGATTCGCTGATTCCGACGGGAGATGGGCGTACCCCGCCCCCGTCGAATGGGGGAGGCCCACTGCTGGTGGAGATTCCGGTGGGGGATCTCAGCACCAATCCGAATCAGCCTCGCCTGCACTTCGACGAGGAATCCCTGCAGGAACTCTCTGATTCCATTCGTGAAATCGGGGTTTTGCAGCCGTTGCTCGTCCGCAAGCTGGCCGACGGCAGTTACCAGATCATCGCGGGGGAGCGGCGTTGGCGCGCTGCCCAGCGAGCGGGGCTGGCCACGGTGCCCGCGGTCGTCAAGACCACCGACGACATGTCGTCGGTCGAGCAAGCCTTGGTCGAGAACCTGCACCGTCAGGATTTGTTGCCTCTCGAAGAGGCGGCGGCGTTTCAGCAGCTGATCGACGATTTCAACCTCACGCACGATGCCGTGGCCAAGCGCGTGGGCAAGAGCCGCGCGTCGATCAGCAACTCGTTGCGTTTGCTCACGTTGCCCCCGGCGATTCAGGGTTTGCTGGCTGATGGCAAGTTGACCGCGGGTCACGCCAAGGCGTTGCTTGGCTCTCCCGACAAGGCCTATCAAGAGCAGATTGCGCGCCGCGCCGCCGACGAGGGTTGGTCGGTGCGTGCGGTGGAAGAGGCGATTCGCGATCGGGGCCTGGAAGATGCGGGCATCGCGCCGCAGCCGGGTCGCACCGGTGGCACCAACGTCACGCGACTGCGTCAACCGGCGGTGCTCGAACTCGAGCAACGGTTTTCCGATTACCTCGGCACCAAAGTCGACGTGAAGTTGACTGGTCTCGACAAGAAGGGGTCGGTCATCATCACCTTCGCCGGTATCGAGGATTTGGAGCGGATTTACCTCTTGATGATGGGTGAAGCGGGCTCCGAGGACTGAATACGCTGGGGGAATGCAACCCTCAACCTGAACACGAGGTTAGACACAATCTGTTGATAACCCTGTGGATAACTAGGGAGCCCAGGCGAGGAGCGCCAGAAACACTCCCTCGGCGATGCGCTGATGTCGACCCGCGGTGTTCGGTCCGAGGGTGAGCAACACTGCGGGCATCTTGGTCTCGCGCAGGATCGGTAATCGCATTCCTTGAACCGTCAATCGTGGAACCACGTCACGTAGGTGCCGCTCGACCAAATGGGCCAGTGCCCGACCGCCGGTCGACTCGAATGCGGGCACCGAGTAGTACGCCACGCGCGACTGACCCGGTTCGCCCTCTTCGACCCCGACGTACACGTCGGCACCGAACAGATTCGCGGTCGACCCTTGTTGGGCGGGTTCGCCGTCGCCAACGTCGAGCAACATTGCACCGTGATCGCGCAAGGCATCGGACAGAGCTGACACGACCTCAGCGACGTCGCCGAAATGACCCACGGCCACGCGTCGCCCCGCCAGGGACTCGCCCAATCGTGCTTGTTCTGCGTCGCGCACCGCGGCGATGCCCGGACCGTCGCCGGTCATTTTCGATAGTCGCCGCAGCACCGCCACAGTGTCGGCGGTGCACACGCCGTCGATCTCGAGACCAGCGTTTTCCTGGAAATAACGCACTGCCCGGGCCGCGATCGCGCCGAAGATGCCGTCGATGCGACCGACGTCGAAACCCAATCGGGATAAGAGGCGTTGTAATTCCTCGACGTCATCTCCGCGCAGATTGGGCGAACGCAGCATCAGTGGGCGGTCACCGAGATTCCACCATGCCTCGATGAGTGCCGACCACGTGCCTTCGTCGCAGATGCCGGTGATCGACAACCCGCGATCGCGCTGGAAGTCGGCGACCGCTTGGCGCGTACCTGCGCAATACACATCGGGGATCACCCCGGATTCCGGCAGGAAACCGGCGGCTCCGAGGCGGCGTTGCAGTTGCCGAACGGCCTCGCCCGTGTCATCGGGCGCCAGCGCCATCAGACGAAGAATTCCTCCAGGTCGGCGAGCAGTTGACCCTTGCCCTTGGCGCCGACCACAC
>JBJTBM010000023.1:0-3424 GCA_046091365.1 Acidimicrobiia bacterium | reverse complement strand
CCGAGATGGTGATGCCCGGGGACAACGTGACCATGACCGTGGAGCTCGGTAAGCCGATCGCCATGGACGAGGGTCTGCGTTTCGCCATCCGTGAGGGTGGTCGTACCGTGGGCGCCGGCCGCGTCACCAAGATCATCAAGTAACGCGATCAGAATCGGAGACCGACGTGCCCAGAAACGACAAGCGGGTGAAGATCACCCTCGAGTGCACCGAGTGCAAGCGACGGAACTACATCACCATCAAGAGCAAGATCAACGACCGTGAGCGCATGGAGATGAGCAAGTACTGCAGCCACGATCGCAAGCACACCATGCACAAGGAGACGCGCTAGGCACCACCGGCGTCCGAGGGCAGTAGCTCAGTTGGTAGAGCATCGGTCTCCAAAACCGACGGTCGGGGGTTCGAGTCCCTCCTGCCCTGCTCAGCGCAGAGGTCGAGCGCAAGGAAAACGCAAGTTGTAGCGAACGAGAAACAGAGAACACTCCATGGCGATGGATCTGAACCGGGAACAGAAGCGCACCCTCAAGAAGATGGGTGCACTCGACGAGCAGGGCAACCCTGCGCGTCAAGCCCGCACGCCCGGCGCCAAGGACGACCGAGTCGGTCCCACCCAGTACATCCGCGAGGTTCGCGAGGAGATGAACAAGGTGGCGTGGCCGAAGTGGCCCGAGGTGCGTCGCTACTCGATCGTCGTGCTCGTCACCGTGGCCCTGTTCACGGCTCTTATCGGTGTGGCCGACTCGGGTGTCGGCTTCCTCACGGACTGGTTGTACAAGAACTGATGAACGACGAGACGAACATGAACGACAACGACACCGACGAACTCCAGCCCGACGAGGTCATCGACCTCACCGGTGACGAGACCACCGAGTCCGACGACATTCTCGAGGAGACCGAGGTCCATCCGTGGCGCCGCCCCGGCCAATGGTTCGTGGTTCACACCCAGGCCGGTTACGAGAAGAAGGTCAAGGCCAACCTGGAGGCGCGCATCCAGTCGATGAACGTCGAGGACCGTATCTTCGAGGCTGTCATCCCGATGGAAGACGTGGTCGAGTTCAAGAACGGTCGCAAGCAGACCGTGCAGAAGAAGGTCTTCCCCGGCTACCTGCTCGTGCGTTGCATCATGGACGACGAGAGTTGGTACTGCATCCGCAACACGCCCGGCATCACGGGCTTCGTGGGTCAGAGCCAAAAGGGCCAGAAGCCGACACCGCTGTCGCGGCGTGAGGTCGACACCTTCTTGTCGGCCAAGGGCGACGGCCAGGAGACCGCGAATCGTCGCAAGCCCAAGTTGGAGTTCGAGGTGGGCCAGGGCGTGCGCGTGAAGGAAGGCCCGTTCGCCGACTTCTCGGGCCAGGTCGCCGAGATCAACCCCGACCACATGAAGTTGAAGGTCCTCGTCAACATCTTCGGCCGCGAGACGATGGTCGAAATGGACTTCAGCCAGGTCGCCAAGCTCTAAAAACGCCCGTACACTGCCCGCTCTCACTCGAAGGGAAACGCCCCATGGCGAAGAAGAAACTCACCGCGATCGTCAAGATCCAGATCCCGGCCGGCAAGGCCACCCCGGCCCCGCCGGTGGGTACCGCGCTCGGACCGCACGGTGTCGCCATCATGGACTTCGTCAAGGCGTACAACGCCGCCACCGAGAGCCAGGTCGGCACCATCATCCCCGTCGAGATCTCCATCTTCGAGGACCGCTCGTTCACCTTCGTGCTCAAGACCCCGCCGACGCCGGTGCTGTTGCGCCAGAAGGCCGGACTCGACAAGGCCAGCCAGACCCCCGGCAAGACCGTGTGTGGTTCGGTCACCGAGGCCGACATCGAAGAAGTCGCCAAGATCAAGATGCCCGACCTCAACGCCTACGACCTCGAAGCCGCCAAGATGCAGGTTCGCGGTACGGCGCGTTCGATGGGCCTCGTCATCAAGTAACAACAACAACGCCTGGACCGGGATCACCTCGCCCGGCCGGCTCGACACCCCTCGGAGAAGACCTGGGGGAGAGGGAGACAGACATGTCCGGCAAGAAGTACGACGATGCGGTGAAGCGTTACGACCGCGATCAGGTGTTCAGCCCCACCGAGGCCCTGGCTCTCGTGAAGTCGATGGCTCCGGCCAAGTTCGACGAGACCATCGAAGTGGCCATCCGCTTGGGCGTCGACCCCCGTAAGGCCGAGCAGGCCGTGCGCGGAACCGTGGCCTTGCCCTCGGGAACCGGAAAGACGATCCGCGTGGCCGTGTTCGCCACGGGTGAGGCCGCCGAGGAGGCCCGAAAGGCCGGCGCCGACCTGGTGGGCGCCGACGACCTCGCCGCCGACATCGAGAAGGGCAACTTCAACTTCGATCTCGCGATCGCGACGCCCGACATGATGCCGCTCGTCGGACGACTCGGCCGCACCCTCGGTCCGCGTGGTCTGATGCCCAACCCCAAGACCGGCACCGTCACCCAGGACGTGGGTCGTGCCGTGGGTGAGTTCAAGGGCGGCAAGGTGGAGTACCGCACCGACCGCTACGGCAACGTGCACGTGCAGTTGGGCAAGGTCAGCTTCTCGGTCGAGCAGATCGAGGCCAACTTCCGCGCCGTGGTCGACGAGATTCAGCGCGCCAAGCCGGCTTCAGCCAAGGGTCGCTACCTGAAGAAGATCTCGGTCTCGTCCACCATGGGCCCCGGGGTCAAGATCGATCTCAACCGCCTGCGTCCCGAGACCGTCTGAGTTCATGAGGCAAAGCGGGGACTCCCCGTTAGCCTCGCAACCACAACCGAAACATCGCTTGCCAGAGACAGTCGGTCGGCCCCCGGGCCGTGAAAGAACCGCGAGGTTCGCCAACCGAGGCGGAGACTGCACGGAGCTTTCGCTCCTCGTGGTGCCCGCATCTGCGAGCCCCGAGTAGAAGCGAAAGGAGGAAAATTCGTGGAGAATCCCCGTCCCGACAAGGTCGCGACAGTCGGCGAGATCGCCGAGAAGATGTCGGCAGTCGACGTGGTGTTCGTCTCGGAGTACCGCGGTCTGACCGTGGGCGCTCTGGCCGATCTGCGTGGCGCACTGCGCACGGTGGGCAGCGAGCACAAGGTGTACAAGAACACCTTGGCCCGTCGCGCCGCCGCCGACACCGGTAACTCGGCTCTGGTCGATCTCTTGGTGGGCCCGAGCGCCCTCACGTTCGTCAGCGGTGATGCCGCGGCGACCGCCAAGGCGCTCAAGGAGTTCAGCAAGGCCAATCCGCTGCTCGTCATCAAGGGCGGCGTTCTGGCCGGAAAACTGCTCACCGCCAAGGACGTCGAAGCGCTCGCCGACCTGCCGCCGCGCGAGGTGCTGCTGGCCCAACTGGCCGGCGCCATCCAAGCCCCGCTCGTCAAGACCGCCGGACTGCTACAGGCGTTGCCCCGCAACATGGCCTACGGCCTCAAGGCACTACTCGACCA
>JBJTBM010000022.1:0-14530 GCA_046091365.1 Acidimicrobiia bacterium | reverse complement strand
CCTCTCTGCCACGCCATACAAGTTGTTTACGGTCGCAGGGGAGGAGGGAATCTCGGGAGACGACCATTACAGAGACTTCTTGGCAACAACTAGATTCCTTGTTCGTGACGACGAAGTTGAGGTTCGTCGAATCGAGTCAGCGTTCACTAACTACCGGAGGGCGCTCATTGATGGCGTTGAGTTGGAATCGTCCCGAGAGAATGCCCAGACCTGTCTCAGGCGGGTGATGTCTCGTACCGAGCGTCCGACGATTGGCGAATCACGAATGGGTGAAGAGATCAATGGTGCACTCGGTAGCCCAACCGTGGACGAGGTCGTCGGATATGCCGCTATGGATCAGTTGGCGATGGAACTCGACACGACCCTGCCGGTGGAGTACTGGAAGTCAGCGCCTTACTTTCTGAACTTCATGGACGGCTACAAGATTGGCGAGAGGTTCAAGTCGGCCATCGAAGAAGGGAATCGTCCAGTTATCCCGAAACACGCTCAGGTGCTCAGTCCGCAAGAGATCATTCGTCGGCAAGCAGTCGAACCTGGAAACGCGCGGCTTCGAGAACTGCAGCGTGACCTCATCGACAGCGGACTCTGGAGGCTGCTGTGGTTGCCGCCCTCGCTTCCGTATCTGCAGCCTGCGGGCGTCTATTCGAGTGTCAACCGCACTGCCTCGACCAAGAGGCTCATCTTCTCGAGTTGGGCCGCGGCTCCTAACAGCATCGCTGCTCTTCTCAGTCATGAAGTATCGCGACGAGTCTTCGAGGGAATCGACGAAGACAGCAATCCTTTCGAACGAAGCGCACGTCTTGAATTTAGAACTGGTGAAGATATCGGGCAGGGGCTAACAACACTTGCCTTGGTAACGCCAATACCAAGACTCGCAAGCCTGGTTGATCCACTTGATTTCGTACGCGCGAACAATGGCGAGGCAGTCAGTCCTTCTGCGGTATTGAAGAAAGCCACCGAGATAATCCGCCCGCATATTCCATCACCCGATGGAGGGCGATTGAGGGCGAGTCGTGAATCGTGGTACTGGGCGGCACCGTTTAGGTTCATCGACACGGTAGACGAACTTCTGGGGTTGTTGGAGAGTAACCATGAGGACGAGCCGACGTCTGACGAGCCGACGTCTCGACGAGCAATTCTTCAACGAAGGGCAGCAGTGAGAGAGTTGAAACTCGGTGCGGCCCCCGCTGATGTCGCGGAAAGTGTCGCAATGTTGGGGATGTTTGGTCCGGGCAACATCGCCTATCGGGCCTTGAAAAGAGTTCTCGGTGCAGTTGCTCCGAGCGAGTCCGTTCTGATTCGAGCAGCGGTCATAGTTGGGGAGGGCTTCAGAAGTCTTTTCAATCGACCCGAATCAATGGCGCTGGTCGACCTCGCGCACCCTGAAGCTGAGGGAGCATATTGGCGGCGAGTTCTTGCGTATTGTGCCGATGGTGACCTCCAATCAGTGATGGATGAATATCTCCACCACGTTGTCGGGAACTCAAATCCCCAATCGGAACAAGATATTCTCGAGGTCGCGAACATTGCGCGCGACTCCATGGCCCTAAAAGGTTCAACGGTTCACCTCTTCAATCCGAAGTCTCCGCGCACGGGTTTCAATGTCAGCACCCGCTTTGCGGTGCGATACGGGTCAGCGCGCGGTCAGGCTAAATCGGACGAGAAGTCAGAGAGCCGCATGTCCTCCGTACAACAGGCCTTCAATTCTCCGTTCTGGCCGATAGTCCTCGCATCCACGTCAGTGGGGCAGGAAGGGGTCGACTTTCACTGGTGGTGCCACTCTTTGGTGCATTGGAATCTGCCATCGAACCCGGTTGATCTTGAGCAGCGGGAGGGGAGGATCCACCGGTTCAGTGGTCACGCGGTGCGGAAGAACGTCGCGGCAGCGTTCGGATCTGAAGCGTTGAGATCCGACGAAGTGAACCCGTGGGTGGCGTTGTTTTGTGCGGCAGTGGAGACCAGAAGTTCGGAGGTAACCGAAGAAATCGGGGACCTGTGGCCTTGGTGGGTATTCCCAGGGGACGCCATGATTCTGACTTGGACACCGGCACTCCCGTTCAGCAAGGACGTAGAACGCGATCTCCGGATGCGAAGGCTCCGTGAGATCTATCGACTGGCATTCGGCCAGCCACGACAAGAGGAGCTACTCAGCCTGCTCAGTATCAAGGCCGCTAATATTGCGCCTCTTGATCTGCGTCCACCCAAATAGTTGGCTCCTCTTCAGGAGGCTCACTCGCTCCTGAGTCGTGGTGTAATCCAATCGCGCTGGGCTGTCTAACGTTCGTGACCCAAACTGAAGCTGCAGACACGACACATGCAGTACCTAACGCCGTTTCCAATTTCGCGAGAAATCTGAATCGACCCGCATCGCCGAAGCTGCCCAGAATGCACCCGCAGGGCTGGAGGTCTCGTGGGACGACGCGGATGGAATAATCCGAGATTGTGCCCTCAATTCAAGCCCCTTCGGGGTCGGTGCCCAGCGGAAACTCCGCCGCTAGTCTGATTTCCGTTACACGGAAGGGTCGCGGCGGAGTTTCGCTCCGGGTTCGGCTCCGCCCCCGCGCCTTTAGCTCAGTCGGTAGAGCATCGGACTTTTAATCCGCTGGTCGAGGGTTCGAGCCCCTCAGGGCGCACCACGGCGAGGGCCGGCGGCGGGTGTCGCCGGCCCGGACCGAATCAGGTCAGATCAGAGAACGGGTTGTGCGCCACCTCCCACAGGTGCCCGTCCGGGTCGGCGAAATAGCCGGAGTATCCGCCCCACTCGGTGGGTGAGGGTTGTTTCACCGCGGTGGCGCCCACCGCCAACGCCTCGGCGTACACCCGGTCGACGTCGTCGCAACTCGGTTCATTGTGGGCCAGCGTGATTCCCCGAAACGTGGAGGCCACCTGATCGATCGAAACGGAATCCTGAACCTCGGCATCGTGAGCCAGGTCGGCCCGCGGGAAGATGGCCAGCCAAGGTCCGTTCTGTCCTCCGTTGTCCATCTCGAAGAAGACGATGCCTTGATTTGGATCGTGGTTCGGGCTGGGAAAGCCGAGAGCGTTGTAGAAAAGTCGTGAACGCTCGAGGTCGGCCACCCCGAGGGTGATGAGGGACACCTTGGGTTTCATGGGCTGACCTTACCCACGCTGTGCGAGACTGAACGGGTGACCTTCGACAACATCGCCCTCTCGCGTGACGGTGCCATCGCCACCATCACCCTCGATCGCCCCGAGAAGCGCAACGCCTTGTCGCTCGACACCATGCTCGAGATCATCGAAGCCCTGCAATCGGTGGCGGCCTCCGACGCCGACGGGGTCATCATCGCCGCCAATGGTCCGGTGTTCAGCGCCGGTCACAACTTCGCCGACATGGCCGGCGCATCGGTCGACGCGACCCACCATCTGTTCGACACCTGCACCCGCATGATGGATGCGGTGCAGAGCATTCCTCAGCCGGTCATCGCGCGCGTGCACGCGTTGGCCACCGCGGCCGGCTGTCAACTGGTGGCGTCCTGCGATCTGGCCATCGCCGCCCAGTCGGCGTCGTTCGCAATTCCCGGTGGCAAGGGTGGCCTGTTCTGCCACACGCCGTTGGTGGCGGTGGCCCGCAACATCGGTCGCAAGCGGGCCCTCGAGATGGCCATGACCGGTGATCCGATCACCGCCGCCGAGGCCGCCGAATGGGGTCTCATCAACCGCGCGGTGCCCGACGATCGACTGGACGCCGCGGTGCTCGATCTCATCGGCCGGGCCACGCGCGGTTCGGCCTGGAGCAAGGCCGTGGGCAAGCGCACGTTCTACGACCAGATCGGTCTGGATCAGCCGCTCGCTTACGAGATCGCTGTCGAGGTGATGGCCGACGCCGCCACCTCGCCCGACGCGCAAGAGGGGATCGACGCCTTCCTCAACAAGCGCCAGGCCACATTCGACCAAAGACCCTGATGTGGTCGGCGAGTCCGGTCGTAAAGTGAGCGCATGAGCAGCGACTCCGCCGTCACCACCTTCGCGGTTCCTGGCATGACCTGTGGCCACTGCAAGCAGGCTGTCACCACCGAACTGTCGAAGCTCACCGGTGTGTCGACGGTCGACGTCGATCTCGACACCAAGGCCGTGACGGTCACCAGCTCGGGTGCGCTCGATTGGAGCGCGATCGCGGAAGCCGTCGATGAAGCCGGATTCGAAGCCGTCGCCGGCTGACGACCCCGTCGTCCTGGCCGTCACCGGCATGACGTGTGCCGCCTGTGCGGCGCGCATCGAGAAGAAGCTGAACAAACTCGACGGCGTGGTGGCCACAGTCAACTACGCCACTTCCAAGGCGACGGTCACCGGTTTGCTCGCCCGACCCGAGGCCGATCGTCTCGTGAACGTCATCGAGAGTCTCGGCTACGGCGCCGTGGCACCCAACGTCGACGACGGCGAATCCACCGTCGAGATCGCCACCGAGGCCCACCTCGTCGACATCCGTCGTCGATTGGTGGTGGCCGCAGTTTGCGCGGCGCCCGTGATGGCCATGTCGATGATCGGCGCCCTGCAGTTCGACGGATGGCAGTGGGTGTCATTGGTGCTGGCCGCTCCGGTGTCCACGTGGTGCGCTTGGCCGTTACACAAGTCGGCGGGGCGCAACGCCACCCATCGCACCACCACCATGGACACCCTCGTCTCGTTGGGTGTCATCGCAGCGATGGCCTGGAGTCTGTGGGCCCTGTTCTTCGGCAACGCCGGCGAGATCGGCATGAAGATGGAGATGAACCTGCTGCCGCGTACCGACGCGCATCACGGCTCGACTGTCCACGACGAGATCTACCTCGAAGTGGCCACCACCTTGGTGGCCTTCATACTGGCCGGACGTTGGTTCGAGGTGCGGGCCCGTCGACGTGCCGGTGACGCGTTGCGGGCCCTGCTCGATCTGGGCGCCAAGTCGGTGACGTTGTGGCGCGACGGCGTGGAAACCGAGATCCCCGTCGGTGCGCTCGGCGTGGGCGAGACGTTCGTGGTGCGACCGGGCGAGACGGTGGCCACCGACGGCGTGGTGGTCGACGGTGTCAGCGCGATCGACGCCAGCATGATCACCGGCGAGAGCGTGCCCGTTGATCGTCGGCCCGGCGATGCGGTCACCGGCGGGACGCTCAACACCAACGGTCGACTGGTGGTGCGGGCCACGCGCATCGGCCGCGACACCGTGCTGGCGCAGATGGTCCGTTTGGTCGAACGCGCCCAGGACGGCAAGGCGCCCGTGCAGCGACTGGCCGACAAGGTGAGTTCGGTGTTCGTGCCGGTGGTGATCGCACTGTCGCTGGCCACGCTCGTCGGCTGGCTGGTGGTCACCGGCGACGCGCGGCGATCGTTCGAGGCCGCCGTGGCCGTGCTGGTGATCGCGTGCCCGTGCGCACTGGGTCTGGCCACGCCCGTGGCGTTGCTGGTGGGCACCGGGCGCGCCGCGCGTGAGGGCATCATCATCAAGGGGGCCCACGTGCTCGAGGCCACGCGTGCCGTGGACACCATCGTGTTCGACAAGACCGGCACCCTCACCACCGGCGTCATGACCCTCCGCGACGTGGAGGAGCTGGTGCCCGACCGACTGGGCCAGGTGTTGGCTCTGGAGTCCAACAGCGAGCACCCCATCGCCCGCGCGGTGGTCGACGGTCTGCGTGACCGTGGTGTCGCGCCCACCGATGAGGTTCGCGACTTCGTCAACACTCCCGGTGTCGGCGTGTCGGCGGTGGTCGACGGTCGACGTGTCTCGGTCGGTCGCGCCCCGCGAGCCGACGATTCCGGTGACACCGTGGTCGAGGCCGTGGTCGACGGCGAGGTGTTGGCACGTCTTCGGGTGAGCGATCTGGTGAAGCCCACGGCGTCGACGATCGTGACCGAACTGCGCGCGTTGGGCGTGCGACCCATGATCGTGTCGGGCGACGCCGAAGGTCCGGTGCGGCGCGTGGCGGCCAGCGTGGGTATCGACGCTCACGAAACGCGCGCGGCCGTGTTGCCCGCCGACAAGTTGCGCATCGTGCACGAACTGCAGGCCGCCGGTGCGACGGTGGCGATGGTGGGCGACGGTGTGAACGACGCCGCGGCCTTGGTGGCGGCCGATCTGGGCGTGGCCATGGGCACCGGAACCGACGCGGCGATGGAAGCCGGTGATCTCACCATCGTCGACGGCGATCTGGCCAAGGTGCCCCGGGCTCTGGCGCTCAGCCGCCGTACGCTGGGCATCATCCGCGCCAACTTGTTCTGGGCTTTCGCCTACAACGTGGCGGCACTGCCGTTGGCCGTGGCCGGGCTCATGAATCCGGTCCTCGCCGGTTTGGCGATGGCGCTGTCGAGTGTTTTCGTGGTCACGAACAGCCTTCGTCTTCGACGCTGACCGTCAGGATCTCGCGGGCTCTCCGTAACGCCGAGGCCCGACGATTGCGCGCGGAACGGGCGTTGATGCCCAGAGCATCGCCTATCTCGGACGAGTTGACGTCGTTCATCACCGAGCGCAACATGCACAGGTCGCCGGTCGACAGTCCGAGTCGGGAGAGATCGGACAGCAGTGCCTCCAACTCCCCCTCGGCAGCGACCGGATCGACACTGGCGTGAACACGATCGTGTTGCGCGGCGGCCAGGTCGAGTGCGAGGTCACCGACGACGGTTTCCTCGGTCGAACTCTTCAACCGCTTGTCGCGCACGAAGGCGGCGTATTCGATGTCGCGCACCAGGTTGCCGGCAACGTGCACCGGTCGTCGGTCGATGGGGTAGCGGCGGATCACCACCCACGCCGCCGACACGATGATTTCGAATGCGCCGACCGTTCCGTTGTCGACGATCGGTCCGCGCTTGTTCGCCATCTTGAGCATGGCCGGAAGCAAGCGCTGCAACATGACGCGTGCGGCAAGCTCGTCGTCAGCGGCACGGCGCTGGATGTGGGCGAGGTATTGGTCCGCGTCGTCGTCCTCAGCCGAGCCGTCGAGACCCGAGCGCACCAGCAGTTCGTCCAGATGTCCGATGGAGAGCCCGGGAAGCCCCCACGTGTTCACCGCGCGCAGCACTCGCCGACTGGTGCACATGGCGGACCATTCGGTGTACAGAGCGTGGGCGACCGGGATACGCCCCGAGATGGTCGGTCGGCCGCTGCGCGAGACCGAGTGTAGATCAGGTCGTACGACGCAGGAGAGGTCCCAGGGTTTGATGGTGACGGAAACGTCGCAAGGTGGTGTCGTGTTCATGCCCCGACCTCACTGCTCGACCCTCACCGCCGAGCGCCCCGCCGATCACCGCCGTTCCCGTGGTGACTCCCCGGGATTCCCCGGTGAAGGTGGAAGTGAGGTCGATGGAGCACGAATCGGCCATGAATCCCCGCGCCTTCCACCGCCCCCCTGCGACCCCGTGGTCGGTCGAAGCACCCCCACTCCCTCCGCCGACGCCCCCCGAACCACCCGCGAGCGTTCCGCCCGATCCCGGTCGTTGGCTGGCGCTGTTGCCCGGAGTTCTCACGGCGGTGGTCCTCGGGATGATCTCCGGCCATCCGGTGATGGCGGTTGTCTCGGTGTCGGCCGCCGCGACCAGTGCCGTGGTGTGGTGGGCCGACACGGCCCGACGCGAGCGTCGTCGTCGTCGCGAGACCGACAAGGTGCGAGCGCTGCACCGTGAAGACGTCCGTCGCTATGTCGAGGCGTGGGCCGCACATGAGCGTCGCCATGCCGAACGTCGACGGCACCTCTTCCCCGAAGTGGCCGACCTGTCGGTGATCGTGACCACCGGCGACGAGCGTCTGTGGGCGAGGCGACCCCACCGCCACGTCGACGCGTGGTGCGTCGCCCTCGGTCGGGTGACCCATGAGGTCGCGGTGCCCGACTGCGACCAGCGGGTGACGATCGACGACGACCCTCGAGTGCTCGAGGCCCGACCCGGCACCATGATCGGTGTGCACGGACCACTCGCCCACGGCACGGTGAGAGCGATCGTCGCGCAGTTGGCCGTGCACATGGGACCTTCCGACTGGTCTCTGCGATCAGCTCCCGGACCGGCGACGCGGTTGCCGGGCATCGGAGGGTTTCCGCACGCACGCTCGTGCGCCGGCCACACGGTGTCGGTGGTCGATCATCAGCGAGTGTCGCGCCCCGATGCGAGCACCGTCGTGTTCGTGACGGCACCAGACCGGTCACTCCTGCCCGCCGAGTGCGACCAGATCCTCGAGGCGACGATCGATTTCGACGTGCCATCGACCGATGCACTCGCGCGAACGTTCGATCGCTGGCGAGACCCGGACTGCGTCGTCGTGTCCGACGTACGGGAACGCCAGCACTCATCGTTCGCCGTCGTCATCGGGCTGGCCGACGATGGAGCCGAGGTGTGGCTCGACATCGTCGCGGACGGACCCCACGCGGTGGTGGTCGGCACGACTGGATCGGGCAAGAGCGAACTGCTCGTCCGTTGGTTGACCGAACTGATGGTGCGCAACGACCCGTCGCAGGTGCGGGTGATCATGGTCGACTACAAGGGAGGTGCTACATCCGATCGACTGGTCGACTGGCCCCACGTGGTGGGTACTCTGACCGATCTCGAGCGGAGCGACGTCGATCGGGTGATCGCTGCGTTGCGGTACGAGATGACCGAGCGCGAGTCACTGTTGCGCGCGGCGGGATTGACGTCGCTCGGAGACGCTCCGCCGGGGAGCATCGCGAGTCGGTTGATCGTGGTGGTCGACGAGGTGGCGGCTTTGCGTGCGAGGGCACCGGGGTTCCTCGACGAGTTGATCGACATCGCCCAGCGTGGTCGTTCGCTCGGTATTCATCTGATACTGGCGACTCAACGACCCCGGTCACTGGGCGCCGACATCGTCGCCAACACTGACATTCGCATCGCCTTGCGTCTGTCGAATCCCGCCGACTCGGTCGACGTCGTCGGCACCGGGTCCGCTGCGACCTTCGATCGCTCGACTCCCGGTCGAGCGGTGATCACCGTCTCGGGGTCCGAACCCTTCGTGATGACGGCTCGACGGACGGGCGTCACGACACCGTCGACCGTCCAGCACGCGCCGCGACTGTGGCACGAGGCCCTGCCGCGACGGCTGTCACCGGACACTCCGTGGCTCGCGATGATCGACGACATCGAGCATCGTCGGCAACAACGTCTCGGCGTCGTCGACGGGTGGTGGCTGGTGGTGGGGCAGCCGGGCGCGCGAGCATCGGTGCTGGCGGCCATCGCTGATCGGACCGACGTGGTGGCGGTGAGCGCGACCTCGTGTGACGCCGAGGATGTGCACCGCCTTTCGCTTCACCGTGACGACGAGTCGGGAGTGGTGATCGACGGTCTCGACGACCTCGTGTCGCTCGCCTTCACCGACGCCCCTTCCCGCGTGGCGTGGTCGCGGCTGGAACGGCGTCTGATCACGGCACCGCCACGATTCTTGGTGGTCACGGCCAGTCGGGAGAACGCGGTTCCGATGGCCGTGCGTGATCGCTGTCGTCGCGTGTTTCGACTGGTCGACGGCGATGGGGGGTTCACCACCGAGAACGAGGGTCGCAGTGTCGGTGGCCGATTCGTGGTGGGTGAGGCCCGTCGTTTGCCGACACTGCCCCGATTGCCCGATCGGGTCGAACGAACGAACGCTTTCGCCGTGTTCGCCGACGACCTGAGTCCGGTGAATTTGCCGGCCCACGAACCCTGGCGTT
Source organism: Acidimicrobiia bacterium (assembly GCA_046091365.1). Classification (GTDB taxonomy): domain Bacteria; phylum Actinomycetota; class Acidimicrobiia; order Acidimicrobiales; family Ilumatobacteraceae; genus Casp-actino8. The sequence continues at coordinate 4,892 of JBJTBM010000022.1, read as the reverse complement.
TGCTGATCATCGGCGAACGAGGATCGGGTCGATCGAACGCGGTTCGGGCCGTGGAATGGCAATGGAACCGCGAGCGCGGAAGCAGCGGGCGACGATTGATCGTCGTCGATCACGACCGATCGGACACGCCCGTGATCGTCGACGCCGCGACCGACATCATCGTGGCGGTCGATCCACTGTCGCTGCGAGGAACCTACGACCACTGGATACACGAGTTACGTCGTCAGCGTTGCGGACTGCTTTTGGGTCGAACGGCTCTCGAACACGCCGACTTGTTGGGGGTTGCGCCGCCACCGCGGCCCTACGGGGTGCGTCCCGGCCGCGGTGAATGGGTTCACGACGGAGAGGCGATGGGAATCGTCCAGGTGACGGTCTGACAGAATCCGATCATGCGTACCAGGCTCTCCACCGGAACCGTCGCCGAGGCTCATCAGGTGCCGTCGGCCCCGATCGGACTCGTGGTGCATCCCGACATGTTCGGTCTGCGTCCTCTGTTCGACGAACACGTTCGTCGGTTCGCCGAGGATTGGGGCATGTCGACGGTCGCCATCGACCCGTTCCCAAACCTCGCCGATGGGGCGGGACCCGACGAGCGTTTCGCCACCATGCCCACCAAGCGCGACTCCGACGTGTTCGACGACCTGCGCGCCGCGGCCGAACTGACCGGTTGCTCGACCGTGCGCATGATCGGGTTCTGTATGGGAGGCATGTACGCCTTCAAGGCCGCCGCCTCGGGCATCTTCGATCGCATCGTGAGCGTCTACGGAATGATCGCGTTACCCGAGCCGTGGCGCGGGCCCGATCAGTCGGAGCCTCTTTCATTGCTCGCCGCGGGCGACGCCGCGAGTGTGCTGGCGATCCTGGGCGGTCGCGACATCTGGACCCCCGCGGACGACATCGAAAAGTTGCGTGAAACGGCGGTGACCATCGCCTACTACCCCGAAGGTGAGCACGGATTCGCACACGACCCGAGTCGTCCGGCGCATCGACCCGACGACGCCATCAGTGCCTTCGTGGCGGCGCGCAACTGGCTGACGCGCTGAGTCAGCGCGCGCGCAGTTCGAGTCGGTCGCGCAGGATGATCTTGTAGCGACGCTCGTGTTGTTCGATCCAACCGAGGCGGATGAAACTGCTGATCGCCTTGTTCACGCGCTCACGCGATGCACCGACCATGCCCGCCAATTCCTCCTGGGTCACGGGTAACACGAACTCGTCGGCACCGGCGGCCAGTTCGAGCAAGCGCTTGGCGGTGCGACCGGTGACGTCGAGGAAGACGGAGTCGGCGAGTGCGCCGTCCATGACCCGCAGACGCTCAGCCAACATGCGCACCACGCCGCGCAGAACTTTGGGATTGTTGTCGAGCAGGTCGCCGACCGGGTCGTAAGGAATCTCGAGCACCTCGCTCGGCTCGATGGCGCGCGCCATAGCCGAACGCGGTCCGGCATCGAGTAGTCCCATCTCGCCGAACAAGTCGCCGGCTTCCATCAAGGCGACCATGCTCTCGCGCTTGTCGAGCTCGGAGGCGATGGCGATGGCGATGCGACCGGAGAGAACGATGTACATCGATTCGGCCTCTTCGCCCGCTTCGAACAAATGGTCACCGCGGGACAGGATGCGCTTGCGACCCTTGGCCGCGATCGCCGCGACGTCTTCGGCCGGAGCTTCACCGAAAAACTCGGTCTTGAGGAGGACGTCGTCGTAAGCCATCAACGGGGAATGGTACTACCCTCACATGCCATGACCGACGTCCGAGCACGAACTCGTGACGGGGAATCCGACGGCTCGGTCTGGACCGTCGTGGTGGCGGGCGGATCGGGTCGACGATTCGGAGCGATGAAGCAGTATGAGGATCTGGCCGGGCTCCGGGTGGTGGATCATGCCGTCGGTGTCGCTCGCGAGGCCGGAGACGGTGTCGTGCTGGTGTTACCGGAGTCCGACGTGGTCGACGAGACCCAGTGGGGTGCCGTCCCCGACGTTCGATTGGTGGCCGGTGGCCCCACACGAACGGCCAGCGTGCGCAACGGTCTGGCCGCGGTTCCGGGCGAGGCCGAAGTGGTGCTCGTCCACGACGGAGCGCGACCCTTCGCGTCGATCGCGCTGTTCCGTGCCGTCATCGACGCCGTGCGGGGCGGGGCCGACGGAGCGGTGCCGGGCCTTCCGGTGACCGACACCGTGAAGGTGATCGAGGTGGTGGAGTCGTCCAGCATCGGTGTGGCCGGTTCGGTGGTGCCTCGGGTCGTGGACACACCCGATCGCGCGACGCTGCTGGCGGTGCAGACCCCGCAGGGGTTCGCATCCGCCGTTCTGCGTCGTGCCTACCTGAGTGAGGTCGACGCCTCCGACGACGCCGCGCTCGTGGAGTCGATCGGCGGTACCGTCATTGCCGTGCCCGGCGAGATCGACAACCGCAAGATCACCCATCCCGAGGACCTGGTGTGGGCCCGTGAGACGATCGCGCGTCGGTCCGGGAGCGGTTCGTGAGCATCTCCGACGTTCGGGTGGGTCAGGGTTTCGACGTTCACCGCTTCAGTGACGACTCCGAACGGCGTCTGGTGCTGGGCGGGATCCACTTCGATGGCGAGCGCGGATTGGTAGGACATAGCGATGCCGACGTCGTCGCGCACGCGTGTGCCGATGCGCTCCTGGGCGCCGCCGGACTCGGCGACATCGGCCAGCACTTCCCCGACACCGATCCGCGTTGGAAGGGTGCCGACTCCGTGGTCATTTTGCGTGAGGTCGTGAGCATGGTTGCCGGCGACGGGTGGCGAGTGGGCAACATCGACTGCAGTGTGGTGTGCGAGTCGCCCAAGCTGGCCCCGAGACGCGACGACATGCAACGCGTGCTCTCCGACGTGGTCGGTGCGCCGGTCTCGGTCAAGGGTCGACGGGCCGAGGGACTCGGAGCAATCGGTCGGGGTGAGGGCATCGCGTGTTGGGCGTCGGCGGTCGTGATTCGCGCCGCGGAGAGTAGCGTCTGATGGCGACCAATCGTGGACCACGCAAACCGAAGCCGGTGTCGGCGGGCAAGGGCAAGCCGACGAAGCCCCGAACACCCTCGAGTGGGGCCAAGTCGGTGAAAGGTCGCAACCCGGTTCCGAGTGCTCGTGGGCCGCGGGCCGTCGATGCCCGCGGTGCCGGTCGTACCGGTCCGGTGAAACCCGGGCGCGGTGCGGGACGCGGCAACGGTCGCGCGGTGGCGACCGAGGGCGACGACCTCGGCGGCAAACAGATCGAGGGCCGGCAAGCGGTGCGTGAGTTGTTGATCGCCGGTCGTCGTCGGGTGCACGAGGTGTGGGTGGCCGGCGATCTCGACGAGAGCGAAGTGGTGGAGGACATTCGTCAGTTGGCGCGCGCCAATCGCGTGCCGGTGGTGGAGGTCAGCCGCAAGAAGTTGGAGTACACCGCTCGAAGTGAGGCGCCCCAAGGTGTGATGGCGCACGCCGATCCGATCCCGGCAGTTCCGGTCGAAGTGATGCTGAAGCGACGCGCGGGTAAGGCCCCGTTCCTCGTCGCGGTCGACGGTGTCACCGATCCGGGAAACCTCGGAGCGCTGTTGCGTTGTTGTGATGGCGCCGGTGTCGACGGCGTGATCTTGCCGCGTCATCGCTCGGTGCACATCACGCCGACCGTGGCCAAGTCGGCGGTTGGTGCGGTCGAGTACGTGCCGATGGCACTGGTCGGGGGACTGCCCACCACGCTGGCCCGCATGCGTGAGTTGGGCATCTGGGTGGTGGGTCTCGACGACGCCGCCGACAAGAGCCTGTTCGAGTTGGGCGACCTGGCCACCGAGGGCATCTGCTTGGTGTTGGGCGCCGAGGGTCCGGGTCTGTCGCGCTTGGTGCGCGAACGTTGCGACCTGATCGTGAGTATTCCGATGAAGGGTCGACTAAGTTCGCTGAACGTGTCGGCCGCGGCGTCGTTGGCCACCTACGAGGTCGCCCGCCACCGCAAGTGATTCGAGGAGGGAGGTCGAAGTGATCGACTCGGCAGACGAAAGGACCACCGGGGAGTGGTCGCGGGACCGCCTCGAGATCGTCGTCGCGATCCTCCTGGGTTTGGCGGCGATCGTGACCGCGTGGTGTTCGTTCCAGGCGAGCCAACTGGACGGCATCGTTCAAAGCAGTCGCGCGGAGGGAATCCGGGAGGCCGATGCCGCTTCGCAGTCGTACAACTCGGCGATCGCGGCCGATATCCGTGATCAGACCTTGTTTCTCGAGTTCGCCAAGGCCGCCCAAGCCGACGACGAGGAGACGGCGCTCTACATTCTCGAGACCTTGATGTCGCCGGAGTTGGCCGCGGCCGTGGATTGGTGGAGCGCGCAACCCGATGACTCCGGTTTCGACTCGCCGTTCGTGGAGGAGAACCCCGAATGGTCGAACGCGCTCTACGAGGAAGCCGCCGCGCTCGATGAGTCCTCCCAGGCTTTTTTCGACGCCGCCGAGAAGGCCGACAGTGACGCCGAAGATTTCGACATCTTGACGGTGATTCTCGCTCTCTCGCTGTTCTTCTTAGGTGTCGCCGGCTTGTCGCGTCAACGCCCGGTGATGATCGGGTTGTCGACTGTCGGCGCCGTCATCGTCGTGTATTCCGTCATTCGTTGCGTCGTGTTGGGTGATCCGGCCGGCGTGTTCTGATCTCGCCGATTGGTACCACGCCGTTAGCCTTGTGAGCGACGCCGGGTGGGGACGGTGCGAAAGCCCTCTGGCCCAGCGTGCGGGAGGTGGCCGAGGTGGTCGGTGAAACGCGAAAGTGTGATTCCCGAAACGCGCTGGCTTGCCCTGTCCGAACACCATCGCCCAGCCGCGGACCGGCATCGTCAGTGGTGGGCGGCGGGTCGAACATTGTTCTGCTGCGCTTTGTTCCGCCGGGTGGTCCTTGGGGCGTCGTGCGAC
>JBJTBM010000021.1:0-61276 GCA_046091365.1 Acidimicrobiia bacterium | reverse complement strand
GACGAGGGCATCAACTTCTACCGCCTGTTGCTGCGCGCCGGTGTGCCGGCCCGGGCCCGAACGATTCTGGGCACCACGCACGGCATCGAACTGATGCCGATCGCTTGCCCCGAGATCACCGCGTCGGCCCAAGTCGACTTGGTGGCGTTCGCCTCGCTGTAGGCGGACGGCGTCAGCTTGTGGCGGGCTCGCGTTCGAGCACCACGCGAATGCCACCCATGTCGGGTCGGGTCCAGATCATGTGGCCCTCTTCGTCCAACCACCGTCGCACCTCGATGCCCGGTAAGCCGACGGGCCGTAGGACGAAGGCACCGCCTTCGTAGGTCGCGACGACATGTATCGGAGTGGTGTAGTCGAAGGCCGACACGTCGTGAACACCGTTCTCCTCGGTCCCGTCGGCACGGGCGTCGGCGATGGTGCCACCTCCGCAGTCGACGATGCGATTCCCGCATTGTTCGATGCGTTCGCGATACGACAGGAGTCGATCATCCTCCGACACCGGTTGCCCACCCCGCGTCGCACTGATGGCTCGCCAGGTACCGCGTAGATCCGGTGCACCATCGACGAGAGGCTCGTCGCAGTCGGCCAGCGTCAGCGGGGGAAACTCGGATCCGTATCCGCCCGCCGGCGTGTGGGCCACGGGGATCTCGTCGGCCTTCATGATGTCCAACGTAGACGACTTTGGAATGGACGCAATCCCGGACGGGCCTTTCGGTCACGACCCCTGACAACCTTGAAGTCTGATGCTCGCCGATACAATCCGAGGGACGCGGGTGTAGCTCAATGGCTAGAGTTCCAGCCTTCCAAGCTGGCTATGCGGGTTCGATTCCCGTCACCCGCTCCACTTCGCTCCAGTCGATGACCGCTCCGACGGGGCGGTCATCGACGTTTCGGGCGCCGTCGACTCACTAGCCGACGATCGAGATCGAGCGCAATCGCAGCACGAATTCGCCGACTTGTTTGTCGACCAGATAAACGGCTACCTGGCGAACCGCTTCGGACACCAGCGGCGGTCGATCAGGGATCGGGCTGAGTCGCCAGTCCGTGGCCGTGAAACCGGAGATTTTCAGGGTCGTCCCCGACATTGTTTCGCCCGGCGTGAATCGCTGGACGTAACTGTCGGTGTCCGTTCTGATCTGCATCAGATATGTCCGCCCGTCCCCTTGGGCGACGACCGAGATCGCAGTCAGTCCGGAGGAAGGAATGAACGGCAGTATCGGTCCGCGCATCGACGTGAATCCGCCGTTGTTGTCGGTGGAGAGATTGCCCGAGAAGATGAGATCTCCGTCGCTCCATGACAGATCGCTGCTGGACACACCGCCCATCACCGTGTCGTTCTGCACGTACCAAGCGTCCACGGAAAGCTCGCTGTCGAACTCGGCCAGGACGAGAATTTCCTCGTCGGTCGTGGTGGTCGTGGTGGTCGTGGTGGCGGGGGTCGACACGGTGTCATCGGTGGCGGGGAGGGACGAGACGAACGTGAGGCTCGATTCCACTGATTCGTCGGACGGATCACCGCAACCGACCGAGACGAGCAGGATACTCACCGGAAGAAGAACTCGACGCATGGTCGTTTGTATCACCGAATGACGCGAATGTTCCACGCCGGCCCACCGGAACATCGTGAATCCACCGGAGCGACGTCGTGGCGAGCGTAGGATTAGGCGCGTCGGGGAGGAGAGACATGAGCATTTCGTCAGTGTCACGGTTGGGTGTAGTGGCGGTCGCCATCTCGATGGTCGGCGTCGCCTGCGGTGGAGACGACGCCGGATCCGGTTCGTCGTCGTCCGACGATTACGTCTCGGCGATCGCCACGTCGTTGTCGAATCAGGCGGACCAGCCGTTCAGCGACGACGAACTCCGATGCATCGCCGAAGGTGTCATCGACGTCATGGGCACCGAGATGTTCGCCGAGGCGAACCTCAGCCCCTCCGACGTGGCGACGGCCGACACGCTGGATCTTCCCGACCCTTCGGCCGAGCAGATGACCGAACTCGTCGACTTCTTCGTCGCCGGCGATTGCGTCGACATGGCCAGGATCATGGCCGAACAGATGATGGCTCAGTCCGGCGGTCAGTTGACCGAGGATCAGGCCAAGTGCCTCGGCGACATCTTGGTCGACTCCGAGGGCTTCGCCGAGGCCTTCGCCTCTGAGGTGGCGGGCACCGATTCGGGTGATCTCGGTGCCGGGATGGAATCGGACATCATGAACGGCATCATGGAGTGCGACATCCCCCTCGACGCGTTCGGCTGATCACGCCTTCTGCAGCCTCGGTCTTGGTTGCATCGTCCGGGCCGCGTCGGCGTCGTCGATGCGGGTGAAGGCCCAGACCGCACCGCACAGGAAGATGATCGAGGCCCCCACGAATCCCCAGTGAAAACCACTGGTCAGCGCGGCGACCGGATCGGCACCGTTCGCGAGGAGATGGTCCTTGCGGCTGATGAAGACGGTGGCGAGGATCGCCACACCGAGCGCGGCCGAGGTCTGGCGCTGGGCCGAGAAGATGGCCGATGCCCGACCGGTGTCGGGAGCATCGATGTTCGAGTAGGTCGACGCTTGGATCGGCATGAAGCAGAACGACATGAAGCAACCGCGCAGGAACATCAAACCGGCGACCACCCAGAGCGAGGTCCGATGGTCGAGAGTCGCGAACGGAAGCGTGGCCAGCGCCGCCATGGTCATACCGAACGTCACCAAGCGACGTGGTCCGACCGTGTGATACCAGCGGCCGACGAACTGACTCATCGCGATGACACCGACCGCCTGCGGGAACGTGGCCAGGCCGGAGCGCATCGCCGAGTGACCGAGCAACCCCTGGATGAACTGGGGCATGAGGAAGATGAACCCGATGAAACTCCCGTAGGAAAGGGTTCCGGTGATGTTGCCGTTGCGGAAGATGCGGTCCCTGTACAGCCGCAGGGCCAGCATCGGTTCGGCGATGCTGGTTTCGACCTTGACCATCACCGCGAGCAGGGCGAGCCCTCCGAGCCCGGTGGCCAGCACCTGGGGTGACAGCCAGCCGTGCTCGGGTGCGCGGGACAGCGCGTACAGGATCCCGGCGAGTCCCGAGCCCGACAGGACGAACCCGGCGACGTCGAAACGCGCCGACTTCAACTCGCGGTGCTCGACGAGAACCGTGGCGGCGAAGACGATCCCGAGAACTCCGATCGGAATGTTCACGAAGAAGATCCAGTGCCACGAGAAGTGGGTGACGAGGAACCCGCCGACCAGCGGTCCGAGAGCCGGGGCCACCACCGTGGGCACGATCAGAACGGCCGAGGCCCGTGCGCGCTCCTCGGGCCGGAACGCGCGATAGAGCATCGCGGTGCCCACCGGGGTGAGCATGCCGCCGCCGACTCCCTGAAGGAAGCGAAAGGCGATGAGCTGACCGAGGGATTGGGACAGGCCGCACAGGATCGAGGCACTGGTGAAGACCGTGAGCGCGAACAGGAAGGTCTTCTTCGTACCGAGGCGATCACCGATCCACCCCGAGGCCGGGATGAACACCGCGAGAGAGAGCAGGTACGCGAGAACCACCCACTCGATTCCGGCCGGAGTGGCGTCGAATTCCTCGGTCAAGGTAGGAATCGCGACGTTGATGATCGTCGTGTCGAGGATCTCCATGAAGAGGCCGGTGACGAAGCAGACCGCCACCAGCCATTTGTATTCGAATCGGTCGGTGAGTCGCTTCATCGTGGTGGCGTCCGTTCGTCGGGGGAGAATCGAGGGGCGTGGGCATGGTAGACGGTGGGATGTGGATCGCTGGGTGATCGAGAAGAGGTTGAACGAGGATCGGGCGTGGTTGCTCGAGACGTACGCCCATCTCACCGAGCACCAGCTGCTGTCGGATCTGACTCCGAGCCAACACGACCCCACGAATCACTGGTCGGCGCTCGACCATCTGGCGCACCTGGCTCTGATCGAACGCAATTTCGCCGCGATGATCCGCCGTCATCTGGACGGGCACCCGAATCCGGTCGGGTTGCGCGAAACCGATGACGGCACGCCGCGCACGATGGAACAGATCATGGCCTCGGTGCACGCGATGACCGACGAATGGCAACGCGAACACCACGGCAAGTCGTTCGACGAGGTGGTCGCCCTCGGGACGGCGGCCCGAGCGGTCACCCTGCAGTTGCTCTCCGAGTTGAGCGACGAGCAACTGAACGAGCGTCTGCCCGGCGCACCATGGGCCGACGGGACGATCGGCGGCGTTCTGGCCGCCAACGCCGACCACGGGCGGATGCACTGGAAATGGGCCAAGGAGGCCGGGGTGCTCGACCGGTGACGCTCAGTCCCCGAGGTCGGGGGCCCAGGCCGAGCCGTTGATGTGGCTTCCACCGTCCACGAACAACGTGTTTCCGGTCATGTATCGGCAGTCGTCGCTCGCGAGGAACGAGACCACCGGGGCCACGTCGGCGTACGGGTCGCCGATACGTCCCATGGGATTCGACGCGTCGGCGGCGGCGACCAATTCCGGATGGGCTCCCATCACCCGGTTGAACGCGGCGCTCTTGGCCGCCGGACACACGGCGTTGACGACGACCCCGGTCGCCGCCCACTCCCGCGCAGCGGTGCGTGTGAGAGTTCGCAGGGCCTCCTTGCCCACGTTGTACTCGAGGGTTCCCATGTGGGAGTTGACGCCGTTGAGCGAGCACATGTTGACCACCCGCCCCCATCCGTCGGCCTTCATCGTCGGATAACACTCGCGCATCGCCCAGAAGGCGGCGAAGAACGCGACGTCGAGACTTTGCCGCAACAACGCGTTGGACTTGCGCTCGACTCGACTCATCTCACCGCCACCCCAGGCGTTGTTCACCAGCACGTCGACCGAGCCGAATCTCTCGCGGGTCGCCGCGACCATGGCGACGACGTCGGATTCGCGCGCGACGTCGGCGCTCACGAACGCGGCCCGCTCGCCGTAGGTGGCGATGGAGGCGAGGCCGCGGTCCGAGTCGAGGTCGGCGACCATCACCTCGAGTCCGTCCTCGACGAGTCGACGCACGACACCGGCGCCGATTCCATCGGCTCCACCGGTGACGAGGGCGACCCGCGAGCGGATCACGGGTCAGGCCCCGAGGAGTCGCTCGATCGTGGCGACCAGGGTGGGATCGTCGGGGGCCACCATCGGACTGAAGCGCACGACCGTGTCGCCGCCGTCGGCGACCAAAAACTTCTCGAAGTTCCAACGGATGTCGCCACTCGTGCCCTCGCCGTCGGCGACGCCCGTGAGGGTGGAATAGATCGGGTGGCGGTCGGGTCCGTTGACGTCGATCTTCTCCATCATCGGAAAGGTGATCCCGAAGTTCGTGGAACAGAAGGTTGCAATCTCCTCGGCCGTGCCCGGCTCCTGGCCACCGAACTGGTTGCACGGGAAGCCGACCACGCTGAAGCCGCGGCCCGCGTACTTCTCGTGCAATTGCTCGAGGCCGGTGTATTGCGGCGTGAGTCCGCACTTGCTCGCCACGTTGACGACGAGCATCACCGTGGCGGGGACGTCACCGAGGGAGGAGTCGGAGCCGGACAGGGTCTTGACGGGATGGCGAAGAATGCTCATGCCCAAGCGTGGCACATCCGCGGAAGCCCGTGACTGGTCGGGGAGGGGAGATTTGAACTCCCGACCGCCTGCACCCAAAGCAGGAACGCTACCACTGCGCCACTCCCCGGTCGCTCGAAGCCTAGCGAGGCGGCTTCTGCTTCTCCTCGTGACATCCGATTCGCGCACCGACGTCCGGCGTACGATTTGGCATCGCCGCGACGCATGACTCGACCGACACGAACACCGTGACCGACACCTACCGCGTCGTCGCGCGCGATTCGGCCGGTGCCCTCGTGTCGTGGGGGGCGCTGGCCGCCGTCGCGGGCCTCACGAGTGGGTTCGGGTTCGACGTGCGGCTCGCATTGGCCGTCGTGATCGTGGCGAGGGTCTCGTTCGGGCTCCAGGCCGGTGCGGTCGCGGTGTCGGCGGGTGCCGTCGTCACGCTGGTCGCCGCGGCGATCGCACCGTCGTCGGACTCCGACGTCGCCACGGGGATCGTGGCCGCCGTGGCCCTCGTTCTCGAAGCGGTGGTGCTGTCGCATCTCGTGTCGTACCTCGCCGACAAGGTCGGCTCCCGCGAACGTCCGGTGCGTCGATTCCTGGTGCTCTCGTCGTCGATGGTGGCGGCGTCACTGGCGTTCGCGCTCGCCGAGTCGATCGTGATCGGACTCGTCGTCGATTCACCGACCGCGTCGTTCCCCGAGCGTGGCGCGGCGATCGTCGTCGGCTGCCTCGCGGGGTCGAGCGTCGCGAGTCTGGTGCGCGGCCGGTGGTTCCGATACCGGAGGTCGACCGTCGACGAACTCACCGCACCTTTCGCTGCGCTGGTGGTTGTGGTGCTGGCGTTGCAGATCACGGGGGAGTTGTGGCGGATCTCCGATCGGGACACCTTGCGCGAGGCCGGGGCCGACGCCGCCGCGGGTCTCGTCGCCGTGGTGAGCGACGACGTGAACGCCTTGGACGCCCGGCTCGCGGAATCCGCGGACGACCAGTTCGATGCGACGGGTCTCATCTCGGTCGCCCTGGTGGCGCGGGTGGCGAACGGGGCGGGCGAGGTGTTGTTCGACGACGCCGACCTGGCCCCCGAGCTCGACAACCCCCGTCTCGTCGAAGCGTTCGATGGCGGTGACGGATTGATCGGCGACGCGACGGTGATCGTGGACGGCCGTCAGTACCTGGCTTTCATTCTCGGTGACTCGTCCGCACGGTACGTCGCCTTGTTGTCGGTCGACGACGTCCTCACCGCCGCCCGTGGTTCACTCGCGGGTTTGTATCGCGACGTCGACTTCGACCTCGTCACGAACGTGGACCCCGAGGCTTCGGCCTCGGCGTCGCGTGTCGACGTGCCCGCGGTGATCGACGACGCGGTGTTCGTCGTCTCGGCATCGGCGACCGATTCGTTCGGGGTTTCCGGCAACGAACGTTTGGTCGTGATCGGCGTCGAGAGTCTGTTGGGCGTCGGCGTGATCGCGGTGTTGTTGCTCGGGGCGGCCTCCCAAGTTCGCGTCGACATCGAACGTCGGCGTCGCGAGTCGCTCCTCGAGGCCGCGCTCGACGCGACGCCCGGTCTCTCGGTGGTGTTCGACGGTGCCGGAAAGGTGTTGGCGGCCAACACCGGAGTGCGCGAAACCTGTGGCGATCGCATCCCCGGCATCGCGGTCACCGAGGCCCTCGGCTTCGGGGCCGAGACCGTGCGGGCCCGCATCGTGAGCGATTTGATGGGGACGGCTCTGGCGGGCGAACACGGCCACGGAGAGGTGACCGGCGACGGCGACGACGAGATGCGCATCCTCGAACTGGAGGCGTATCCGGTTCGGGCGGCGGGCGACGACCGGGTCGGGCTCTTGCACGTCACCGACGCCACGGAGCGGCGCAACGTCGCGATGCGCACGGCCCAGGCCGAACGGATGGAGTCGCTCGGCGCATTGGCCGGCGGACTGGCGCACGATTTCAACAACCTCCTGTTCGTCACGTTGGGCAACCTCCAGCTGATGGCGATGAACGAGACGATCTCCGGAGACGAGAAGTTGTCGAAGTTCCTCTCGCGCTCGATGTCGGCCGTCGAACGCGGGGCCGAGATCACCAAGTCGTTGCTCGCGGTGGCGCGCAGTCAGCCGTTGGAAGAGACCGCGGTCTCCCTGGCCGACCTCGTCAAGGGGTTGTTGCCGCTCGTCAAACAAGCGCTCGGCGCGGGCCGAACCGTCGAGGTCGAGATTCCCGACCCGAGCCTGCAACTTCTGGTGGATGCCGGTCGACTGCAGAGTTGCATTCTCAACCTGGCCTTCAACTCGCGCGATGCGATGGGTCCGAACGGCACAGTGCGCATCGTGGCACGCCGTCGCGACGACGTCATCGAGCTGTCCGTGTCGGACGATGGAGCGGGGATGCCCGCCGACGTGGTGGCCCGGGCCTTCGAGCCGTTCTTCACCACCAAGAAGGCCGGCAGCGGCACCGGTCTCGGTCTGGCGACGGTCTACGCGTTCGCCCAGCAGAGTGGCGGAACGGCCGTCCTCGAGAGCCGGGTCGGCGTTGGCACGACGGTCACCCTCGTGTTGCCGCTGCACCGTCCGGGTTCGACCACCTCGCCGGTGCCGTCGTTGCGTCGATCGGGTCGACGAGTGGTGGTGGCCGACGATGAACAGGCGCTGGCCGAGATGGTGGCGGCGTGGCTCATCGACGTGGGAGTCGACGCCAGATTCGCCCTGTCACCGCGGTCCGCGCTCGAGTTGATCGCCGAGTTCCCTCCCGATGTGCTCGTCTCCGACGCGAACTTCGGCGAAGAGCAGGATGGACTCGACCTCGCTCGTTTGGCGACGGCCGGGTTGCCCGATCTTGCCGTGATCTTCATGACCGGGTACTCCTCGAGCATGAAGCAGTTGCAAGAGTTGGGGGAGAGGACCCTCGCCAAGCCGTTCTCACGCGACGATCTGTACGCCGCGGTGCTCCCCTTGCTGGCCGACGACATCGTCGACCGTGCGGACGACCATGATGGGAGCATCGGCGGTGTCGATGTTGGGGACGACGGACGGGGAGGTGGAACACATGGTTGACGGAGCGCGGGTGCTCGTGATCGACGACGAGGAGGCGATCTGCGAGTTGATCGAGGCCGTCGCCGAGTCGGCCGGGTTCAGCGCCACGTCGGCGAGTCTGCCCGCCGACATCGAGCGGGCCATCAACGGGAGGTTCGACCTCGTGGTGCTCGACCTGTCGTTGGGCGAGGTCGACGGCATCGAGGTCATGAGTCGACTGGGTGCCTTGCACCGCGGAATGCCGCTGATTCTCGTGAGCGGGGCCGACCAATCACTGCTCGACACCGCGGGCCGCATCGCCGAGATGCACAAACTCCGGGTGATCGGTACGTTCGCCAAGCCGTTCTCGCTCGACGTCCTACGGGCGGCGATGCTCGAGTGGTCTCAGGTCGCTGACGGGGTCAACGACCCGACGGGCCCGAAGCTCCACGTCGGGCCCGACGAACTCCTCGACCCGGCGTTGCTGCATCTCGCGTACCAGCCGAAGGTGTCGACCCGCACCGGAGAGGTCACCGGTGTCGAGGCCCTCGTGCGATGGCGTCACCCGCAACACGGTGACGTGTCGCCGTCGATCTTCGTCGCTCTGATCGAGGAGGTCGGTCGCACCTCGGAGTTGCTCGACACCGTCATGGGCATGGCGGCCCGCGACCGAACCCGACATCGGGCGTTACGGTCGATGCCCGACGTGAGCGTGAACATTTCGGTGCTCGATCTCGACGACGAGGAGTTGCCACGTCGCGCTCAACGACTGCTCGGTGAGGCGGCTCCTCCCGAGTCGTGGACTTTCGAGGTCACCGAGACCGCCCCCATCACCGACGCCGCACCGGCGTTGGCCATTCTCACGCGATTGCGGCTGGCGGGCTTTCGACTGGCCGTCGACGACTTCGGCACCGGAACTAGTAACTACGAACGCGTTCTGGCGGCACCGTTCACCGAGTTGAAAATCGACCGCGCGATGGTGGGTCGCCTCGACGTCGCTGCGTCCGAGCCGGACCCGATGGTGAGATCGGGGGTCGAGGTCGGGCACTCGCTCGGGCTGCACGTGGTGGCCGAGGGCGTGGAGACCGCCGATCAGTTCCGCATGGTGCGCGATCTCGGCTGCGATGCGGCTCAGGGATATCTGATCTCGGCGCCGGTGGCACCCGTTCAGATCGACGCCGCGCTCGACGAGTGGCGGCGCAAATTCGAGTTTCTCGGCTGACCGTTCAGGCCAGCGCGAGACGCAGCGCCGCGGTCAACGTTTCGCGAACACGCGGCTTGCTCAAGCCGACGCTCGAGCGCAGGTAGTCGATGTTCTCGATGCTCATGGTGAAGTCGACGATGCGGGCCACCACCGCCGGTTCGGCCGAACCAGCGATCTCGGATGCGAACTGCGCCACCGCCTGGGCCCGGAGAAAGGAGCGCCGCTGCTCAAGAGCGGTGGCGACGGTGGCGGAGCGAACGGAGCCGACCATCGATGCCCGGCCGACGCCGATCGTCTTGTCGAAGAGTCGCATGCGGTGATCGACGAGCGCCTCGAGCCGTTGTTCGAAGTCGCCACTCGCATCGAGCCCCTCGTAGAGGTGGTGCACCCGCTCCCACTGCATGTCGATGGCCGTGGTGGCAAGATCCTCCATGTCGTCGAAGTAACGAAAGACCGAGCGCTCGGAGACGCCGGCCACTTCGGCGATGCGGGCCGCCGAGGGTTGCACCTCTCCCGCCTCGTAGAGCTCGAGGAGGGCCTGCACGACGGCGGCCTTGTTGCGATTGCCGCGTTCTCGTCGACCGTCGACACGCTGTTGTTCGTTCACTTCGGGTGTGGGGGGCACGGGCGAGAGTGTAGGGGTTGAGAAGCGTCCTCTTCGCGGCGTGTCAGTCGTCTGTTCGGCGACGACCGGCCCGGGGCTCAGGCTCGCTTGGCTTTTTTGGCCAACCGCTTGGCGGTGCGACCCACCGGTGTCAGGTGTCGGTGGTCGAGGTCGCCCAACTCCACGCCATTGGTGAACAGCACGCGGTACCGCTGCCAGTTGAACCCGTTGGCGAGGATGACCTTGCCCTCGGTGCCCGCGGCCACGTCGGCGAGATCGACGGCGGCTTCGACCTTGTCACCGAGGCGGAGGTCGAGTTGGTCGGCGTGCGGCTTGGCGAGGGCATGGGGCTTCCACGTGGGCATACACCAATCATGCCCCACCGTGGGTCCGCCGCGCGACACCGCCGGTACACTCGACTCCCTGTGAAGACCACCTGTGAAACCCTCGAAGGCAATCGCGTGAAGCTCTCGGTCGAGGTCGACGAATCCGACTTCGCCCGCGACATCGATGCCGCGTTCGCCAAGATCGCCCAGGAGATCCGCCTGCCCGGCTTCCGGGCCGGCAAGGCCCCGCGCAAGGTGCTCGAGGCGCGCATCGGCATCGCCGCCGCCCGCGAGCAGGCTCTGCGCGACGGGGTCCCACGTCACCTCGCCACCGCGGTGCGTGAGATGAACGTCGACATCATCGCCACCCCCGAGATCGAGATCACCGGTGGTCAGGATTCCGGTTCGGTCACCTTCGACGCCACCTGTGAGGTGCGCCCCGTGATCACGGTGCCCGGATACGGTGGGTTGCGGGTCGAGGTCCCGGCCATCGACGTCACCGACGCCGAGATCGACGACGTCGTCGAGGCCGAGCGTCGGCGGCTCGGCAAGTTGACGAACGTCGACCGCGCGGCCGCGGTGGGCGACTACGTGATCGTCGACCTGATCGGCCGTCGTGATGGCGAGCCGGTTGCGGGTCTCGCGGTCGACGAGTGGTCGTACGAGATCGGCAAGAAGTGGGTGGCCCCCTCGTTCGACGACCAGTTGGTGGGTAGCACGGCGGGCACCAAGCTCACCTTCACCGACACGCCCTCGGGCACCGACACCCCGGCCGACTTCGCGGTGACGGTCACCGCGGTTCAAGAACTGGTGGTCGCCGATCTCGACGACGCATGGGTGTCGGAGAACATCGAGGGTCACGAGACTCTCGTCGGTTGGCGCGAATCGATTTCCTCCCGACTTGGCAACAACCGCCTCAATCAGGTGCGCAACGGAGTCGTCGAGAAGGTCACCGACGCGCTGGCCGCCCTCGTCGAGATCGACGCACCCGAGTCGATGGTGGCCGCCGACCTGCAACGCCGGGTCGAGAACACCATCCGTCAGTTTCAGATGCAGGGCATCAACATCGACCAGTGGCTTCAGGCCACCGGTCAGGACGCGGCATCGTTCGTGGAGGGCATCCGTCCGCAGAGCATCAAGGCGTGCAAGGTCGACCTGGCCCTGCGTGCGGTGGTGCTGGCCGAGGGACTCGAGGCCACGGACGACGAGATCGAGCGCGAGTTCGAGTCGATGGCCGACCGCAGCAACGAGGCCGCCATCCGACAGGCCGAGATGCAAGGAGGCGGCAAGAACAAGAAGATCCGCCTGTACAGCGCCGAGCAGGTGCGTGCCGCGTACCAGGCGAACGACGCCATCGTCGATCTGGCCGCCGAGATCTCCAAGTCGAAGGCTCTCGATTGGTTGATTCATCGCGTCGAATACGTCGACCCGAATGGCATGTTGCTCGACCGCGACACGGTCATCGGGCTCTCCGAGGCCGATCACCAAGCGCACGACCTTGCTGGACACGATCACGACGGGCATGATCATGGTGCCACCGACCCCGCCGACCACGACTGACAGGACATACATGAACTTCGAGGCCCAGAACTACTACGTGCCGACGGTGGTCGAGCAGACCAATCGCGGTGAGCGCGCCTACGACCTCTACAGCCGACTGCTCAAGGAGAACATCCTCTTCCTCGGCACGCCGATCGACGACACCATCGCGAACCTCGTTTGCGCGCAGTTGATCCACCTCGAAAGCGAAAACCCCGACAAGGACATCAACATCTACATCAACAGTCCCGGTGGCGACATCACCGCTCTGTTCGCGATCTACGACACGATGCAGTTCATCAAGAACGACATCGCCACCATCTGCCTCGGTCAGGCGGCCTCGGCCGCAGCAGTTTTGCTGGCGGCCGGCACCAAGGGCAAGCGGCTCGCCTTGCCGCACAGCCGCGTGTTGCTGCATCAGCCCTACGGCCAGGTCGGTTACGGACAGGTGACCGACCTCGAGATCGCCGCCAAGGAGATCTTCCGCATGCGCGACATCCTCGAGGAGATCCTGGCCCGGCACACCGGGCAGCCGATCGAGCGCATCCACGCCGACACCGATCGTGACTTCGTGATGGAAGCCAGCGAGGCATTGGCCTACGGAATCATCGACGACGTGATCAGCTCGCGCACGGTCGTCGACCGCACCGGTCCCATCCGCTGACCAGCGGTTTCCCCGTTCCACCGATTTCTCAAGTCGGGCCGGTATCCAACCGAAGATCGGTCATGATGTGTAAGGCTGTCACCTCGAAGGGAGGGCGATCATGGCGAAATTTGGAGACACCGGCGAGATCCTGAAGTGCTCGTTTTGTGGCAAGTCCCAGAAGCAGGTCAAGAAGCTGATCGCCGGTCCCGGCGTGTACATCTGTGACGAGTGCATCGACCTCTGCAACGAGATCATCGAGGAGGAGGTCCGCGAGGCCGCCGACTTGCGCCTCGAGGAACTCCCCAAGCCGCGAGAGATCTGCAACTTCCTCGACGACTACGTGGTGGGACAGAACCAGGCCAAGAAGGTGTTGGCCGTGGCGGTGTACAACCACTACCGCCGCTTGCAGTACCAGAAGGAGACCGGCGTCGCCCGACGTGACGAGGTCGAATTGGCCAAGAGCAACATCCTCCTGCTCGGCCCCACCGGATGCGGCAAGACGCACCTGGCCCAGACCCTGGCCCGCATGCTCAACGTCCCCTTCGCCATCGCCGACGCCACCGCGCTCACCGAGGCGGGATACGTGGGCGAGGACGTGGAGAACATCCTCCTCAAGTTGATCCAGGCCGCCGACTTCGACGTGAAGAAGGCCGAGACCGGCATCATCTACATCGACGAGATCGACAAGATCGCCCGCAAGAGCGAGAACCCGTCGATCACCCGCGACGTGTCGGGCGAGGGCGTGCAGCAGGCACTGCTCAAGATCCTCGAGGGAACCGTGGCCTCGGTTCCGCCGCAGGGCGGACGCAAGCACCCGCACCAGGAGTTCATCCAGATCGACACGACCAACGTGTTGTTCATCTGTGGCGGAGCCTTCGCTGGCCTCGACAAGATCATCGAACAGCGCATCGGCCACAAGGGCGTCGGCTTCCACGCCACGGTGCGCAGCAAGGCCGAGAAGAACACCGGCGACCTCTTCGCTCAGGTGCTCCCCGAGGACCTGTTGGCCTTCGGCCTCATCCCCGAGTTCGTCGGTCGTCTGCCGATGGTCGGAGCGGTGCACAACCTCGACAAGGAAGCGCTCGTGCAGATTCTCGTCGAGCCCAAGAACGCGCTCGTGAAGCAGTTCCAGAAGTTCTTCGAGTTCGAAGATGTCGAACTCGAGTTGACTCCGACCGCTCTCGACGCGGTGGCCGAGCAGGCCCTCGAACGGGGCACCGGGGCGCGTGGTTTGCGCGCGATCCTCGAAGAGACCCTGCTCAACGTGATGTTCGATCTTCCCGGCCGCGCCGATGTCGCAAAGGTGGTCGTCGACGAGTCGGTGGTGCGCGACAAGGTGGCGCCCGAGTTGGTGTTGCGTTCCGCGGCCCGGGTGTCGCGTCCGCGCCGCGCCGCCAGCTGACGTCGTTCCCGTGACATACGAGCAGGCTCTCGCGTATCTCGACGACCGGGCGTCGTACCAGAAGACCGGTCGCATCGAGTCGCCCTCGACCGAGGTGATCACTCGTCTGTGCGCGCTGATGGGGGACCCCCAGCACTGTGCGCCGGTCATCCACATCACCGGCACCAACGGAAAGGGCAGCACCGCCCAGATGGTGACCCGACTGCTGATGGCCAGCGGTCTGCGCGTCGGCACGTACACGAGCCCGCACCTCGAACGGGTCAACGAGCGATTCGCGATCGACGGACTCGCGATCTCCGACGAGGCGTTCGCCGAGCAGATCGCCGCGGTGAGCGACCTCGAGATGTTGTCGGGCGTGAGACCCGGTTACTTCGACATCTGCACGGCCGCCGCATTCCGTTGGTTCGCCGACGAGGCGGTGGACGCCATGGTGATCGAGGTCGGTCTGCTCGGTCGGTGGGACGCCACCAACGTCGTGAACGCACAGGTGGCGGTGATCACCAACATCGGGCTCGACCACACCGAGTTCGCCGGGCCCACCCGCGCCGACATCGCCCGCGAGAAAGCCGGCATCATCGAGCCCTCGAGCGTCGTGGTGTGCGGTGAGACCGACCCCGAATTGGTGTCGATCTTCGCGGCCGAGGGCGGAGCCTCGCTGCTCGTGCGGGGCACCGACTTCGAGGTGGACTCCAACCAACTCGCCCTTGGCGGGCGACTCGTCGGTCTGCGCACACCCACGACCATCTACCCCGAGGTCCTCGTCCCCTTGCACGGACGACACCAGGCCGAGAACGCGGTCGTGGCGATCACCGCGGTCGAGGCGTTCTTCGCCCGACCCCTTCCCCAGGACGTGATCGACGAGGCGATGGAGGCAGTCACCATGCCGGGCCGCTTCGAGGTGATGGGGCACCAGCCCCTCGTCATCATCGACGGCGCCCACAACCCGGCCGGTGCCGATGTCTGCGCCGCGGTCTTCTTCGAGGATTTCGATCCGGCAGGTCGTCGGGTGCTGGTGGTGGGCTGTCTGCGGGGACGCGACCCTGACGACATGTTGTCGGCGTTGCGGGCCGACGAGTTCGATCGAGTCATCTGTTGTCCGGCACCTTCACCACGGGGTCTGCCCGTCGACGAGGTCGTGGCCGCGGCCCGGCGCATCGGGTGCGACAACAGCGAGTCGGCGACCTCGGTCGAACGGGCCATCGATCTCGCCCTGACCGACGCCGGCCCGGACGACGCGATCCTGATCACCGGTTCGCTGTACGTGGTGGGTGCGGCCCGCACCCACCTGGCCCATGCCCTGCCCTGATCTCGCCGGTAACCTGCCCCCATGTCCGATCGCACCCTCGTTCTGCTCAAGCCCGACACCGTCGAACGCGGTCTCGTGGGCGATGTCCTGTCGCGTTTCGAGGCCAAGGGCCTCACCCTCGTGGCGATGGAATTGCGTCGTCTCGATGCGGCGACCTTGGCTCGTCACTACGAGGAGCACGTGGGCAAGGGCTTTTACGCGGATTTGGTGGCCTTCATGTCGCGAGGTCCGGTGGTAGCCCTCGTGCTCGAAGGTCCGGAGAACACCTGGGAGGTCGTGCGCACGATGATGGGCACGACCAATCCGCGCAACGCCGCGCCCGGCACCATCCGCGGTGACCTGGGCATTCTCTTCACCGAGAACCTCGTGCACGGCAGCGATTCCCTCGAATCGGCGACCCGCGAGATCGGCATTTTCTTCCCGAATCTGTAACATTTCGGGGATTCATCCCGTTGGTCGTCGACCCGGGATCTCGACGTCGTAGGAGGCTCAGGCCATGGCCCGCAACAATCCGTTGGCCCTCGGGCGGGACATAGCGATCGACCTCGGGACGGCCAACACCTTGATCTACGTTCGGGGCCAGGGCGTGGTGCTGAACGAGCCGTCGGTCGTGGCTCTCGACGTGGCCGACGGGCGCCCGGTCGCCGTCGGCGAGGAAGCCAAGCGCATGATGGGCCGGACCCCGGGCCACATTCGGGCGGTGCGTCCCTTGAAAGACGGCGTCATCGCCGACTTCGAGGTGTGCGAGAAGATGCTGCGCTATTTCATCCAGCGGGTGCACAGCAGCCGTTGGAGCAAGCCAAGAATGGTGATCTGCGTGCCATCGGGTATCACCGGGGTCGAACAGCGCGCGGTACAGGACGCTGCCGAGTACGCCGGGGCGCGCAAGCCGGTGCACATCATCGAAGAACCGATGGCCGCCGCCATCGGGGCCGACCTACCGGTCCACGAACCGAGTGGCAACATGATCGTCGACATCGGTGGCGGTACCACCGAGGTGGCGGTCATCTCGCTCGGCGGCATCGTGACCGCGCAGTCGTTGCGGGTGGCGGGTGACGAACTTGACGAGGCCGTGGTCGCCTACCTGAAGAAGGAGTTCTCGTTGGCCGTCGGCGAGCGCACCGCCGAGGACATCAAGATCCAGATGGGCTCGGCATGGCCGTTCGCCGAGGAACTCAAGGCTGACATCCGTGGACGCGATCTCATCAGTGGTCTACCGCGGACGATCACGCTGTCGACCGACCAGGTGCGAGAAGCGATCGCCGAGCCGGTGGCCGCGATCGTCGACGCGGTGCGCACGACCCTCGACAAGACGCCGCCCGAACTGGCGGCGGACATCATGCACCAGGGGATCACGATCACCGGCGGCGGTGCCCTCCTGGCGGGCATCGACCGACGCCTCGCGCACGAGACCGGAATGCCCATCAACATCGCCCCCGATCCTCTGTATTCGGTGGTGATCGGCTCGGGTCGCGCGCTCGAGAACATCGAGATGATGGGCGGACTGCTCTCCCAGAGTGGCGACTGAGGTTGATCGATGCCGATCTACTCGGTCAGCCGACGTCGGGCCGCTGCCCTGCTGGCCCTGACATCGATCCTGCTGATCACGCTCGATCAACAGGGCAACGGTGTCATCGGTAGTGCGCGGGATGTTTTCGGCTACGTGTTCCATCCGATCGAGGACGCCACCCGGGTGATCACCCGACCGGTGCAGAACGCCTGGCGGGGCATCACGAACTACGGCGAGTTGGAGGCCGAGAACGAACGTCTGCGCGACCAACTCGACCAGCAGGAGGGTGCGTTCATCGCCGCGCTGGCCATCGTGCGCGACGCCCAGGAACTGTTGGCGTTGAACGGCATCGACAACTTGGTCGATGTCTCGTCGGTGACGGCCCAGGTGATCGGCGGCTCGCCGTCGAATTATTCCCAGACGCTCGAGATCAATCAGGGCTCGGACCGGGGACTGCAGGTGGGAATGACGGTGGTCAACGCTGCGGGGCTGGTGGGCAAGGTGACCCAGGTCTTCCCCAACCGCTCGGTGGTGATGCTGGCCAGTGACGTGCAGTACGCGATCCCGGTTCAGATCGTCAATCAGCCCGAGGATGTGTCGACCACGACCACCACCACGACCACCACCACGACCACCACCACGACCGCACCCACCACGACCACCGTGCCCTCCACGACGAGCACCACCGCCGCCACCACCACGATCGACCTGAGTGGCGTCGACTTCGGTGCGCTCGGAACGACCACCGTGGCCGTGTCGACGATCGCCCCGGCGGATTCGACCCTCGCACCGACCACGACCATCGACATCAACGAGCTCCCCACGGTGGAGACCGGCATCTTCCGGGGTCGCGGACGCGACAAGTCGCCGGTGGTGGAGTTCATCGACCAGAATTCGCGTTTCGGTGAAGTCCGAGTTGGAGCGCTCGTCGTCACCTCGGGAGGTTCGAGCAGCCTGGCGCCGCGCGGGATCGTCGTTGGTCGCGTGATCAAGATCGTCGAACGCACCGGCACCGCCGGTGCGGTGCTCGAGGTCCGCCTGACCGCGCGTCTGTCGACCTTGAACTTCGTACGCGTGTTGTTGTACCAACCGGTGGTATCGGATCGATGATCGAACTCGTCAATCGCCCTTTCGTTCGACTGCTCATGGTCGGTCTGCCGGCTCTCGCCGTGCAGACGACTTTGCTCGCCGAGCTGACGCCGTTCGGGATCGTCATGCAACTCTTGTTGTGCATGGCGATCGGCGCCGGTGTCTCCGCCGGACCCGAAGGCGGCGCTCTGGCCGGCTTCGTGTTGGGCGTGATGTTAGATTTCGTGCTGACGTCTCCCTTGGGATTGTCGGCCTTGGTGTACGGGTTGGCCGGTTTCGTCGGCGGTTTCGCTTTCTCTCAGTCGCTCGCCAACCCCCGGTGGCTCAATGCGGTGACCTGTGCCGGGCTCAGCGCCGCGGCGGTGTTCGTGCAACCGGTCATCGCGAACTGGATCGGTGTCGAGGGCTGGATCTCGTCGCGACTGGTGAAGGTCATGTTCGTGGTGGCGTTGTTCAACGGCGCGGCGAGTTTCGTGGTCGTGCCGGTGATGCGGTGGTGTCTCGCCGTGCGTCGCCAGCAGCGACTGGCGCCCCCGGCCGAGGTGTACCTGTGACGGTGACGCCCGCCGCTCGGCCCCGAGTGGGAGGCTGTATTCATGCCCGGTGACCGTCGATCGTCGCGCCTCGTCGCGCTCGGTGTGGCGGCCACGGTGATCTTCACGGCGCTCGGACTTCGCATGTGGTTTCTGCAGGTGGTCGACTCCAGTGCGCTCGAATTGAAGGTGCAGTCGAACAAGACGCGCACCGTGAAGTTGTTGCCCGAGCGGGGGCGCATCTTCGACCGCGAGGGTCGCATCCTCGCCGACAACGAGCGCATCGTCACGGTGACGGTGGCCTGGGAGGCCATGAACGACGATGCCGACCGGTCGGAGTTGTTCTCGCGGCTGGCCCCCGTTCTCGACATGCCCGTCGACGACATGGAAACCCGGTACGCCGGACCGGTCGGCTCGACCGGGAAGCGCACCGGTTCCAAGTACAGCCCGTTGCTACCCATGCCGCTGAAAGAGGGAGTGAGCGAGGAGACCGTCGCGTATCTGCTCGAACGTTCTGAGGATTTCCCCGGCGTCGACGCCACCATCCAATGGAAACGCGAGTATCCCTTCGCCCCGTTGGCGGCCCACGTGGTCGGCTACCTCGGAGCGATCACCAAGGGTGATTCCGCGCAGTACAAGGACCTCGGTTACGACCTCAACGAGCGCGTCGGCCAATTCGGCGTCGAGAAGATCTTCGAGCCGTACCTGCGGGGCACCCCCGGTTACGTCCGATACGAAGTCGACTCCCGCGGGGCGATCCTGCGCGTGATCGAACGTGTCGAGCCGACCCCGGGCAACGATCTCCAACTGGCGATCGATCTCGACTACCAGCAGTTCGCCGAGCAGGCCCTCGAGACCCAGTTGCGGCTCAACCGATTCGTCACGGCATGTCAGGCCAAGGACGAGAAACGCCAGCCGGTGAAGCCCCAGTTCCCGGACTGTGCGAACCTCAAGGCCCCCGCCGGGTCGGTGGTCATGATGGATTACTCGAACGGCGAGGTGCTGGCCCTGGCGAGTTACCCGACCTTCGACAACCGTTGGTTCAACGCGGGCATCTCGGGCGACAAGTTCGCCCAGATCTTCCCGAACACCAAGGACCCCGACCAGTCGCTGCTCGTGAACCGCGCCATCTCGGGTCAGTACAACCTCGGGTCGAGCTTCAAACCTTTCGTCGCCTACGCGGCGTTGGCGACGGGTCAGTTGCCCGGGGGTGCGAGATATCGCTACAACGACCAGGGTTCGTACACCCTGGTGAGCATCGACCGCGAGACCTGCCAGTTGGTGAAGTGCATTTATCGAAACGCGCTGTGCGGCGGTGGCAACTACGCCTGTCGCTACGGACCGGTGACCGTGGAGGACGCCCTGGCGGTGTCGACCGACACGTTCTTCTACAAGATCGGCGAGGAGATCTTCTCCGAGCGCGGCGGACAACCGATTCTCCAAGAAGAGGTGCGAAAGTTCGGCTTCGGTTCCAAGACGGGCATCGACCTCCCGTACGAGTCGGCCGGTCGCGTCCCCGACAAGGAGAGCAAGCGCAAACTCGTCGAGGACGGCGTGTTGATGGAGGGGGAGAGCCCGAACTACCTCGTCGGCGACAACGTGCAGCTCTCCGTGGGTCAGGGATTGCTGGCTGCGTCGCCGCTGCAGGTGGCTCAGGCCTACGGCACACTCGCCAACGGCGGCGACGTCAATCGCCCCTTGATCGCCCTGGCCCTGCTCAGTCCGGCCACTCCGGATTCGGCGGCGATCGGATTCGCCGACCTTGCGCAGTCCGAGGTGGTGTTGAATCTCGGTTTGAAGAACACCATCCGCAGTCTCGACATCCCTGACGACATCCGCGACCCGATCGTGAACGGTCTGAAGCGAGTGATCACCGGTCCCGGCGTCGACAACGGCTCGTATCACGCCACGACCGGAGAACGACTCTTCAAGAGTTACCCCTACGACGAGTTGCCGATCGCCGGAAAGACCGGGACCGCCCAGGGTGCCGCCAGCCTGCCCTGGAACGACTCGTCGGCTTTCGCCGCCTTCAGTATCGACGCGGGTCGACCCGTCGTGGTGTCGGCGTATCTCGAGAAGGCCGGCTATGGCGCCAAGGCCGCCGCCCCAGTGGTGAAGTGCATGTTCATGGCCTTCGACGGCGCGGCGTTGATGGACCCGGTCGTCCCTTCCAATCCGCTCAACACGGATTCGATGGTCGCGGCCCCCGAACGCAAACTTCCGAGCACGCGGTGTCTCGGCGGCGCGGCCTACGGAGGTCGGGACTGATGGCCCTTCCGATCATGCGTCGCCGTCCCGACAGTGGCCTCGGCAACATCCGGTCGAGCCTGGGGTCGCCCCAGCGCAACATCGACTGGGCTCTCCTGACGAGCGTCGTGATCCTGGGCATCATCGGCGCGTTCTCCATCTACAGCGCGACCTTCTGGAAGGTCGACGGCGATCCGTACTGGTTCGCCACCCGGCAGGTCGTCTTCTTGATCGTCGCGGCGATCGTGCTCGCCGTGGTCATGTCGTTCGACTACACGATGTTGAACGACCGCGCCTACTTCCTCTACGGCGTGTCCCTGATCGCGCTCGTCCTGGTGCTCTCGGCGGGGGCTCTTCGTGGGGGTGCGCGACTCTCCTTCGACTTCGGTCCGATCGCGTTCCAGCCGGCCGAGTTCGCCAAGCCGGCGGTCCTGGTGGCCCTGGCCGCCTACTACAGCGAGTCTCGGGAATCGTCGATCAGCTACGGCCAGTTCATCAACGGGCTCCTGATCGTGGGCGTGCCGGTGGCCTTGACCATCGTGCAGCCCGACCTCGGCTCGGCGTTCGTGATGATCGTCGGCGCCATCTGCGTGCTCGTGATGGCGGGAGCCAAACTGCGCTACCTGTTGCTCATCTCGATGCTCACCGTGGCCACCATCGCCGCGGCTATCATCGCCGGCATCGTCGATCGATACCAGCTGCGACGCATCGAGGCCTTTATCAACCAGAACTCCACCGAGGAGAGTCTCCAGCAGTACGTCTTCCAGGTTCGCTACGCCAAGCGTGCCGTGGCCACGGGAGGCTGGTTCGGAAAGGGGTACCTGCAGGGTCCGCTCACCAACGGCAAGTTCATCCCGGTGCAACAGAGTGACTTCATCTTCTCGGCGGTGGCCGAGCAGTTCGGGATGCTCGGCGGCGGGCTCGTGATCGGACTGTTCGGCGTGATGCTGTTCCGCATCTGGCGGGTCGCGAACCTCGCCCGGGACACTTTCGGGGCCTACCTGTGCGCCGGCATCTTCGGGATCGTGCTCTGGCACGTCTTCCAGAACATCGGGATGACCATGGGCATCATGCCCGTCACCGGGGTTCCCCTGCCCTTCGTCAGTTACGGCGGATCGTCGCTCATCGCCTTCGCGATCATGATCGGCCTCGTCGAGAGCGTCCACATGCGGCGCCTCCGGTAGGGGTTTTCCACAGCCCGGACCCGCCCACTCGCCGGGTCGCCGGTACACTCGGGTCGTCATGTCATCCCTCTGGTCGCGGCTCGAACCGCTCCTAGCGAGGGTGCGCAAACCAGCCCGCTACATCGGGTGCGAGGACGGGGCAGTGTCGCCCCGACATGACCGGGCCAAGGTGGCCTGGTTGCTCGCTTACCCCGATGTGTACGAGGTCGGCCTGCCCAATCAGGGCTTGCAGATCCTCTACGAGATCCTGAATGAGCGCCCCGACGCCGTTGCCGAGCGCACGTACGCACCGTGGGTCGACCTCGAGGCCCTCTTGCGCGAGCAGGGGATCCCGTTGTTCTCGGTCGACACCCACCGCCCGGCCGAGGAGTTCGATGTCTTGGCCTTCAACGTGTCGGCCGAGTTGGTGTATACCAACGTGCTCAACATGGTCGACCTGGCCGGGGTGCCGGTGCGAACAGCCGACAGACGACCGCACGACCC
This sequence comes from Acidimicrobiia bacterium, assembly GCA_046091365.1. GTDB lineage: Bacteria > Actinomycetota > Acidimicrobiia > Acidimicrobiales > Ilumatobacteraceae > Casp-actino8. Next base: position 38,655 of record JBJTBM010000021.1, on the reverse strand, counting down.
CTTGGTGATCATCGGTGGTCACGCCGCGTTCAATCCCGAACCCATGGCCGACTTCATCGATTGCGCCGTCCTCGGCGAGGGTGAGGAGGTCATCGGAGAGATCACCGAGGTGGTTCGGGCCTGGAAGTCGTCCGGACGCACCGAAGGTTCGCGCCCGGCGGTGTTGCGCGAACTCTCGCACATCGCCGGGGTGTACGTGCCCTCGCTCTACGACGTCGTCCACGATGGCGAGCGGGTGGTCTCCGTGACGCCGCGGTTCGCCGATGTTCCCGAAGTCGTCACCAAGCGCACGGTGGCCGACCTCGGTCAGTGGCAGTACCCGAAGCGTCCGCTGGCGCCGCTCACCGAGGTGGTGCACGATCGTCTCGCGGTCGAGGTGTTCCGTGGTTGCACGCGAGGATGTCGCTTCTGCCAAGCCGGCATGATCACCCGTCCGGTCCGCGAACGTCCGGCCGACCAGGTGCGAACGATGATCGGCGAGGGCCTGCAGCGCACCGGCTACAACGAGGTGAGCCTGACCTCGTTGTCCACCGCCGACTTCAGCGGCATCGAGTCGGTGGTTCGGTCCGTGGTTCCGGACCCCACCGCCTGCGGCGCGCCGACGGTGAGCCTCCCGTCGTTGCGGGTGGACGCATTCACGGTGGGTCTGGCGGCCCAGGTCGCCAGTGGACGCCGTAGCGGACTGACTTTTGCGCCCGAGGCGGGCACATGGAGATTACGAACGGTCATCAACAAGTTGATCACCGAGGAGGACTTGTACGGGGCGGTCGACTCGGCGTTTTCGTCGGGCTGGTCGCGTATGAAGCTCTATTTCCTCACCGGTTTGCCCACCGAGACCGACGTCGACACCCAGGGAATCGTCGACCTCGCCGCGGGTTGTGTGGCGATCGGCCGCAAGCACACCAATCGCGCCAGCGTCACGGTGAGCGTGGGCGGGTTCGTCCCGAAGGCGCACACGCCCTTCCAATGGTTCGGACAGAACGGTGTTCCCGAACTGCGACGCAAGATCGGGCTCGTTCGCGAGGCGGCCAGCAGAGCCAAGGGAGTGCACGTGAAATGGCACGATCCGGCGGCGACGTTGGCCGAGGGTCTGGCCAGTCGGGGCGATCGACGCGTCGGCGCCGTGATCGAGCGGGTGTGGCGCTCCGGTGGCACGTTCCAGGAATGGTCGGAGTTCTTCGATCTCGACCGTTGGCTCGATGCCATGGCCGCCGAGGGACTCTCGCCCGACTGGTACGTCACGCGCCACCGGGACGAGAGCGAGGTACTGCCGTGGCAGCACCTGTCGGCCGGACTGCACCGGGACTTCTTGTGGCAGGACTGGCGCGCGGCGCTGGCCGAGAACGGACTCGAGGATTGCCGTTGGACGCCATGTTACGACTGCGGCGTGTGTACCGGCGACGGTCTCGAGCACATCGTGGCATCGCCGGTTCCGCCGGCTGGAGGAAGTCAGGGCACGGGGCAGGATCTCCGCCGCGGCGGAGTGGTTCCGGTGTCGTTGCGACCCAAGGCGTTGGTGGTGTCGTGAAAGCGCGCATCACCTACTGCAAACTCGGCAAGATCCGTTTCACCGGTCATCGCGATGTGGCCCGCATCTGGGAGCGCACCTTGCGCAAGGCCGCGGTGCCGGTGGCGATGTCGACCGGGTTCACCCCGCGCGCCCGTATGGCGTTCGGTCTGGCCCTGCCGACCGGGGCCGAGTCGGTGGGCGAGTTGCTCGATGTCACTTTCGACGAGGCGGCAGGTGTCACCGCGGCCGATCTCGCGGCGATCGCCGAGCGCATCGACGCGAGCTTGCCCACGGGCATGGCGGTGACGGGCATTCGCGAGTGCGGGTCGGCCGAGGTCTCCCTGCAAGAAGACGTGGTCGCCACCACCTGGGCCATGGTCGTCGACTCTCCCGACGTGGAGGCCGCGATGTCGCGGGTGATGAACGCGAACGAGCTCTGGCTCGAACGCGAGCGCAAGGGGGAGAAGCGTCGCGACGACGTACGTCCCGGAATATTGGGGCTGGCGCCGTTGCACGAGCAGCGAGTTCTGCCGCAGCACTGGCCCGATGAGTCCCGCGGCACACTCATCGAAGCGGTGCTCACCACGGCCGGCCGGGGAATCCGACCGACCGAATTGATCGAAGTCCTCGTGCCCGGGTGCGAACCATGGAATCACCTCACCCGAGTGCTGCGAATCAACCAACTGATCGAGCGGAACGGCGAGCTCAGCGATGTGCTCGACCTCCGCGCTGCGCACCCTCAGGTGTGCGCATGAGAAAGGAAAACCTTCATGTCCACGAACGACACCCCCATGTCCGAGGAGCCCGCGAGCGAGTCCGTTGCGGGCGCCGCTGAGTCGAGCCCCAACCCGAATCGCAAGAAGCGCCGTCGCGGATCGCGCGGAGGTCGTAATCGGCCCCGTCCGCAGGGATCCACCGGTCCGCGCGACTCGGCACCGTCTGGCGACGATGTCTTCGATGACGACGATGTCTCCGATGACGACGAGATCTCTGGCAACGACGTGATCTCTGGCGATTCCGGGGTCGACCGGAATCCGCTCGAACTACCCGAGCCGGCCCGCGAGGGTCGGCCGTCGGCCGAGGCCGCCGCCGCGGTGGTGGCCCGACCCAAGATCGGCGACACGCGCCCCGCTCCGCCCTCGAGCGGCCCGACGGTGACGATGCCCGGTGGTCAGCGTGCAGGAGGCCCACGACCCAAGGGTCAGCGGCCCCCCAAAGGACAACGGTCCCCCAAAGGACAACAGGACGAGTCGGACACGGCCCCGTCGAAGGGCGCGCCCAAGAATCCGCAACCCGCGGTGAGCGGTGGCGCCGCGGATTCCGATGGTGCGAGTCGCAAGAAGCGTCGGCGAAACGGCCGGGGTCGTGGCTCGTCCGACGAGCGTGGTGCCCCGCGGTCGACCGACGCCGATGTCGTCGAGCGGCGCCGCGGTCGCGAGCGCAACGGCCGACCCATAGGACGGCACCTGATGTGCGTGCAGGTACGCCCCAACCTGACCCAGGTGGCGGTACTCGAAGGACGCAGTCTGATCGAGCACTACGTCAGTCGGCCGGCCGACGACGTGGCCCAGATTCACGGGAACATCTACGTGGGTAAGGTCCAGAATGTTTTGCCGGGAATGGAGGCCGCGTTCGTCGACATCGGAACGCCCAAGAACGCCGTGCTGTATCGCGGTGACGTGCAATACGACGCCGAGGACATCGTCGACAGTCAGCCCCGTATCGAGCAGATCCTGAAGGGCAAGCAGTTGATCGTGTGTCAGGTCACCAAGAACCCGATCGGGGTGAAGGGAGCCCGACTCACCCAGGAGGTGTCGCTGCCCGGGCGTTTCGTGGTGCTGATCCCCAACTCGCGCACGTACGGCATCTCCAAGCGTCTACCTGACGCCGAGCGCAAGCGCTTGCGCAGCATCCTTGATCGTGTGAAACCCGACGAACACGGTCTGATCGTCCGCACCGCCGCCGAGACGGCGACTGAGCACGAATTGCGCGCCGACATGACGCGACTCGTCGAACAGTGGAACCAGATCGAGGCCAAGGCCAAGAAGACCAGCGGACCGACCCTGTTGTACCGCGAACCTCCGTTGGCGGTCCGGGTCATCCGCGAGGAGTTCAACAGCGAGTATCGCGGGGTCGTGATCGATGACCGCCAACTGTTCGAGGACGTCCGCGATTACGTGCAGGACTTCAACCCCGAACTGGCCGATCGCGTCGAGTACCACGATCCCGCCGTCGAGGGGCTGCCCCTGTTCGAGAAGCACCACGTGCACGAACAAATCCACAAGGCCCTCGACCGCAAGGTGTGGTTGCCGTCGGGTGGCTCACTCATCATCGAGCACACCGAGGCGCTCACCGTGATCGACGTCAACACCGGTCGCAACGTGGGGACGTCGAACCTCGAGACCACCGTGTTCCAGAACAACCTGGAGGCGGCCGAGGAAGTCGCCCACCAATTGCGTTTGCGCGACATCGGCGGGATCATCGTCATCGACTTCATCGACATGGAGATCAAGGAGAACCGCCGCAAGGTGGTGGAGGCCTTCCGGTCGGCGCTGGCGCGCGACAAGACCCGCACTCAGGTGTTCGACATCTCCGAACTGGGTCTCGTCGAGATGACCCGCAAACGGATCGGGGAGGGTCTACTCACGAGCTTCGCCGGGCAGTGCCCCGATTGTCAGGGTCGCGGCGTGCTCGTCGACCACGATTTGTTGCTCTGACCTCGGCAGACTTCCCGGTTGGGAGCGTTGGGATGCTCCCGACGGGCGGGTAGTCTCGTGCTTCGCTATGTACGCAGTGATCGCAACCGGTGGCAAGCAGGTCCGTGTGACCGAGGGCCAGCAAGTGCATGTCGAACTCCTCGGCGCCGAACACGGTGCCACGGTGGACTTCACGCCCGTGCTGGTCGTCGACGGCGACACTGTTCTGGCCACGCCCTCCCAGCTGTCCGGATCGAAGGTCTCGGGTCGCATCGTCGGTGCGGCGTCGGGTCCCAAGATCGACGGCTTCACCTATAAGCGTCGCACCAACCAGCGTCGCCGCTACGGTCACCGTCAGCATTACCAGGTGGTCGAGATCACCTCGATCGCGAAAGGCTGAGTCATGTCGAAGACCAAGGGCGGCGGTTCGACCCGTAACGGCCGCGACTCCAACGCACAGCGCCTCGGCGTGAAGGCCTTCGCCGGCACGAGCATCACCGCTGGGACCATCGTCGTCCGTCAGCGCGGCACCAAGTTCCACCCCGGCAAGAACGTCGGGCGCGGCGGTGACGACACTTTGTTCGCATTGGTCGACGGCGTCGTCAAGTTCGGTGAGCGCAAGGGTCGTCGCGTCGTCGACGTCCTGCCCGCCGAGTGACCTCGATCTAGACGTCGATACCCCGGGGCAGGCGCTCGGTGGTCCAACCGAGCAGGGCGACCCCTTGCCGACACGCGTAGCGGTCGGTCATCCCTGCGACATAACTCACCGCGGCCGCCCGTGCCTCGTCGCTGCCGCCGCCCAGAAGTGCACCGTTGGGGAGCAGTCGGGGTTCGGCGATGTATCGCTCGACGAGGGCGCGCAACAGGTCGATCACCGCGGCCGCCTGTTTCTTGCTCGCCGAACGCAAGTAGACCTGTTCGTAGTTGAATCGCCGGAACTCGGCCAAGGCCTCGGCTTCAGCGGCCAGCATGCCGACCCGTCCGCTTTCCATGGCGGCGCGGATCATCGAGGTGATGAATGCTCCGAGTTGGCTGGTCCGAGTGTCGCCGCACCGGGACCGCACCACCGACGGAAGTTGCTCGGGGCTGACGATGCGCGCATCGACTGCGTCCTCGAAGTCGTGGCACACGTAGGCGATGCGGTCGGCCCAACTGACGACTTCGCCTTCGGGGGTGGCCGGAGCAGGTCGACTCCAGGAATGGTTGCGGATGCCGTCGATGGTCTGGCGACACAGGTTCAGATGGGTCAGTGTCACGTCGGCACCCCACACGGCGTGATCGAAACCACCGTCGACGTACGGAGCGAGCGCATCCTCGGACGCGTGGCCACCCGGGCCGTGGCCGCAGTCGTGTCCGAGAGCGATTGCCTCGGTCAGAGCCACGTTGAGTCCGAGGGGTCGGGCCACCGAGGTGGCCACCTGGGCCACCTCGAGTGCGTGTGTGAGTCGGGTGCGTTGATGGTCGTCGGGGAAGACGAACACCTGGGTCTTGCCGGCCAAACGACGGAATGCGGGTGCGTGCAGGATGCGGTCGCGGTCGCGCTCGAAGCAGGTGCGGTACGGGTCGGCCTCCTCCTCGACGGCGCGGTCACCGGCGCCGTCGGCGCGGGAGGCCAGGCGCGACAGCATGGCGTCCTCGCGTTCCTCGCGTGACGCGCGATCGCGAACGCCCGGCTCGCCGCTACCGGCCCACGAGTCGGCGTGCGCGAGAACGATGCCGCCGACGGCGTGAACACCCGACATGGTGCTGGCCCAACGCTCGGCCCGCTCCTGCATGTCGCGATCGTTCACGGACTCACGATAGGTCACGGGTGTACGAGTGATACGACGCCTCGCAGCAGGGTGGCTCGGTAGCGTGAGGGGACCATGAGCCAGTTCGTCGACGAGTGCCAACTGAACGTGAAGGCGGGAGACGGCGGAGCGGGTTGCGTTTCCTTCCGTCGCGAGGGACCCGTCGCGATGGGCGGCCCGAACGGCGGTGACGGCGGACGCGGGGGAGACGTCTGGCTCGTCGCCGACCGCAACGTGGCGTCGCTACTGGCGTTTCGCGACCATCCGCATCGAATCGCGGGCAACGGGGTGCACGGCATGGGCAAGGATCAGCACGGGAAGCGAGGCGAGACCCTCGAGGTGCGCGTGCCCGAGGGAACGGTGGTGCGCGACATGTACACCGGTGAGGTGCTCGCCGATCTCGTCGACCACGGGGACCGCTGGGTCGGCGCGCACGGAGGTCGTGGTGGACGCGGCAACGCTCGATTCCTCACGAATCGACGGCGGGCCCCGTCGTTCGCCGAACAGGGCGAGCACGGCGAGGAACGATGGCTGAAGCTCGAACTGAAGCTGATGGCCGACGTCGCTCTGGTGGGCTTTCCCAACGCAGGTAAGAGCACCCTCATCTCGGTGATCTCGGCGGCCAAACCCAAGATCGCCGCGTACCCGTTCACGACGCTCGAGCCCAACCTCGGGGTCGTGCGTCTCGACGCGACGACCGAGTTCGTGGTGGCCGACATCCCCGGCCTGATCGAGGGGGCATCGGAAGGTCGCGGACTCGGCCACCGGTTCTTGCGCCACATCGAGCGGGCCCGGGTCCTGTGCGTCCTCGTCGATCTCGCCCCCGTCGACGACACCAGTCCGGCGGCCCAGGTCGAGGTGCTGTTGAACGAGTTGCGCTCCTACGACGCGACTCTTCTCGAGCGTCCGCGGGTGATCGTGGGCACCAAGACCGACTCGGCGACCGCCGAGATGCTCGCCGCGTGGGACGGCCCGGCGATCTCGGCGGTGACGAACCAAGGGGTGCGCGAACTCGTGGGTCGATTGGCGAGCCTGGTGCACGACGCCCGACAGGATCTACCGGCCACCGAAGGCCGGGTGATCCTGAAGCCGGAGTCCGACGGCGCATGGGTCGAGAAACTGGCCGCCGGAGGGTTTCGAGTCCACGGTCGCAAGGCCGAGCGCGCGGTGCACCTGAACGACGTCACGACGCCCGAGGCCCTCACGTACATCGAGGAGCGTCTCAAGAAACTCGGTGTGCCGCGGCTCCTCGCTCGCGCCGGTGCGCGCGCGGGCGACGTGGTCTGGATCGCCGGATTCTCGTTCGACTATTCGCCGGATAACTGACGGACCGGAACGGTACGGTCTGTCGGCAATGCGCATCGTCGTCAAAATCGGAAGCTCGTCTCTCACCGATGAACTCGGGGTGATCGACCGCACCATCATCGCCGACGTCTGTCGCCAGATCGCCCGGCTGCGGGACGCGGGCCACGAGGTGGTTCTCGTGACGTCGGGAGCGGTGTCGGCCGGCGTGTCGGCACTCGGATTGAGCGAGCGTCCATCCGACATCCGCACCCTGCAGGCCCTGGCCGCCGCGGGTCAGAGTCGCCTGATGGAGGTGTACAACGCCGAGTTCGCGGTACACGCGCTCGTGGCGGCCCAGGTGTTGTTGGTGCCCCACGACTTCATCGACCGCACCCAGTACCTGCACGCCCGCAATACGCTCGATCGACTCATCGAACTCGGTTGCGTGCCGGTAGTGAACGAGAACGACGCGATCGCCAACGATGAGATCCGTTTCGGCGACAACGACCACATCTCGGCGCTGTTGTCGCACCTGTTGCGCGCCGATCTGTTGATCCTGCTCACCGACACCGAGGGGCTCTACACCAACGACCCGCGTACCGACGCGACCGCGACGTTGATCTCCGACGTGCACGAGCGGGATCCCTTGATGAGCGTGTCGGCCGGAGCCACCGGCTCGAACCGGGGCAGCGGTGGCATGGCGTCGAAACTCTCGGCGGCGCGCATCGCGTCGTGGTCGGGGATTCGCGCGGTGATCACCAAGGCGACCATTCCCGACGTCCTCGTGCGGGTGACCGCGGCTGCCACCGACGGCACCTCGGGGGTCGGCACCACCTTCCACGGCTCGGATCGGGCACTGTCGTCGCGGCAGTTGTGGGTGGCCTTCGCCAGCGAGGTGCGCGGTTCGGTCGCCGTCGACGAGGGGGCCGCGCGGGCACTTCTCCGGGGAACCGTCTCGCTCCTGCCCGCCGGTGTCGTCGGCGTCGTCGGCGACTTCGAGGTCGGCGACACCGTCGACATCATGGATCCGGATCGCCGGGTCATCGCGCGCGGCATCGCCCAGATGTCGGTCGACCTCGCGCGACGATCGATGGGACGACGAACCTCCGATCTCGACGAGGCCGCGCCCTCGGTGTTGGTCCACCGGGACGACCTCGTGCTGCTACCGGGCTGAACCCGAACGTAACGATCGCACCCGGTCGCGTAGCACGCGCAGGTGTTCGATTTCCGGTGCCCGCATGATCGTGAGCGCACCGACGTAACTGAGCGCCCCCACCAACAGTCCGACGGCCACCTTCGTGAGCGCACCGCCTCCGGAGTTGTCTCCGATCGGCCGCTGGACGACCCACATTACGGCTCCCATCGCCGCCGCCGCCAGAACCAGGCGCAGGAGGCCGAGTAACACCGCGGTGGACGAGAATCCCCGCACTTTCAGACGCAACACGTACACGGCGGCGATCGCGGCCAGCACGTAGGAGATCGAGAACGCGAGTCCGAGACCGAGCACGTCGAGCGCGGGTGCCAGAACAAACGCGAGGACGATGTTGAGGACGTTCTGGAAGCAGTTGATGACGAACGGGGTGCGGGTGTCCTGATGGGCGTAGAAGCCCCGCAGGGCGAAAAGGTAGACGGAATACCCGATGAGTCCGAGGGCCAACCCGGCCAGGGCGCGCGAGGTGGTGTCGGCCGCGGTCGCGTCGAATTCTCCGTGCTGCAGGAGGAGTCCGATGATCGGTCGGGCCAACACCATGAAGGTGAATGCGGCCGGAAAGGTGAGCAGACCCACCAATCGGATGCCGAGGTTCGTGCGCTCGATGAAGGCCGACTTGTCGCGTCGGGCCACCGCACGGGCCATCTCGGGGATGAACGTGGTGGCGATGCTCATCGCCAACAAGCCGTGCGGGAAGTAGAAGAACGTGGAGGCCTTGGCGAAGGCGTCCTGTCCGCCCGAGCCGGGTTCGGCGAGGTTCTTGACCACGATGACCGTGATCTGGTTGGCCATCACGTACCCGAACGTCCAACCCGAGAGTGCGAGGAGTCGTTTCACCGCCGGATGGCGCGGCCGGAACCGGAACCGGAAGTTGAGTCCCGCGCGATGGATCGCCGGCAGCAAGACGAGGGCCTGAAGCGCGATGCCGCCGGTCGCTCCGAGGCCGAGCAACCAACGGAACGAGGGGCTGTTGAGCACCTCGGCCAACGGGATGCCGTCATCGGGGTGGTGGAGCAGGATCGGGACGTAGAGCAACGTCGAGATGATGACGATGTTGGAGAGCACCGGCGACCACGCCGCGGCAAAGAAACGACGTTGCGCGTTGAGCAACGAACCGAGCAGCGCCGACACCCCGTAGAAGAAGATCTGCAGCAGGAAAATGCGGGTGAGGGCTGTGCCCACCGTGCGGAACTGGTCGACGTCGATGCCGCTGGCCGGGTTGAGCGAGAAGACTCGGAACACCATCGGGGCGAAGAACGTCGCCACCGCGGTGATGGCGGCCAGGGCGATGATCGCGGTGCCGACGACTGCCTCGGCCGACTCGCGGTCGTCATCTTCGAGCATGCGGCTGAACATGGGGACGAGTGCGGCCGACAAGACTCCGCCGAGCAGCAGCTCGTAGACGGCGTTGGGAGAGTTGTTGGCACCGTCGTAGGCGTCGGCGAGCGCCGTCTGGCCGACGACGACACCGAAGACGATGACTCGCAGCATTCCGGTGAGGCGTGACAGCCCGGTGCCGAGGGCGACCACGGCGTTGCTCCGGAGAATGTTGCGCATGCCGTCGTGCTCGTCGATGACGTGGTCCGCCTCGGACGGGGTGCGGTCGACGGTCGCGGACCGAATCGTGGCGTCGACGTCCGCAGACGATTCGTTCCCGTCGGTTCCCCCCACGTCGAACAGAATAGGTGAGTACGGGGTCGACTGTCCCCTCCACGACCCGAGGGCGCTAACTGCGGTCTCCACGGGTTCCGGCAGTAGTGTCGTCGGAATGACCCCCCGTTTCTCGTCGGTTCAACAGGTTCGCGAAGGTTTGCGCGACGTCAACTATCTCGCCGACGACGGCATCGCCGGGGTGGCGTTCCTGGCCGACCGTCTGGCCAAACCGATCCTCGTCGAGGGTCCGGCCGGAACCGGCAAGACGCAACTGGCCAAGAGCGTCGCCGAGCTCACCGGCGCCCGCTTGATCCGCCTGCAGTGCTACGAAGGCCTCGACGAGTCGAAGGCGCTGTACGAGTGGAACTACAAGAAGCAACTCCTGCGCATCCAGGCCGACAAGAACAGCGACGGCTGGAGCGAGATCCACGACGACATCTTCAGCCGTGAGTTCCTGCTCACCCGACCCCTGCTCGAGGCGATCAGTGCCCCGGACCCGGTTGTTCTGTTGATCGACGAGGTCGACCGGGTCGAGGTCGAGACCGAGGCGCTGCTGCTCGAGATCCTCTCGGAGTACCAGGTGTCGATCCCCGAGCTCGGCACCATCACCGCCACCCAGGTGCCGATGGTGTTCCTGACGTCGAACAACACCCGCGAACTCTCTGAGGCCCTGAAGCGCCGATGTCTCTATTTGCACGTCGACTACCCGTCGATGGAACGTGAGAAGGAGATCGTGCTCACCAAGGTCGAGGGGATCACCGAGTACCTCGCCGACCAGGTGGCGCGCATCGTGCGCAGCATCCGCCAACTCGACCTCAAGAAGGCCCCGAGCGTGAGCGAGACCCTCGACTGGGCGCGCACGATCATGTTGCTCAACATGGAGACCATCGACGCCCAGGTGGCCAAGGACACCTTGCACGTGCTCCTGAAGTACCAGACCGACATCGCCAAGGCCGCCAAGGAACTGTCGGTCGACCTCGTCTGAGGCGTCACCGGACACCTGCCGTGCTCGACCTCCTCTCCGGATTCGTCGTCGAACTCCGCAATGCGGGGCTTCCCGTGTCGCTCACGGAGAATCTCGACGCCATGCAGGCGGTGCAACACATCCCGATCGAGGATCGCGACGCGTTCAAGTACGCCTTGGGCGCCACCCTCGTGAAGAACAGCGCCCACTGGCGCTCGTTCGAGACCGTGTTCGAGGTCTACTTCTCGATGCGTGGTCCGGAGTACAAACTGGTCGAGGGCACCGAGGACGAACTCGAGCAGATGTGGCGCGAGATGCAGGAGCAGATGAAGCAGGGCGACGGCCGTGGTTCATCGGGCGGCATGGACGCGCTCACGCCCGAGGAGATCGCCCAAATGTTGATGCAGGCGTTGCTCAACGGTGATCAGGCCCTCATGCGCGCCCTCGCCAAGCAGGCGGTGCAGCGATTCGCCGGCATGGAGCCGGGTCGTCCCGTCGGTGGTACGTACTACCTGTACCGCACGTTGCGCAATCTCGACCTCGAGGGAATGCTGCAGAAGTTGATGGATGCCAGCCGGCAGGAGGTCGGCGGCGAGCTGACCGCACTCGAGGAGCGACTCGAGCGCGACGAGTACGAGAGTCGCATCGACCAGTTCAAGAAGGAGATCGAAGCCGAGATCCGTCGTCGTCTCGTGGCCGACCGGGGCGCCGAGGCGATGGCCAAGACCCTGCGTAAGCCGCTCCCCGAGGACGTCGAGTTCATGCACGCGAGCCGCGACGAGATGCAGGCGCTCAAGAAGTCGCTCTATCCACTCACGCGCAAGCTCGCCGCCCGCCTGGCCCGCAAGCGCCGCCACGGGCGAAAGGGTCCGCTCGACTTCCGCAACACGGTTCGCCACTCGTTGTCGTACGGGGGAACGCCCGCCGAGCCGAAGTTCAAGTACCCGCGGCCGGCCAAGCCCGAACTGATGGTCGTCGCCGACATCTCGGGCAGCGTGGCGGCCTTCGCCCGGTTCACCCTGATGCTCGTCTACGCCATTCAGAACCAGTTCTCCAAGGTCCGCTCGTTCGTGTTCATTGATGGCATCGACGAGGTGACCGACTTTTTCAAGGGCACCGAGGACATCAGCGAGGCGATCCACCGGGTCAACACCGAAGCCGACGTGGTGTGGGTCGACGGTCACAGCGATTACGGGCACGCCTTCGAGGTCTTCTGGGAGAAGTACGGCAAGGACGTCGGTCCCAAGACCACGGTGCTGTTGCTCGGCGACGCGCGCAACAACTACCACGCCTCGCAGGCCTGGGTGGTCAAGGAGATCAGCCAGAAGGCCCGGCAGGTGTACTGGTTGAACCCCGAGCCGCGCTCGTACTGGAACACCGGCGACTCGATCGTCGGCGAGTACGGCACCCACACCGACGGAACCTTCGAGTGCCGCAACCTTCGCCAGCTTGAGGCCTTCGTCGAGAAACTCGTGTGACCGTATGACGCGAATCGTCTTCGTGCGTCATGGTGAATCGCGCGTGACGGTCGATCGAGTGGTCGGCGGACCCCGCAGTTGCACCGGATTGTCCGAACTCGGTCGGCGGCAGGCCGAACGCCTCCGTGAACGCTGGGTGGCCCATCCCGAGGTCGTTGCCGACGCGGTGTACTCGAGCGCTTACCCACGGGCCCGCGAGACCGCCGAGATCGTTCTCCCCGCCTTGGGTCGGCTCGACGTCGTCGTCGACGCCGAGTTCGGCGAACACGACCCCGGCCCGATCTGCGACGGACTCACCTACGAGGAGTTCGACCGCCGCTTCGGGGATCCGGATTGGGAGAACGACCCGCACGGCGAAACATTCCCCGGGGGAGAGTCCATCGCGGCCTTCCAATTGCGCATCGGCGACGCGGTGCGCGCGCTCATCGAGCGTCACCCCGAGGGCAAGGTCGTGGTGTTCTGTCACGGAGGCGTCATCGACACGGTGTTGCGCCAATCGCTGCGCACGTCGGGGACGGGTATCTTCGAGGTATGGACCAAGAACACCTCGATCACCGAGGTCGAGTTGGTGAGACCCGGGCGTTGGCGCCTGATCCGTTACAACGACGCCGCGCACCTCGGTGGTCTGCCGGCGTCCACCAACGCTCCTTGACGGAACGGTGAGCGTGCTCGACGTCGTCATCGTCGGCGCCGGATCGGCGGGTTGCGTGTTGGCCGATCGCCTCTCGGCGCGCGGAATGTCGGTCTGTCTCGTCGAGGCCGGTCCGGATCTGCGTGCCGGTGACGCGCCCGTGGCGATCAGCGGTCCGTCCTTCTTCGACGCCCTCGCCGAACCGGGGCGCACCTGGCCCGATCTGATGGCCCGGCGGGTGGCGGGTCAGCCGGCTCGTTCCTACGCGCGCGGTCGAGGGGTGGGTGGATCGTCGGCGGTCAACGCCATGGTCGGACTGTGGGGCGAAGTCGACGACTACGACGGCTGGGAACGCGATCACGGGTGTCGGGGTTGGGGCTGGCGCGACGTCGAGCGTTACTTCCGACGCGTGGAGGTGCCCCTGACCCGGGTCGCGCCCGAGCATGAAGGGACCGTGGGCCGCGCGTTGGTGGAGACCTGCGTCATGAACGGTTGGCCACTGCACCGAGGACCGTTCCCGTTGGGGGGCTTGGCCGCCGACGTCGGCCCGGCGATGCTCACGCGCGACGCCGTTGGGCGGCGGGTGACCGCGGCCGACGTGTACCTCGAGCGAGCACGTTCGCGTGCGAACGTCGAGGTGCGCTGCGACACCGTCGTGCGACGGGTGATCATCGAACGCGGTCGCGCGACCGGGGTGTCGCTCGCCGACGGCACTGAGATCGGTGCCCGCGAGGTGGTTTTGGCCGCGGGGGCGATCCACAGCCCGGCGATCCTGTTGCGCAGCGGGCTGGAACGCGTGGGGATCGGCGCGGGGTTGCAGGATCATCCGTCGGCGCCGATCACGCTGCAACTCGTCGAGTCGCCCGACCCACATTCGTTGGCCGTCACCGCGCTGGCGCGGTTCAGCAGCGGTCGTGATCCCGCCGATCTCCAACTGCTCCCGATGGATCACCTCGGTCCCAATGCCCCCGGTCACGGGCTCGTCAGCGTGGCGCTCATGAAGGTGCGGTCACGGGGAACCGTGACACTCGCCCCGAACGACCCCGACGCCGAGCCGTCGGTCGACTTCGATCTGCTGTCCGACGACTCCGATGTCGAGGCTCTGACGGTCGGACTTGGCGTTCTGCTCGACGTGATGGAGCATCCCGTGTTCCGCGAGGTGGTTCGATCCGCATTCATCGACGACGTGGGCACCCCGCTCGAGACCATCGCACGCTCGCCCGAGGCCACCCGCTCGTGGTTGCTCGGCGCGACCGGCGACTACGTGCACGCCGCGGGAACCTGCGCCATGGGCGACCCGGCACACCCGATGACGGTGGTCGGCCCGGATGCCAAGGTGGTGGGGGTGAGCGGTCTGCGGGTCTGCGACGCGTCGGTGATGCCGGCCCTACCGCGTTCCAACACCCACGTGCCGGTGATGATGGTGGCCGAGGCCGTCGCCGACCGGTGGTGACGGGCGATTCCCTGCCACACCCCGTCGGCACGATGACGTCATGACCGACTTCCCGCGCCGCATCCCTGTCACGGCCGTCCCCACCGACGATCCGACGGCCCCCCTCGTCATCGATTGCTCGACCTGCGTCGCGCGCCACAGCGAGGTCTGTGACGACTGTGTGGTCACCTTCTTGTGCTCGGCCGATGACGCCGATGCCAGCGGCGAGCAGGCCCACGGCGGCAACAACGGGGCGATCGTGCTCGACTTGAACGAGATTCGCGCGTTGAAGGCCCTCGGGGACGCCGGTTTGGTCCCTACGCTTCGTCATCGTGCGTCCGGTTGATCGAAGCCCGCGTCCGATCACGGACGATTACATCGCCGACATCCGCATGATGGCCGCCGAACTCGGACTCGACCGAGTGGGCTTCACCGATGCCACGGTCCTCGACCGCGCTCGGGTGGCGATCGACGACCGCGTCGCTCGGGGCTTGAGCGACTCCATGGGCTTCACGTTCCGCGACTCGATCCGCTCGACCGATCCGAACCGCGCGGTCGAGGGGGCACGATCGATCCTGGTGGCGGCGCGTAGCCACAACGTCCCCGACGAGTCGGCGCCGTCATCGGTCGCCGGTGTCGTGGCGCGATACGCCCGACACGATCAGTACACGCCCTTGCGTCAAGCCCTGCAGAAGATCGCTCTGCGACTGCGGGCCGACGGGTATCGCGCCGTGGTGTTCGCCGACGAGAACGACGTCGTCGATCGCGAGGTGGCGTACCGCGCCGGACTCGGATGGTTCGGCAAGAACGCCAATCTCCTGCTCCCCGGCGTGGGGAGTTTCGTGAGCCTCGGTTGTGTCGTCACCTCCGCCGAGTTCCCTCCGGCGGCGGGACCGGCGCCCGAGGGGTGTGGCACGTGCCGACTGTGTCTCGACGGGTGTCCGACGGAAGCGATCGTGGCCGACGGCGTTATCGATGCGCGGCGCTGTCTGGCGTGGCTGGCCCAGAAGCCCGGGGTGTTCGCCCCGGAATTCCGCGAGGCCCTGGGCGACCGCATCTACGGATGCGACGATTGTCAAACCGTGTGCCCGCCCAACGTGCGGTTGTCGCCGCGTCACCGTCCGCGCGACACCGGGGTCGTCGCGGCGGCGCACGGACCCGGTGAGTTCGTCGACGTGCTCGACCTGCTCTGGTCCGACGACGCGCGCCTGCTCGAGGTCTACGGGCGCTGGTATCTCGCCGGTCGCAACCCGGTGTGGTTGCGACGCAACGCTCTCGTGATCGTGGGCAACGTGGCCGACGTCCCGGCCGACGACCGCGTCGTCGCGGTGTTGCGCCACTACCTTGGAGTCGATGACGCGATGCTGCGAGCCCATGCCGTGTGGGCCTGTCGACGACTCGGTCTCGACGACCTCGCCGACCCGTTGCGTGATGATCCGTCGCTCGGCGCCGAGTGGGACATTCCGGTGAACCGGCGGTCGGCGTGAAGCACCTGCTCGTGACCAACGATTTCCCACCCAAGATCGGGGGGATCCAGTCGCTCCTCTGGGAGTGGTGGCGGCGCTTGCCACCGGAGTCGTTCGCGGTTCTCACGAGCCCGTACGACGGTGCGGCCGACTTCGACGCGGCCCAGCCCTTCCTCATCGAGCGCACCCGCGAACCGGTGTTGTTGCCGCATCCGTGGATGGTGCGGCGTATCGACGAGATGGCCCGGCGCGTGGGGGCCGAGCGCGTGGTTCTCGATCCCGCCGTTCCGTTGGGCATCGTCGGACCGTGGCTCGAGCGCCCGTACGACGTGGTGTTGCACGGCGCCGAGGTGACGGTTCCGGGTCGGCTTCCGGTGTCCAAGCAGGTGCTCGGACGGGTGTTGCGCGGTGCGCGACACGTCGTCGCCGCCGGCGGTTACCCGGCCCGCGAAGCCGAACACGCTGCCGGACGCGCCCTTCCCATGACGGTGGTCCCGCCCGGAGTCGACGTCGAACGTTTCCGGCCGTTGACGGCCGACGAACGCGTCCGGGCCCGTCGTCACTTCGGATTCGACGACGACGCCGAGATCTTGGTGGGTATCAGTCGGCTCGTGCCCCGCAAGGGATTCGACACCGTCATCCGTGCGGTCGCGGCCTTGGCGCCCTATCGACCCCGTCTCGTGTTGGCCATCGGTGGTGCCGGACGAGATCGTGAACGCCTCGAGTTGTTGGCGCGCGAGGTGTCGGCTCCGGTCCGATTCATGGGCCGGGTGCCGCACGACGACCTACCGCTTCTCTACGGATGCGCCGACGTCTCGGCCATGATGTGTCGCAATCGTTGGGGCGGTCTCGAACAGGAGGGTTTTGGCATCGTGTTCGTCGAGGCCGCGGCGTGTGGCATCCCCCAGATCGCCGGTGACAGTGGTGGCGCGGCTGAGGCGGTCGCCGACGGTGAGACCGGTTTCGTGGTGGCCGATCCCGGCGATGTCGACGCGGTAGTGCGACACGTCGCCCGCTTGCTCGACGACGACGAGATGCGTACGCGCATGGGACGGGCCTCGCGCGAGCGCGCCATGAACGAGTTCTCGTACGCGACCTTGGCCGAGCGTCTGGGACGAGCCCTGGAGGTCGACGCGTGAGCGCGTTCACCGATCGTCGGGTGCAGATGGCCAACATCGTCGGCACCGTCGTGTTCGCGGTGTCGTCGGTCACCGCGGCGGTGGTGTTCGACGGAGTGGCCAAGGTGCAAGGTGTGGTGGTCGATCTGGCTCTCTTCGCCGTGGGGGTGGCCGCGTTCCTGTGGGGATACTTCGTGGCCGTGCAGCGCAGTCGAACCGAGGAGCTGTCGGTCGCTGAGTTGTACCTCCTGCTCGGTCAGGCCACGCCTCGTGCGGTGAAACTGACGATGAACGCGTGCCTCTCGGCGCAGACCGTGATCGCCATCGCCACCGCCTCGTCGCGACTCAGCACCCCGAGTGACGGCCAAGGGTCGTCGCCCGGCTCGACGTTGGCCTTCGGCGTCTTGGTGCCGATGCTCGGACTCGGCCTCAACGGGTTGTGGGCCGCCTCCCACGGGACCTTCGGCCCCCGACGAAGGCGCTCCGACGGTGACGGGATCGGCTAGAACTAGGGCATGACCGACACCGCGTCATTGACGATCTCCATCGACGCGCCCCTCGACACGTGCTGGGCGATCGCCACCGACTATGAGCGCTATCCCGAGTGGACCGACGTGAAGTCGGCCGTGGTGTTGACCCGCGACGATCAGGGGAGGGCCACCGAGGTCGAGTACCGCACGTCGGCCCTCGGTCGTAGCACTCATTACACGTTGGCCTACGACTACGACGCGGCGCCGCACCGTCTGTCGTGGAGGCTGATCAAGGGTGACATCATGCGCGGGGTCGACGGCGCCTACATGTTCGCTCCGGACAGCAGTGGTGGCGTGGTGCTCACCTACAACTTGTCGATCGAGCTCATCATTCCGTTGCCCGGTTTCGTGAAGCGGCGCGCCGAGGTGCGCATCTTGAACACCGTCAAGGAGTTGAAGGTCCGCGCCGAGTCGCGTGGCTGATCGATGCCGGCGATCGGAATCGACGTCGGAGGCACCAAGTGCCTGGGCATCGTGCTCGACGGCGACCAGGTGGTGACCGAGTTGCGGCGGTCCACTCCCGACACCCCCGACGGGATCATCGACACGCTCGCCGATCTCGTGGACGACCTGGGAGACCACCGCTCGGTCGGCATCGGGGTGCCCGGTCTCGTCACCCGCGAGGGTGTCATCCGGGCCTCGCCGAATCTGACCGATGTGGCCGACTTCGACGTCGCCGGTCGGCTGGGCCGACGACTGGGGCGCTCGGTCGTGGTCGACAACGACGCCACGTGTGCCGCGGTCGCCGAATGGCGCGCTGGCGCAGCGCGCGGACACCGTGACGCCGTGGTGGTCACCTTGGGTACGGGCATCGGCGGGGGACTCGTCGTCGACGGGCTCGTCGTGCGCGGCGCCAACGGATTCGCCGGCGAGGTCGGGCACATGGTGGTCGATCCGAACGGACCACGGTGTCCCTGCGGACGACGCGGGTGTTGGGAGCGCTTCGCCTCGGGCAACGCTCTCGGTGCGCTCGGCCGCGCGGTCATGCGCGGCGGCGGCTTGACCGCGGCGCGTTCGCTCGTCGACGACGTCGACCTCCTGCGCGGTGAGCACGTCTGCGCGCTCGCGTCGACCGGCGATGTCGAGGCCGTGGGGATCCTCGACGAGTTCGCCCATTGGGTCGCGCTCGGCCTCGTCGGCCTCGCCAACGTTCTCGATCCGGCCTGCATGGTCGTCGGCGGTGGTGTCGCGGTGTCGAAAGACGTGTTGATGGCCCCGGTGCGCCGCCACTTCGCCGATCTCCTGTATTCACCCGATCTGCGCCCTCATCCGGTGCTCGAATTCGCCCATTTCGGTGAATTGGCCGGGGCGATGGGGGCGGCGTTCCTGGCCGACGCGACGTCGCTTTCCGATCGCTGAGGGTCGCGTATTCGGAGTCGGCCGGGAGAGCGGTCTCGTTAGCCTCGTGGCGTGCCCACCGTAGTGTTGCGTCTCTGGCTCCCGGACCTGCCGGGAACTCTCGGTCGGGTGGCGGCCGCGATCGGTCGCGCGAGCGGTGACGTGGTGGGTATCGAGATCCTCGAACGCGGTGCGGGAATGGCGATCGACGAACTCACCGTGACGCTGCCCGAGGGTGCATCGTCGGACGATCTCATCGACGAAGTGTCCGGAGTCGAAGGAGTGGCCGTCGAGGACGTACACGAGGTGGCCCCCGACCGCCCGGACCAGAGCGTCCTGGCCCTCGACGTCGCCGCGCGCATCATGGAGGCGACCGATACCGAACGGGCGGTGACGGCGTGCGCGTCGATCCGCGAGATGCTGGAGTCCGATTGGTGCGTGATCATCGTTGACGAGCCCGTGGCCGCCAGTGGTGAGGTGCCCGACGTCGCGTGGCTGACGGCCTTCGTCGCCGGTGTCCGTCATCTGGTCCGCGATGACGACGCGCACGAGCACACCCCGAGTGACATTGCGTGGGCACCGCTCGGAGCGACCGGGGTGACCATCGTCAGCGGCCGGGTCAAGGGGGCGTTTCGACTGCGGGAACGACGACATCTCGCCCTCATCGCGCGCATCATCGGCTCGTGCTGGCCGGGTTGATCGGTCGTCGCTCAGTGACCGGCCCAGTCGCGCGAGCGCTCGACCGCGCGCAGCCACTGGGAGTGCAACGCGTCGGCAGCGACTCGCTCGGGGGTTTTCTTCGGGTGCGGCTGCACGACGAGATCGGTGGCCCAGAGCGTCGAGATCGCCTCGAGCGAGGGCCAGACGCCCTCGGCCAGACCGGCGAGATACGCGGCACCGAGGGCCGTGGTCTCTTGGTCGACGGGACGACGCACCGCGATGCCGAGTTGATCCGACTGCAACCGGAGCAAGAGGTCCATCACCGAAGCGCCGCCGTCGACCCGCAGGTCGCTGATGACGCGTCCGCTCGCCGCCTCCATCGCCGACACCGCGTCGCGGGTCTGGAGCGCCATCGCCTCCACCACCGCCCGCGCGATGTGGGCCCGGGTGGTTCCGCGCGTGATGCCCACGATGCTGCCGCGCGCGTACGGATCCCACCACGGGCTGCCGAGTCCGGTGAATGCGGGCACGACGAAGACTCCGCCGCTGTCGGGCACCGACTCGGCCAGCGGGCCGATCTCGGCCGACGACGAGATGAGTCCGAGTCCGTCGCGCAACCACTGCACCGCGGCACCGGTGACGAAGATCGACCCCTCGAGCGCGTACGAGGTGCTCACCGTGCCGTCGGGTGATCCGAGTGACCAGGCGACCGTGGTGAGCAACCCGGTCGCCGGGGCGGGGCACGTCTCACCGATGTTCATGAGCACGAAACTTCCGGTGCCGTAGGTGTTCTTGGCCATGCCGGGGGAGAAGCAGGTCTGACCGAACAGGGCGGCTTGTTGATCGCCGGCGATTCCTGAGATCGGAACGCCCGTGGGGAGACCGCTCGCGGCGGTGACGCCGAATCGCCCGCTCGAAGGCATCACCGTCGGAAGTCGCGACGACGCCACGCCGAGCACCTCGCACAACTGCTCGCTCCAGGCGAGCGCACCGATGTCGAAGAGCATCGTGCGACTGGCGTTCGACGGGTCGGTGGCCAGCACTTCGCCCCCGGTGAGATTCCACAGGATCCAACTGTCGATGGTCCCGAACACGACATCGGGATCGTTCGGCACCCCGTTGGCCGACATCCAGGCGATCTTGGTGCCCGAGAAGTAGGGGTCGAGGACCAGCCCGGTGATCGACCTCACCGCGGGCAGATGCCCGTCGGCGAGCAGACTCTCGCACATCGACGCGGTTCGGCGGTCCTGCCACACGATCGCCCGACCGTGGACCTGACCGGTGCGGCGATTCCAGGCCACGACCGTCTCGCGCTGATTGGTGATGCCGATGGCCGCGGGCACGCCGGCGCGCTCGACCACCTCGGCCAGAGTGGTCGCGACGGCGGCCCAGATCTCCTCGGCGTCGTGCTCGACCCGACCGGGTTCGGGGAAGTACTGGGTGAATTCGCGGTAGGAGGCCACGCTCGGGCGTCCGTCGGCGAACACCGCGCGACAGCGCACGCCCGTCGTCCCGGCATCGACGGCCAGAACGTAGGTGTCGCTCATCGCCGCTTGCGCTTGTTGTCGGGTCGGTGCTGCGACGGACCGGTCGAGGTGCGGCTCGTGCGCGCCGGACGTTGGGAAGCGGTGGGGCGGGGTTTCTCGGGCGCGGCCGTCGACCGCAGGTCCCGCAGGGTCTTGCGTTGGTATCCGAACTTGGCCAGCACGAACCCGGCCAACAGGTACATGGGGAACGACATCAACAGGCCGACGACCGAGCCGACCGAGACCTGGTCGCGCAGGAACACCACGAAGACGACGGCCATCACCACCACGTACACGAGCCACTCGCGAACGAGGCGTCCCCACGGCACGGTGCGCGTCGGATCCCAGGCCATGTCCAATTGTCGCACGGAGCGCGAGGTCTCTCAACCCTCGCACGATCGCCCGGGCTTATGCTCGGAACATGCGGGTCGGCGTGCTCACGGGTGGCGGTGATTGTCCCGGACTGAACGCGGTGATTCGAGCCATCGTTCGCGCCGGTGCGCCCGAGGTGGAGGTGTTCGGCTTCCTCGACTCGTGGGACGGCGTCATGGAACAGCGATACGTCCGCCTCGACGTCGGCGCGGTGCGCGGGTTGCTGCCCCGTGGTGGCACGGTGCTCGGCACGCGTCGGGGGAGTCCGTTCGATCACCTCGACGGACCCGACAAGGTGAGGGCGACCTTCGCCGAGATGGGGCTCGACGCCATGATCGTGGTTGGCGGCAACGGTTCGCTGGTGGTGGCGGCGCGGTTGGGTGGGATCACCGGTCTGAACTTCGTCGGTGTGCCCAAGACCATCGACAACGACGTTCCGGGCACCGACGTCACTTTCGGATTCCACACAGCGGTGCAGGTTGCGACCGACGCCATCGATCGACTGCACACCACGGCCGAGAGTCACGATCGTGTGATGGTCGTCGAAGTGATGGGACGCGACACCGGTTGGATCGCCACGCAGGCTGGTATCGCGGGCGGCGCGACGGTCATTCTGATCCCCGAGATCCCCTTCGAGATCGCGCGCGTGTGCGACACCGTCGCCGCGCGACACCAGCGCGGCCGCTACGCGTCGATCGTCGTGGTCGCCGAGGGTGCGCTTCCCGTGCCGGGAACCTTGGACGTGCCCGAGTACGGCACCGATCACATCGGGCGGCCCCGGCTCGGCGGCATCAGCGTCGAGGTGGCCCGGGAGATCGAGCGACGCACCGGCTTCGAGGCGCGGGTCGTACAGATCGGCCACGTGCAGCGCGGTGGCACGCCGACCGCGTTCGATCGGGTGCTGTCGACCCGGTTCGGAGTCGAGGCGATGCGTGCGGTGCGCGACGGGGAGCGGGGGTGCATGGTCGCTTTGCGGGGAACCGAGGTGGTCACGGTTCCGTTGTCGGTGACCGATGCTCCACCCCGCGGAGTCGATCGCTCGTTGTACGACGACGTGGCACGGGTCTTCTTCGGATGACGCTCAGTTCGCTGGCTCGTCGATGATCGACGGGTAATCCGGTTGCGAACTGACGGCGCGGCCCGGGAAATCGAACGCAGTCAGGGGTCGGGCGGTGAGCGTGCCGTCGCCACGCGGCCATTCGGTGGCTTGGCCGTCGACCGTGACGGTCACTCGTTCGACTCCTTGGACGTCGCACAGGGTGAGCACGATCTGGGCGATCGCATTCACGAGGTCGTCGCCGGTCGCCTCGAAGATCGTCGTGTTCACGTCGACCTGTACGGTGCCCGACGACGTGAAGCGCACGGAGTTGGCCCGGGTGTCGCGCGGAATCGCGCTGCGGACCCCGGCCCCTTGCTCATCCTCGGTCGGACCGTCGAGCAGAGTTGCGACGGCGACCGCGGGATCGAGCGTCGAGTCGCGCTGAACCGAGACGAGGCTCGCGGTTCCGGAGGCATCGGAACTCTGCAGGTACACCCGACCCACCCCGCTCGATTCGCTCGCTGATCCGACCGAGGACGCTCCCTCAGCGATCGGCTCGCCCGCGATCGGACGGGGACTCGACTCGGGGCCGACCGCGCACCCGACCATGGTCGCACCGCCGACGAGCACGGCGACGAGGGCGCGCGATGAACGTCTCACGCCCGCTCCGCCGGCAACTCGATGATGAAGCACGCGCCGGGTGTTCCGTCCGGGCGGTCTTCGACCCACACTCGTCCGCGATGAAGGCGGACGTGCTCGTCGACCAGAGCCAAGCCCAGTCCGGCACCCTCGGATCCGCTGCGCCGACCCGCGACCCCTCCGCGCGCGAAGCGTTCGAAGATCAACGCGCGTTCGTTCTCGGCGACCCCGGGACCGTGGTCCTCGACGCTGATGCGCACGAGACTCGGGGGATCCTCGTCGTCGGGCACGCGCACGGTGACCTCCAGGTCGCCGCCACCGTACGAACGACCGTTGTCGATGAGGTTGGCTACCACGCGGGCCAAGCGCCGACGGTCCCCGCGGATCACGATGTCCTCGACGTTCGGCGCGACGCGCACCGGTGTGTCGGCCGCGCTGCTGATGCCGACCGCCTGTCGCACGAACTCGCCGACCAGTAGATCCTCGACCACGAGCCGCACCGCGCCGGCATCGAGACGCGAGATCTCGAGCAGGTCCTCGACGAGTCCCTGAAAACGCGCGACGTCGGCGACCATCAGATCGAGAGCCGCCTGCGCGCGCTCGGGCATTTCGTCACGGCGGGCCTGCATGACCTCGATCGAGGCCTTGAGGGTCTGCAGCGGGGAACGCAGTTCGTGACTCACATCGGAGGTGAAGCGCGCGTCGCGTTCGACGCGGGACTCGAGCGTGGCGGCCATCTCGTTGAACGAGGTGGTCAGGGCGGAAAGGTCCGGATCGCTCGACTCGACGAGGCGGGTGTCGAGACGTCCACCGGCGATCGCCTGCGCCGCTTGGCTGGCGGCAACGAGGGGCCGCACCGCCCGCGAGGCGGCGATCGCGCCGAGAACGATGCCGACCAGTGTCGTGATGGCGGCCGCGAACACCAGGGCCAGTCCGACGCTGTTGACGGTCGATCGAACGTCGTCGATGGTGGGGAACTCGAAATACGCGCCGTCGACGTCACCGAGCGGGACCCCGACCAACACCACCAGTTCGCCGTCCACCTCGGTACGCATGAGTGAGGGCTCGGCATCGTCGAGCACGCGGGTGAGCATGACCTCGGGGATCGCGGTCGACGAGAAACGCGCATCGTCGCCGGTCCAGGTTCCGCGGAAATACACGAGGGGGCGCTGGGCGCCCAGACGTTCTATGGCCGTTTGGACGTTGGTGGGGTTCGATGCCAAGTCGACCTGCAGACGTTCGGCGTTCTGACGAATCTCGGCCACGGCGCGCGCCTCGCGTTCGTCGACGAGGTTCGAACGCGTGAAGTTGTACGACGACAGGGCGAGGAACGCCGACAAGGCGAGGCTGCCGAGCCCGAAGGTCAACAGGATGCGCGTGCGCAACCCGACCGACCGGCGACGCAACCGACGCGTTCGTGGTGCCGGTGCGGTCGCCCCCGAGTCGACGACGGCATCCATCGTGCTCAGGCCTGCAGTCTGTACCCGAGGCCGCGCACCGTGACGATGTGTCGGGGGTTGGCGGGGTCGACTTCGACCTTGGTGCGCAGTCGACGCACGTGAACGTCGACCAGTCGACCGTCGCCGAAGTATCCGTATCCCCACACGTGATCGAGTAGTTGCTCGCGACTGAACACCTTTCCCGGATTCTGACCGAGTTCGCACAGGAGACGGAACTCGGTCTTGGTGAGGTGGACCTCGGTGCCGTTCCGGAGCACCTTGCCCTCGTCGGGCACGATCTCGAGATCGCCGAACACCAACTTGGGGTGAGCCGGGTGGGCCGGACGGGCTCGACGCAGGAGTGCGCGGATGCGCGCCGACAACTCCTTGGGCGCGAACGGCTTGGTCAGGTAGTCATCGGCCCCGGCTTCGAGTCCGGCCACCACGTCGTGAGTGTCGGCACGAGCGGTGACCATCACGATCGGGACGTCGCTCGAGCGTCGGATGGTGCGGCACAGTTCGAAACCGTCGATGCCCGGGAGCATGATGTCGATCAACACCACGTCTGCGGGCTCGCGCAGAAAGAGCACGACGGCCTCTTCGCCGCTGGCTGCTTCGTCGACGATCCACCCCTCGTCCTCGAGGGCCAGTCGCACGGCGGTGCGGATCCGCTCGTCGTCTTCGACCGCCAGAATTCGGGTTCCCACCCTCACATCTTGCCCGATGGACCCGGTCGGTCGGGGTCTCCGGTCAGCCGAGCATCGCGCGCAGGGCCTCGTGGACGCCCGGTGCACCGACGAGCGTCTCATCGGGTCGCACCGGCCCGCCCGAGAAATCGGTGGCGACGGCTCCGGCTTCGGTGGCGATCAGCAGACCGGCGGCGAGGTCCCAGGGTCGGAGGTTCTCCTCGAAGTACGCATCGACTCGACCACACGCCACGTGGCACAGGTCGACCGCGGCGGCACCCTGGCGACGGATGTCGCGAACCGCGGGTAACACGCGGGCGATGCGCTCGCCTTGGACCGCTCGCGTCGACGCATCGTAGGAAAACCCCGTCGCGACGAGGGCCAATGCCGGGTCGCGGGCGTCCGAGCAGTGAATCGGAGTCGCCCCGAGGAATGCCCCTCCTCCGCGCGTCGCCACGAACAAGTCGCGCGACGCGGGCACGAACACCGCGCCCACGATCGGCGAGAGGAAGGGTTCGGTCGCGTCGCAGGCGGCGACGGAGACCGCGAAACCACCCAGGCCGTACATGAAGTTCGTGGTCCCGTCGATGGGGTCGACGAACCATTGGATGCCCGAATCACCGTCGACGTGCGTGCCCTCTTCGGCCACGATCGTGTCGCGCGGTCGTGCGGCTCGAAGGCCCGCGACGATGTGGCGTTCGGCCGCGGCATCCCAGCGCGTCACCATGTCGGTGGCCGACGACTTCGTGTCGACACCGAGGTCGCCCGCCCTCCGTCCGACGAGTGCCAAGTCGCCCGCCTCTCGCGCGAGACGGGTCGCGAGGTTGACGAGGTCGGCGACGGGCGGTGTCACGATCGCGTGACGCCCCGGTCGTCGATCGAACGCCACTCTCCGAGCGCGCGCAGGACGAGGATCGCCACGATCGCCGTCCCACCCGAAGTGATGATGGCGCCCGCGAGCAGGCCGATTCCGAGGGCCAGATCGCTCGCCCTCTCCACTTGAATGTCGACGAGGGCGTAACCGATCAGGGCGCCGGCGACACCTCCGAGGAGGATGGAGACGAAAGCGAGGGCGCGCGCCACGGGCGACGGCAACGCGGAAAGGGGACGCTCGGCCGGCACCGCCACATCGTAGGCTCGGCGCCGTGGATTCGAACGGTCGTCGGGTGGTGGTCGTCATCCCGACGTACAACGAGGCCGGCAACATCGGAGGGTTGGTGTCGGCGCTCATGGCCGTGGCGCCCGACCTGAACGTCCTCGTGGTCGACGACGCCAGTCCCGACGGCACGGCGGAGGTGGTTCGGGCCGTCGCGACCGAGTACCCGGGGCGCGTCGAGTTGCTGAGTCGCGCCGGCAAGTCCGGACTGGGAACGGCGTATCGCGCCGGATTCGCCGTCGCTCTCGAGCGGGGACACACGATCATCGTGCAGATGGACGCCGACTTGTCGCACGATCCCGCCTACCTTCCCGCTCTCGTGTCGGCCGTCGAGGTCGGGGCCGATGCGGTGTTGGGTAGTCGCTACGTGCCCGGCGGACGCATCGACAACTGGCCCCGACTACGTCGGTTCCTCTCGCGCTGGGGTAACCGTTACGCGGCGGGGATGCTCGGTCTGGCGGTGAACGACGCCACGAGCGGCTACCGAGCGTATTCGGCCGAACTGCTGCGACGCATCGACTTCTCGTCGGTCCGCGCCGAGGGATACGGGTTCCAGATCGAGATGACGCACCGAGCGGTGCGCGCCGACGCACGGATCGTCGAGGTACCGATCAGATTCGTCGACCGGGTCGTGGGCGAGAGCAAATTGAGCCATCACATCATCAACGAGGCCTTCGGCTTGGTGAACCGCCTCTGGATCACCGAGCGTGTGTGGCGCGGGCGTCGGCGACACTGAGGGCGGTGCGGTGAACGAGACGGCGAGCGTGCAGTCGCGCCACTGCATCCTGCACGTCGACATGGACGCGTTCTACGTCTCGGTCGAACTCCGACGTCGACCCGAACTGGTCGGCCGTCCGGTGGTCGTCGGGGGTTCGGGTTCGCGCGGGGTCGTCGCCGCGGCGAATTACGAGGCGCGGCGTTTCGGGGTCTTCTCGGCGATGTCGTCGACCAAGGCCCGTCGTCTGTGTCCCGACGCGGTGTTTCTGAGCGGCGACCACGAGCACTACGCCGAGGTCAGCCGTCAGGTGCACGCGATCTTCGGGGACTTCACGCCCTACATCGAGCCCATCGCCCTCGACGAGGCGTTCCTCGACGTCACCGGTTCGCGGCAGCTCTTCGGATCGGGAGCCGAAATCGGGCGACGCATCCGCGCGCGGGTCCACGACGAACTCGCGCTTCCCTGCAGCGTCGGGGTGTCGACCACCAAGTTCATCGCCAAGTTGGCCTCGAAGAAGGCCAAACCCGTCGTGACCCCACGGGGGGTGGAGCCCGGCGCCGGGGTGCTCGAGATCGATCCCGGAACCGAGCTCGACTTCCTGCATCCGTTGCCCATCCAGTCGTTGTGGGGCGTGGGTCCGGTCACGTTCGCCAAACTGGAGCGCATCGGCGTTCGTCGGGTGGGGGACCTGGTGACCCTCGGTCGCGAGGCGCTGGAGTCCGCACTGGGCAAGGCCGCCGGACGACACTTGTTCGAGTTGGCCAACGGGATCGACAACCGACCCGTGGCCACCGAACGCGAGGTGAAGTCGATCAGCCACGAGGAAACGTTCGCGCACGACATCACCGAGCATTCGGCGATGCGGGTGGAGATCGTGCGGTTGGCCGACGCGGTGACGTCGCGTCTGCGCCGTCACGGATCAGCGGCTCGCACCGTGACGCTCAAGATCCGCTTCGCGAACTTCGAGAACATCACTCGCTCGATCACTCCCGGCTCTCCGATCTCCTCGGCGCCGGCGATCGTGCGCGCGCTCGACGACATCGTCGCCGCCGTCGATCCGAGCCCGGGCATCCGACTGATCGGCGTCGTGGGGTCGGGCCTCGTGGAGCCGGTCGGACAACTCTCGTTGCTCGACGACCCGGCCACCGCGACGGCCGACACCGATCGCCATTGGGCGCCGGCCAGTTCGGCCGTCGACCAGATCCGCGACAAGTTCGGACGCGACACCATCAACCCGGCCAGCGTCCTGCGCCGACGAACGGACCCCGGCGCGCGACCAGGGGGGCCCGACCGCGGCGACGAGTCGGTGTGACAGCCGTTTCGTGCGTTGCCAATCGTGCCGCCGTCTGGGACAATGAGAGAGGAGGTGAGCCGTGGCCCTGTCCGAGGACGAACAGAGAATCCTGCGTCAGATCGAGGCCGATCTGCAGAACGACGAGCGGTTCGCCCAACGGGTGTCCTCGTCGGGCCTCTACACGCATTCGGTGCGCATGGTTCGCTGGGCGATCCTCGGTTTGGTCGTCGGCTTCGGACTCTTGGTGTTGAGCCTGCGCGTCCACTATCTCGCGGCGTTCGCCGTGTTCATGGTGATGCTGTTTCTGCTCGGTTTGATCGAACGCAACGCCCGGGCCATGAGCAAAGCCGGCATCAAGGACCTCACGGGTGCGATCCGCAAGGCCCGCTCGGGCGGTCGCATCCCCTGAGCCGGGGCGTCAATCGCCGTATCCGCTCAGCCGTGCTGCGGCACGCGGTGACCAGACCCGGGCGAGTGAACGACCCGCACGGGTGCGTCTCTCGGCGATCCAGATTTCCACGGCGTCGGTGAGCTCGGCGAGGTCGTCGGGATCGCGTTCGGCGAACAACACGAGTTCCACGGCGCGGGCCAGCCGACGGGGAACGTCGTCGTCGCCGACCGTCAATGTCGCAGCCACCTCGCTCGGGGTCGAGGTCCGCGACGGAGACACCCCGCTCTCGGCGATCATGCGACGCCACAACACGAGGACGGGGTGAAGCGGGTGTCGTCGGGCGAGTCGCGCGACCCACACCCGCACCATGATGGGCCAGGCGGCAAGGGCGAGGACAACGAGCACCATCACCGAGAGACCCGAGCCCACGTTCGATGAACCCGTGATCGTGGGGATCGTCGTTCCGGTCGATGGAGCCGGACCCGTCACGGTCGTCGGGGTGGACCCGGCGGTCGAGGTGGGCGGCGCGAACGTCGTGGTCGTCGAGTCGGTGGGATCGGACCCGCCCTCGTCTTGTTGGGGAGCCACCCCGGTGTACGAGGAGTTCGGAGCGCCGCGACCGGGCGTGGGTTCGAACAGCAGCCAGCCGATGCCGTCGAACCAGACTTCCGGCCACGCATGGGCGTGTCGACTGCGCACGACGTAGTCACCCTTACCGTCGCTCTGACCCGGGGTGAATCCGAGCGCGACCCGGGTTGGCAACCCGATTGAACGCGCCATCACCGCGAAGGTCGAGGCGAACTGCTCGCAATACCCGGTTCGTCGGGAGATGAACTCGAGGAAGGCGTCCTCGTCGGTGATCGACGGCGCGTCGAGCGAATAAGTGAAGCCGTCGCGGAAGTAGTTCTGCAGTCGCAACGCCTTCTCGAAAGGTGTGGTGGCTCCGGCCGTGACCTCGACGGCGATACGCCGTAGTTCGTCCATCTGTCCACTCGAGGGCAGGTCGACGAGTCGCGTCGACGGGGGCCGATCGACGCCCACGAAGGCCATGACGGCACTTGGAGGGTCGACGATCTCGGAGGCCATCTGATACGAGTCGCCACTCCGTAGACCTTCGCCTCCGACGAGCAGGGTTCCCGATCGCGGCTCGTAGTACAGGCTTCGCGATGCGGCGCGCAACTGCACCGGCTCGAAGACCGACGGGGCCATGTTCCCCTCGAGGCCGGCGATCTCGTAGGTCTGGGTGACCATTCGCGCCAAAGACGGTCGCGACACGGCGAGTTCGCCTCCGGCGCCGTCGAGATCGGACTCGGCGATGCCCCATGTCGCTCCGTCGAACTCCGAGAGCGAGGTGAGTCGCCAGTACGACGGTTCGTCGGCCGAGACGGTGAAGAGCACGGTGTTCGTGCGGTCTCCCAGGCGACCGCGCACGTCGACGAGAGGTTCGACCACCCGTCCGGGCCCGTCGTCGCGTTCGAGGATGGCCGGTTGGCCGGCTCCGGGCAGGGACGGACCGATCCAACCGGCGACCAGCGCCACGATCGCGGCGATCGCGAGCGCGGCGACCGGGCGTTGGGCATCGCGACGCAACGCGGCCACCGCCAGCAACGCGCATCCCAACCACAGCATGGTGACCATGACGCGATCACGATCCTCGCCGACGATGGCGATCACCACGAACACGATCGAACCGGGAACGAGAGCCTCGCCCCGACCAGCGGCCCGGAAGGCGAAGGTATCCGAGAGCGCGGCGACGGCGCCGATGGCCAGGCAGGCCACCAAGCCGAACCCGGTGGCCATGTCGAGCGGCGGCTTGACGTCGCCGATCAGGTCGGCCGATGCCGAGATCTGTGCGGCGACCGCGTCCCACGTGCGCCCGAGCGGGAGTCCGTACCACAAGGTGTCGCGCTCGCGCGACCACGCGGTGATGATCCACACGGCGATGGCCTGGGCTCCGAGAGCGACGAGTGCGGGCCAACGCAGCCAACGGGTCGCGAACGCGACGAGATGGGTGAAAGTGGCCACGAGGAGCAGACTGGGGAGGAATTCGCGGTACTCGAACACCCGCACGAAGCTCACGGCAAGAGCGCCGGTCGAGGTCGCCAAGGCGGCCGTGGCGACGGGACGCAGATCGCGCGTGTTCACCTCGATCCCCGTCGGCGCGGTCGCACGAAACGACTCCAGACGTCGGCGAATGTCGACAGGCTCAAACACTCCGTTGTGAGCCAGGGTGATGGCACCGGCTCGACCGAATCGGCGGTGGCGATCACGAGACCGACGCCTGGTCGTGGTCTCAGGCCGTCGAGCTGGGCCGTGAACGAGGCGTCGACCCGACCGGTGATCACCACGCGCGCGACCACCGCCGTCGGATCACGGGGATCGACCGCGACGCACGCGTTCGCCGATCCCGGGCCGACGAGTGCGAGTTGGTCGAGGGCCGATGATTGGTCGTCGCCACCGGGGTGCCGACCGATCGCGAGCCGCGTCGAGCAATCGGTGGATCCCGAGACGTCGACGAGCGAGGCTGCGATGCTGACCGCCAACTCGAAGGACTCCCCGGTGTGGCGCGTTCGTTCGGTGTCGAGCAACACCTGTAGTTCGACACGGCGCACCGGTTCGAAATCGTTGACGAGCACGGTGTCGCGTCGCGCTGACGCGCGCCAGTTGACCCGACGGACGTCGTCGCCGGGTCGGTACGAACGCACGCCCCGGAAGTCGTTGTCGCTCGGAGCGAGGCTGCGTACCTTGTGGAGAGCGTCGATCAGCACGCCGTCGGCGTCGTTCAAGGAGGGGGAGGTCACCGGCACCCGGGCCGGTCGAACGAGGAGTCGTCGAGCGGGGGCCACCGTCGTGACCCGAGCACACAGGCCGAGGGGGTCACGGTGTTCGAGCGAGGTGGGTCCGATGTCGATGACTCCTCGACGGTCGGCGGTGACGTGCAGGTTGAATCGTCGATGGGAGCCGTTTCGCATCCGGGGCAGGGTCGCGGACGCGGTGGTGTCGGGTCCGAGGCGTTCGTGCACGATGACCGGTGCCGAACCACCCTCGAAGGTCAGGTCGATGTCGACGGTGACCTTGTCGCCGACGGTCGGCCGAGCCGGAGTCGGGTGTCGCTCGACCACCGGGGTCGCACGGGGCAGTCGCACCACGCACCATGCGAGCATCGGCGCCAGGAACAACCCGGTGGCGACCACGAAGAGTTCGACGAGGCCGAGGAGACGTCCGGTGACGGCGGCGATCACCCCGAACACGATCGATGTCAACGCCGCCCGCGTCGGCACGGTCAGCGCCCCGACGGAGCAGCCACCGAGGCGACGATCTCGTTGATCGCATCGCCGGCCGAGAGCCCGCGCGCGGCGGCGTCGTGGCGCACCATCACGCGATGGGCCAGCGTCGCCGGAGCGAGTTCCTTGACGTCGTCGGGTGTCGCGTAGTCGCGACCGCGCGAGGCCGCCAGCGCCCGGGTGGCGCGAGCCAGTTGCACGGTCGCACGCGGCGACAATCCGAGCGCGAGACCGGAGTGGCGTCGGCTGGCGTGGGCGATATCGACGATGTACTCGCGCACCGCGTCGACCATTCTCACCCGTTCGGTCGCCTCGATCATCATGGCGACCTCGTCGGAGCCCACCACCGACGAGATTTTGGTGTCTCCCGGCGGATTCGGGTCGGTGATGTCGAACTCGGAGCGACGGTCGGGGTACCCGATGGAGATGCGCATGAGGAATCGGTCGAGTTGGCTCTCGGGAAGCTGGTACGTCCCCTCGTGCTCGACGGGGTTCTGGGTGGCGATGACGAAGAACGGCCGGGGAAGCGGTCGACTCGCGCCGTCGACCGTGACCTGCCGTTCCTCCATCGCCTCGAGGAGCGCCGATTGTGTCTTGGGTGAGGCCCGGTTGCTCTCGTCGGCGAGCACGATGTTCGTGAAGATGGGTCCGGGGAGGAAGTCGAACTGCTCACGTTCGCGACTCCACATCGATGCTCCCACCACGTCGGCCGGTAGCAGATCGGGCGTGAACTGCACGCGTTGCCAGGCGCAGTCGATCGATGCGGCCAACGCCTTGGCGAGGCTGGTCTTGCCCACGCCTGGTACGTCCTCGATGAGCAGATGGCCGTCGGACAGCAGACCGACGACCGCGAGTTCGATCACCGGGCGCTTCCCGCGCAAAACGATTCCGACGTTGTCGACGATCGAATCGAACATTCCGGCGAATGATCTGGAGGAACTCATCTCCGACACGCTAGAGGGTGTGACACGACGCAGGACGGCGGGCAACCCGAAGCGACCGGAGATACCGTGGTGTCGTGCGGGATGCGGTGCTGGCGGTCGACATCGGCGGAACCAAGTTGGCCGTCGGGGTGGTGGCGGTCGACGGAACCATCGTGCGACGAGACCGTATTCCTACTCCGACGCGCGACCCCTGGCCCACTCTGCGGGCGTTGATGGGTCGGGTCACGGCGGCCACGTCCGAGGTGCGACTTGTGGCCTGTGGTGTGGCGTGCGGCGGACCGATGGCGATGCGCAGCGAACGGGTGTCACCTCTGCACATCCCGGCGTGGCGCGATTTCGCCCTTCGTGCCGCGGTCGAAGAGGCGACCGGACTGCCGGTGCACGTCGACAACGATGCCAAGGCCCTGGCATTGGCGGAGGGATGGTTGGGGGCCGCAGTCGGGGAGTCGGACTTCATGGCGGTCATTGTCGGCACCGGCGTCGGATCGGGCATCGTGTCGGGTGGAGTGCTCGTCGACGGTGATGACGGAAACGCCGGCCATGTGGGGCACGTCATCGTGGGCAACGAATGCCGCCCGTGTCGATGTGGCGGTTTCGACTGTCTCGAGACCTACATCAGCGGTGTAGCGGTGGAACTCGAAACCGGACGCGCACCCAGTTACGCGACATCCGGACTCGTGGAGCGCAACGGCCGACTGTTGGGTCGCGCCACCGCCTCGGTCGCGGCCCTGTGCGACATCCGGGTGGTTGTCGTGGGTGGAAGCGTCGCGCTCGGGTGGGGCGAGCCGTTCTTCGCGGCCGCCCAACATGAATTCTCCGCTCGTTCACGGATCGGTTTCACCCGTGGGCTCACGATCGTGCCGTGCCGCGACGGTGGAGACTCCGCCCTGATCGGCGCGGCGGCCGTGGCATTGCGGTTTCTCGTCTAGGTTCGGTCTAGTTTCGACTCCATGCGCCCCACGTACGAACCCTCCGTCGAGACCTTCCGTGAACGCGTTCGATCGTTCCTGTCGGCCAACCTGCCCGGCGATTGGCGTGGTATCGGCATGCTCGGGGCCGACGAGACGCACGAATGGGTGATGAGCTGGCGCCGCGTGTTGCATCGCGAGGGCTATCTGGCCCCGGGTTGGCCCGCCGAGTACGGCGGCGGGGGCATGTCGGCGCTCGAGCAGGTGATCGTGGCCGAGGAATTCGCCAAGGCCGGGGTTCCCACCGGGGGGCCGAACGACGGCTTCGGCATCACCATGTTGGGGAACACCCTGTTGCGTTGGGGTACCGAGGAACAAAAGCGTCACTATCTCCCGCGCATCCTGTCGAACGAGGACATCTGGTGTCAGGGATACAGCGAGCCCAACGCCGGAAGCGACCTCGGCAACCTCGGACTGCGCGCGGTCCTCGACGGCGACCAGTGGGTGCTCAACGGCCAGAAGATCTGGACCTCGGCGGGGCACCTCGCCGATCACATCTTCACTCTCGCGCGCACCGACCCCGATGCCCCCAAGCACAAGGGCATTTCGTTCCTGCTCGTCGACATGCGCCAACCGGGCGTCGAGGTCCGGCCGATCAAGATGATCAGCGGGGAGAGCGAGTTCAACGAGGTCTTCTACACCGACGCCG
This sequence comes from Acidimicrobiia bacterium, assembly GCA_046091365.1. Lineage (GTDB taxonomy): Bacteria > Actinomycetota > Acidimicrobiia > Acidimicrobiales > Ilumatobacteraceae > Casp-actino8. The sequence goes on along the minus strand of JBJTBM010000021.1, from coordinate 3,790 downwards.
TGTGCCCGAAGGACAACGTCGTCGGTGGTGTGAACAACGGGTGGGCGGTGGCCATGACGCTTCTCGGTTACGAACGGGGCGAGGGCGCAGCCACCGTACCGGTGCGGTTCCAGGCCGAACTCGACCGCCTGTTGTTGCTCGCCAAGGAGTGCGATGTCGACCAGGATCCCCGGGTCCGTCAACGATTGGCCTGGGCGTACTCGAAGGTACAGATCATGCGCTACCTCGGCCTGCGGACCCTCACCAAGTTCCTGGCGGGCCATCACCCCGGGCCCGACGGTGGAATCTTCAAGCGCTACTGGAGCGAGTATCACAAAGAGGTCACCGAACTCTCGCTCGACATTCTCGGCGCCGCCGCGCTCGTGCCCGAGGGTCGCAAGCCCACCAACTCCTTCCAGCCCGACGATCGCTCCGCACCGAACTCGTCGGGGAGTTGGGTCGGGGCGTTTCTCAACGCGCGAGCCGGAACCATCTACGCGGGCTCGTCGCAGATCCAGTCGAACATCATCGGCGAGATGGTTCTCGGCCTGCCCAAGGAGCCCCGACCGACATGAGTCGACTGGCTCGCGGGTCCGCGTACGCACGCGTCGTCGTGGGGGTGGTGGCCCGTCCGGCCTACTGGTCCGTGGCCGTGCGGGTCGTGCGCCGGTTGGCGCCGTCGGGTTGGTGGCGACGCCCGCCGTTCCTGCCGATTCCCAGCGCCTCGTACGCCCGCTTTCGCCTGCAGACGCAATACGGAGGTGATGCGGCGCTCCCGAGTGTCGCCGATGTGCTGAAATACCTGCGATGGGTGCGACAGTGGGACGCGGCGCGATGAACGGGTCGTCGAGACGACGGCGAAGGGTTGTCTGACCCATGCGCAGCGCGCTCGTGCTCAACGCCTCGTACGAGCCGCTGAGCGTCGTGCCCGCGCGCCGCGCCGCCTGTCTGGTCCTCGACGACAAAGCTGAGGTCGTCGAACACGACGGCACGCTCCTGCGCTCGGAGAGCCTCGCGGTCCCCAACCCGCTCGTGATCCGCTTGCGGTACATGGTGAAAGTCCCATACCACCGACGCACCGCGTTGTCGCGTCGAGCGGTGTTCGCTCGTGACGAGCATCGCTGCCAGTATTGCGGTGCCGAGGCCGATTCGATCGATCACGTGATGCCGCGCTCGCGGGGTGGTCAACATGTTTGGGAGAACGTCGCCTCGGCGTGTCGTCGGTGCAATCTCTACAAGCGCGATCGCACCCCCGACGAGGCCGGTATGCGGCTCACCCAGCAACCGCACGCCCCGCGCGAGCTGGCGTGGGTGACGATCGCCGTGACGCGCGTCCCGGAGGCGTGGAAGCCGTATCTCGCCCGGGCATCCTGAGCCCATGTTGCGAGTCGACCGACCCGGCCCGGCGTCGGCCGCCGAGTTCCACGGTCGCGCGGTCGACCGGAGTGACGACGTGCGGTTGTGGTGGTGTGAACCGTCCCGACCGGCGTTGGTGCTCGGTTCCACGCAGAGCGTCGACCTCGTACGAACGGACCGGTGTCGCGAACGTGGCATCGAGGTCGTCGAGCGCCGCAGTGGTGGGGGGGCGGTGTTCGTGTCGAGCCAACACACCTTGTGGGCCGATGTGATCCTGCCGGCGAGCCATCGCGCCTGGAACGTCGACGTCGGTCGTGCGTCGGAGTGGGTCGGTGAACGGTGGCTCGAGGCCATGCAGGAGTGCGACATCGTCGATCACTTCACGTTGCATCGGGGGGCGATGGTGGCCAGTGAGTGGTCGCGTCTCGTGTGTTTCGCCGGTCGGGGTCCCGGTGAGATCTTCGATTCGCTGGGTCGCAAGGTGCTCGGCGTCAGCCAGCGCCGCACGAAGGACTGGGCGCGGTTCCAGTGTGCCGTGTCGTTGCACTGGGAGCCGGCGGCGTTCGTCGACGTGTTCCGCGATGACGCGCTCACGGTCGAGGCCGTCGCCCATGACGGGTACTCATTCGATCGGCCAGTCGACACCGAGCGACTCGCCGCGGCCCTCGCGACGGTGCTGAGCGCCGTCTGAGGGTCGGGTCAGGCCGGTGTGGTGGGGTTCGGGGCGACGGTCGTCGTGGTCGTCGTGGCGGTGGTGGGCGGTGTCGCCGCGCGACACGCGTCGACGGCCTTGACGATGGGGTAGGGGTTCACCGCGACACCGCCACCGGGGTGGTATTCGAAGTGAAGGTGCGGGGCCGAACTGCTACCCGTGCTGCCGACGTACCCGATGATCTGTCCGGTGACGACAACGGTGTCCAGACCAACCTCCTCGGCGAAGGCCGACAGGTGGGCGTAGTGAAAGTAGGTGCCGTCGGCGGCGGTGAGCCGCAGGGCGTTGCCACCCAACGAGCCGGGCCGATCGAAGAACTGGCGCGTGATGGTGCCGTCGACGACGGCGTAGACCGGTTGGCCGGTGCGCGCGATGATGTCGACACCCTCGTGACGACGTCCACCGGCGCGCGGCACTCCCCAGGTGTCGGAGAACCAGCAGGGACCGAGCACGGGAAACACCGAGATCGACGTCGTCGTGACCGGCGGGGTCGACGACGTTGTCGACGACGGTGTGGTCGGTGGCACTTGGTTCGTGACGAGACCCGGTACGAACCCCAGTTGCACCGCGGTGCGCAGGTCGATCTTCCCGGTGACGGGGATCGCGCGGGCGGTCTGGAACGCGCGGATCGACACCCGGGTGGCGACCCCGAACGCGCCGTCGGCGCCTCCTTTCACCGTGATTCCCGCTTCGATGAGTCGGTTCTGCAGATCGATCACGGCCGGACCCGTGTCGCCGAAGACGGGCATCGCGGGGGAGGGGACGAGTCCGAGGAACTGGGCCGTCAACGGGTCGACGACTCCGGTGGCCGCAATGGACATCGCGCGCTGGTAGTTCGCCACGGCCGCCGTGGTGGCCGCGCCGAACACACCGTCGGCTCCGCCGTTCACCTTGATGCCGGCCGCGAACAGCGCCCGTTGCAGCGTGCGCACAGCGTCACCTTGTTGACCCACGCTCAGAGCCGGAATGCCCGGCACCGGTGTGGTCGGCGCCTGCGTGTTCGGCACCTGCGTGGTCGGCACCGTCGTCGTACTCGGAGCAGCGGTGGACGGGGTGGTTCCCGTGCCCGGGACGATGCGCAAGGCGATGCCGGTGGCCACGTCGAGTACGCCCGACGATCCGAGATTGCGCGCGGCTTGGAACGTCGCCACCGCCGCGGTGGTGCCCGCGCCGAAGATGCCGTCCACGCCGCCCGTCACGGTGATGCCGGCGGACAGCAATGCGTTTTGCAAAGCGGTCACCGCCGGACCGCGATCGCCGCGCTTGGGCAGTGCCGGCGCCGATTCCAGACCCAACAGGAAGGCCGTGGTGGGGTCGAGTTCACCCGAAGGCACGAGGCCGCGCGCGGTTTGGAACGTTTTCACGGCGCTGAGGGTGCTCTGACCGAAGACCCCATCGGCGCCGCCCTTCACGGTGACACCGGCGGCGATCAGTGCTCGCTGCAGTGCTCGCACGCCGTCGCCACGGTCACCAAGTCGGGGAAGGGTGCGGGTCGCGGTCGACGACGCGTTGGCGGCCGGGGTGGCCACCGTGGAGACCAGCGGTACCGCAACGCTCACGCCCGCGACCACGGCGAGGCGGGCAAGTCGGTGCCCGACGCGGGCACGGCACGGTGGGGTCTCAGAACGCACGCGGGGGTATCGGCCCCGGGGACCCCCGACCTTGAGCGATTCGGACCGCGCACCTGATCTGAATGCGAAAAAAATGGTGCGAAGTGGGGAAAGGGGGTTGACGGTGGGGGGT
>JBJTBM010000020.1:0-16447 GCA_046091365.1 Acidimicrobiia bacterium | reverse complement strand
CGCGTGGGTATGGCGAGGCTCTGACCAATCCGATCGCCTCCGCGACGGAGGACGTCACGGCCGCGGCCGTGTGGAATCGGCCCTCCACGACCGCACCGTTGCGCGCACACGACTGTGCGGTGCCGGTCGACGGCGCCAACGCGGTGATTCTGTCCGCGGGCGACGCGGCGCGCCGTCTCGCGGATCGTCCGGCGTGGATCCGCGGTATCGTTCTCCGTATCGACACGCAACGCCTCGGGGCGCGCTCGATGACCGAGAGTCATTCGGCCGCGGTGGCCGCCGAGAAGGCCGGGGTCGGCAACGACCGCATCGACATCGCCGAGATCCCCGCGCCGTACTCACACCAGGAGTTGTTGCTCCGCCGGGCGATGCGACTGACCGATGCCACCCACGTCAACCCGAGCGGTGGTGCGCTGGTGTCGAACCCGGCCATGGCCGCGGGGTTGGCCCGTTTCGCCGAGGCCGCCGAGAGTGTCTTCTCCGGATCGGCCGACCGGGTGCTGGCTCACTGCACGAGCGGTCCGATGTTGCAACAGAACCTGGTGTGCGTGATGGAGGGTGAGTGAGATGGCCGAACTCTGTGCGGTAGTCGGCGTCGGTCAGACCAAGCACGCCTCGTGTCGCGCCGACGTTTCCATCGCGGGGCTCGTGCGCGAGGCGGTCGATCGTGCGTTGGCCGATGCCAACATCGGCATCGACGACGTCGACGCGATCGTCATCGGGAAGGCGCCCGACCCGCTCGAGGGTGTGGCCATGCCCGAATTGTGGCTCGCCGACGCCCTCGCGGCGCACGGCAAGCCCGTCTTCCGCGTGCACACCGCCGGCTCGGTCGGTGGCTCCACCGCCATCGTGGCCGCGCAACACGTGATGGCCGGTATCCACGGCACGGTCCTCACCGTCGGTTTCGAGAAACAGAGCGACGGCAATGCCATGTGGGCGTTGAGCGTTCCGATTCCGTTCGGAATGCCGGTGCACGCCGGTGCGGGCGGGTACTTCTCGCCGATCGTGCGCGGATACATCAAGCGTTCTGGTGCCCCGTCGCACATCGGCGCCATGGTGGCCGTGAAGGATCGCACGAACGCGTGTAAGAACCCCTACGCGCACCTGCACGAGCCGGACTGGACCCTCGAGAAGGCTCTCGAGAGCCCCATGATGTGGGATCCCATCCGCTTCGTCGAGACCTGCCCGTCGAGCGACGGGGCCATGGCTCTCGTGATCATGAGCGAGGAGCGTGCCGACAAGCACGCGGGACCCAAGGCGTGGGTGCACGCCACCGCCATGCGCAGTGAGCCCACCGCGTTCGCGGGTCGCGAGCAAGTGAGTCCGCGCGCCGGCGAGATGTGCGCCGAGGATCTGTGGCGCAAGGGTGGCATCACCAACCCGGCCAAGGAGATCGACGTCGCCGAGATCTATGTGCCGTTCGCGTGGTTCGAACCGATGTGGCTGGAGAACCTCGGTTTCGCTCCGCGCAACGAAGGATGGCGTTGGGTGGAGGACGGGGTCACCGACATCGGTGGCTCGTTGCCCATCAACCCGTCGGGTGGCGTGATGTCGACCAACCCCATTGGCGCCTCGGGCATGTTGCGCTTCGGTGAAGCGGCGATGCAGGTGATGGGCAAGGCTGGCGAGCACCAGATCGACGGGGCGCGCAAGGCGGTCGGCCACGCGTACGGCGGCGGCAGCCAGTTCTTCGCCATGTGGCTGGTGTCGAGCAGCAAGCCCTGACGAACTCGTTCGTCAGGTGCGGGTCCAGTTGGGCGCGCGCTTCTCGGCGAACGCCCGCGGACCCTCTTTGGAGTCGTTCGTGCTGAAGATGGGCCAGCCGATCTCGAACTCCAGCTTCAACGCCTCGGTCTCGGACATCGATGCGGTCTCCTGCACCGACCGCAAGATCGCCTCCACCGCGAGCGGTCCGTTGGCGCAGATCATGTCGGCCAGTTCCATCGCCTTGTCGAGCGCCTTCCCGTCGGGCACCACGTGTCCGATGAGTCCGATCTCCTTGGCCTCGGCGGCGGAGTATCCGCGCGCTGTCAGGAGCATCTCGAGTGCGTTGGTGTACCCGATCTGTCGTTGCAGGCGAACCGTGCTGCCACCGACGGGGAAGAGACCCCGTCGCGCCTCGAACACTCCGAAGGTGGCACTCTCGCCGGCCACGCGCAGGTGCGTGGCTTGAAGAATCTCGGTGCCTCCGGCCACGGCGTATCCCTCGACGGCGGCGATCAGCGGTTTGCGCAGTCGGTAGTGGCGCAACAACGCCTTCCAGTGCAGGTCGGGATCGGCGGCCCAACGCTCCTGGTACGGGTTGGGACCGGCGTCGTCGTTCGCCCGGGCCTTGAGATCCATGCCGGTGCAGAACGAGCCACCCGAACCGGTGAGGATCGCACAGCGGAGGTCGTCGTCCTCGTTCAGGCGTACCCAGGCGTCGGCGAGACCCACGATCATCGCGGGACTGAGGGCGTTCTTGGCCTCGGGCCGATTCATGGTGACGACCAAGGTGTGTCCCACTTGCTCGACGAGTAGATGTTCCGTGCCCGACGTACCGCTCATTTCGACTCCGTTTCCCCTGAATATGCCTTCTATGTGGTAGCACACACCTATGCCCGCCCGCACCTTCAACATCGCTGATCTCTTCGAGGCGTCGGTCGACGAATGGCCCGATCGTGAGTACGTCGTCGACGAGAGGGTGCGGCGCACCTACCTCGAGATGGACCGTCGCGCGAATCGGTTGGCGCACCACCTCGTCGCCCGGGGCGTGAAGCCAGGCGATCGCGTGGGTATCTACGCGTTGAACCGCGTGGAGTGGGTCGAGGCCCTGTGGGCGATCTTCAAGATCCGCGCGGTCTGGATCAACATCAACTACCGGTACGTCGAGGACGAACTCGCGTATCTGTTCGGCAACGCCGACCTGACCTATCTCATCGTCGAGCCGGAATACGCCGATCGTGCGCGGGTCGTCCAACCCGATCTTCCGCAACTCGTGATCGGACCGGAGTTCGAGGCGGCCCTGGCCGCCCAATCGGACGAGCGCGACTTCGGGCCGCGCAGTAACGACGACATCTACATGCTGTTCACCGGCGGCACCACCGGTATGCCCAAGGGCGTGGTGTGGCGGCAGGAGGACGTGGTGATGGCGCTCGGTGGTGGGGTCGACATCACCACCGGTGTGCGCATGACCGAACCCGAACAGTTCGTCGAAAAGGGGCGCAACGGATTCCACCTGTGTGGGCTCCCCATCGCGCCGCTGATGCACGGCGCCACCCAATGGAGCGTGATGGGGCAGAGCTTCGTGGGCAACAAGGTCGTCCTGCGGGCCAGGTTCGACCCGGCCGACGTGTTCGCCACCATCGACGCCGAGAAGGTGAACCTGGTGATGATCACGGGCGACGCCATGGCCCGACCGATGCTCGATCACCTCGTCGAACATCGGTCCGAGTACGACCTGTCGTCGCTCTTCGCCGTGAGTTCGAGCGCGGTTCTGTTCTCGCACGCCTGCAAGGAGCAGTTCATCACGATGTTCCCCAACATCGTGCTCACTGACGCGGTCGGATCCAGCGAAGGTGGAGCGAACGGCATCACGATGGTGGGCAAGGATGCCCCCAAGACGCCGGGTCTCACCGTCAAGGCGGCGCCCGACTCGGTGGTGCTCGGCGACGACCTGCGTCCCGTTCCGGTCGGTGTGATGGGCAAGTTGGCCCGCATGGGCAACATCCCGTTGCGCTATCACAAGGACCCCGAGAAGTCGGCCGCCACGTTCGTCACCGGCCCCGATGGCACTCGCTATTCGATTCCGGGCGACTTCGCGGTGATGCAGGAGGACGGCTCGATCACTTTGATCGGCCGCGGGTCGGTGTGCATCAACAGTGGCGGCGAGAAGATCTTCCCCGAAGAAGTAGAGAACGCGTTGAAGTCGCATCCCGAGGTGTTCGACGCGGTCGTCGTGGGCGTGCCCGACGAGCGTTGGGGCGAGCGGGTGGCCGCGGTGGTGCAGGCGCGTGCCGGCACCACGCCGACCCTCGAGAGCGTGCAGGAGCACTGTCGCAAACACGTGGCCGGTTACAAGGTGCCGCGCCAATTGACGCTGGTCGAGCTCATGGTGCGCTCGCCAGCGGGCAAGAGCGACTATCGCTGGGCGAAGGAGCGCGCCATCGAGGACGCGGGACACTGACCGTGTCGGGTCCGCTCGCGGGAGTGCGTGTGGTCGAACTCGTCGGCCAAGGTCCCGGCCCGTACGGGGCGGCCTTGCTGGGCGATCTCGGAGCAGATGTGATCGCTGTCGATCGACCGGAGGTCGCGGGTCGCGCGCGACGCGACCGGCCGGCGACCAATCCGATGATGCGCGGCAAACGTGGTGTGTCGCTCGATCTGAAGGACGACGTCGACCGGACCCGTCTGCTCGAACTCGTCGACCGCGCCGATGTAATCGTCGACCCCTTCCGCCCGGGCGTCTGCGAACGCTTGGGTCTCGGACCCACCGTGTTGTGCGAACGCAATCCGCGACTGGTGTTCGCCCGCATGACCGGTTGGGGCCAGACGGGCCCGTGGGTCGACCGGGCCGGCCACGACATCAACTACATCGCCCTCTCTGGAGCACTGCACACCATCGGTTACGAGGGTCAGCCACCGACGGTGCCCATCAACATGCTCGGCGACTTCGCCGGCGGGGGATTGCTCTTGGCCATGGGGGTGGCGGCCGCGTTGGTCGAACGAGGCCGCAGTGGGATCGGACAGGTGATCGACGTCGCCATGGTCGACGGCGCGGCGATGATCCTCGGCCCGTTCTTCGTGGCGGCCACCAACGGGTTCTGGTCCGAACGCGGAACCAACCATCTCGACGGTGGTGCGCACTTCTACAACGTGTACGGCACGAGCGACGGCAAGTGGGTGTCGGTCGGGGCGATCGAGCCCCAGTTCTACGCCGAACTTGTCGAGCGCCTCGGCGTGGCCGACGACGCGGTGTTGGCCCCGAGTCGACAGAACGAGCGTGCGGTGTGGGCTGAAGGCAAGAAGAGACTCGCCGCGGTGTTCGGTTCGCGCACGCGAGCCGAGTGGGAGACCGTCTTCGAGGGATCCGACGCCTGTTTCGCACCGGTGCTGGCACCGCACGAAGTGGTCACGCACCCGCACACCGCGGCCCGGGGTGTGACGGTCGACGTCAACGGTTCGACCCAGGCTCAGATCGCCCCGCGCTTCTCGCGAACCGTCGCTTCGGCCCGCGAACCCGGTCATCCCGGTGCCCACGACGTCGGCACGATCATCGCCGAGTGGAGTTGACGCCGGACGCGCTTTTCAGCGACAGACGGTGGCGCCGTCGACGAGCAACGACTCGCCGCACACGAAACTGGCCCGGTCGCTGCACAGCCACACCGCGGCCTCGGCGATCTCGGTCGGTTCGCCGAGAAATCCACGGCCGATGCCCCGACTGACCATCTTCTCGATCTGAGGATCACCGTTGATGAAGTTCTCGATCATCGGGGTGCGGGTGGTGCCGGGCAGGATCGCGTTCACGCGCACGCCCTTGGCGGCGTACTCCTGAGCGGCGCATTTGGTGAGTCCGAGCACTCCGTGCTTGGCGGCGGTGTAGTGGGGCAGTCCGGGTGCGGCCACCACACCGGCACCAGACGACACGTTGACGATGGCTCCCGAACCCTGCGCAGCCATCACTCCGAGTTCGTACTTCAGGCACAGAAAGACGCTCGTGAGGTTGGCGTTGATCATCTGGTGCCACTCGTGCAGGGGCAGGTCGATGAACGAGCCGAAGCGTCCGCTGATGCCGGCGTTGTTCACGGCGCAGTCGAGGCGACCGTAGCGATCGATGGCGGTGTTGATGACTGCCGCAACGTCGTCCTCTTTCGTGAGGTCAGCGGCCACCGCGACGGCCTCGCCACCGTGCTCTTGGATGGACTGCACGACGGTCTGCGCCGACGCCACGTCGATGTCACACACCACGACGGCCGCACCTTCGGTGGCGAAGAGTCGTGCGGTGGATTCCCCGATACCACGACCGGCACCGGTGACGAGCGCGACCTTGCCTTCGGCCAGACCGAGGCGAAGTGGAAACGCGGCGCGGACGATCTCGTCGGTCTGTTCGCCGGGGAGGGGCCAGATGGGAGTGGGGTCGTTCGATTCGGACACGTCCGCCACGGTAGTTCGTCTACGGTGTTCGCATGTTGTCTTCGGGGGCGGAGCGATCGATCTTGAATCTGCTCTACACCTACGCCGAGCGTGTCGACGCCGGTGATTTCGACGGGGTATCACGCTTGTTCGACGGTGCCCGGGTGTTCATGGCCGGCCCCGATCAGCCCGCGGTGCCGGGCTCGATGGTCGGCGCGGTGATGGCTCGTTTCGTGAAGCTGTACGAGGGTGTTCCGCGCACCAAGCACTTGGTCACGAACTCGATCATCGAAGCCGACGGTCCGTCGTCCTTGGTGGCTCGCTCGCAATTCACCGTCCTGCAGGACGTTCCCGGAGTGTTGCCCCTGCAGACGGTGGCCTCGGGCCGCTATCACGATCGTTTCGCCACCGATGACGGAACGACGTGGCGATTCGTCGAACGCGTGATGCTGGTGGACGCCCACGGGAACGTGTCGGCCCACTTGAACCAGGGGACAGGGTTGTGAGCGTTCTGGTTCTGGGCGACGGCCCGATCGCGGATCGTCTCCGGGGCACGGTGTCGTCTGACGTGGAGGCAGCGGTCGTCGTCACCGAGGTGGACGGCGGTCGCGGAGTCGGTCCCGTCGAGGATCTCGACGACGCCACCATCGACGCGGTGTTCGAGCAGCCGATGCGAAAGGTGATCGCCGGTCTGCAGCAGGCTCATGCCGCGGGGGCCAAGCGCATCGTGGTGATCGTGCCCACGATCGGCATGTCGGGCGGGGATCGTCATGCGGTTCACGCCGCTTTGGCCGAGGCGGCACGCATCACCGTGAAGTCGGCGGCTCGCCAGTGGGGCGCGGAGGGAATCACGGTCAACGCAGTGGCGTTGGCACCCGAGGAGTTTGCGGTCGACCCCGCGGTGTCGGGACCCGTCGCGATCGCTCCTCGCGCGATGAGTGGTGAGGTCGATCCGTCGGACACCGTGGCCTGGCTGTGCAGTGGGTCCGCGGCGCACGTCACCGGTCAGACCATCGTGTGCGACGGAGGGCTGTGGATGTGAGTCGCCTCGACGGACGCGTGGCCATCGTGACCGGTGCCGGACAAGGCGTGGGGGAGGGCATCGCCCGTCGTCTCGCCTCGGAGGGCTGCATGGTGGTCGTGGCGGCCCGACGGGCCGAGACCGGAGAGCCCGTGGCCGCGTCCATTCGCGAGGACGGTGGGCGAGCGGAGTGCGTCGTCACCGACGTGGCCGACGGCGAATCGGTGCAAGCCTGCGTCGACGAGACGGTGACACGCCACGGACGTCTCGACATCGTCGTGCACAACGCCTTCATGGGCGGTGTCCCGCACCGACTCGAGGAGGCGCGCATCGACAAGCACTGGACGAACATGTCGCGCACCGGCGTGTGGGCCAGCCTGTTCTGTGCCCGCTCGGCCATGCCACATCTCGTGGAGAGTTCCGCCCGTCCGCGCGGCACGGGTGGTGGCCGTCTGATCCTGATCACCTCGCCGTCGGGGGTGGAGGGAAGCGCCAACATCCCGTTGTATTCACCGGCCAAGGCCGCGCAACGTGCGATCGCCAAGAGCCTGGCGCGCGAGTGGGGTCCGCACGGTGTCACCGTCAACTGCGTCGGCCCGGTGGCGGGCAGTCCGGCGCTTCTCACGGCGTTCGAGCGCAATCCGGCCTTGCAGCGCGCGATCGAAGCCCGAACCCCCCTCGGCCGGGTGGGCGACATCACCGATGACATCGGTTCGGTGGCGTTGTTCCTGGCGAGCGACGACTCGGCCTTCGTCACCGGTCAGACCCTCATCTGCGACGGCGGTTCGTTCCTCGGGCTGTAGACCGGCGCCCTCGCGAGTGCGAGACTGTTCGCATGATCAAGCTCATTTCGATGTTGAAGCGCAAGCCCGGAACCACCCACCAGGAATTCCTCGATTACTGGTTCGATGTCCACGGTCCGCTCATCAAGGCCAACTCGGCGGCCAAGTACGTGCGCCGGTACGAGCAGCATCCTGCCGCGTGGCCGGCCGAGGGCAGTCGTCAGCCCGAGCCCGAGTTCGACGGTGTCACCATCCAGCATTTCGACTCCACCGAGGCCTTCTTCGCCCACATGACCGAACCCGATTTCCCCGAGGTGATGGCCGACACCGCGAAGTTCCTCGACTCGTCGTCGTTGAACTTCGTGCTCACCGAGGAACCGCGCATCGTCATCGGAGAATGATCGCGACGCCAACACTCGTCGGCCGACACGTCGCGCTCGTCCCCCTGACCATCGATCACGTCCAGGAACTGGTGAGGGCCGCCAACGAGGACCGGACGGAGTACACCTACACCGCGGTGCCGGCCACGCTCGAGGCGGTGGGGTCGTACGTCAGCAGTCTGTTGCGCGAGCACTCCCAGGACAAGGTCGTGCCGTTCGCGCAGTGTGTCGTCGACGGCGGGATCGGTCGCGTCGTCGGTTGCACGCGATACATGGACATCAAGATGCCGTACGGACGAGGGTTCCCCGACGAGGTGGAGATCGGTGGCACGTGGTTGGCGGCGTCAGCCCAACGCACCGCCGTCAACACCGAGGCCAAGCTGCTGTTGCTCGGGCATGCGTTCGACGTGTGGGCCGTGCAGCGGGTGGCCATCTGCACCGACGCGCGCAACGTGCGCAGTCGCACGGCGATCGAGCGAATCGGAGCGAAGTTAGAAGGAGTGTTGCGCTCTCACCGACCCAGCTACGTGGCGGGGGAGGAGGGCGTGTTGCGCGATACCGCCGTTCACTCGATCGTGCGGTCCGAATGGCCCGAGGTGAAGGCGGGATTGGAGCGACGTCTCGCCTGAGCGGGGTTTCGGGTCGCGTCGTTCGACCCTCTAAGGTTCGGAGCATGAAGAAATACCCGATCGAGTTGGGCACCTTGTTGTTCACCATGGTGGAGCCGCACAAGGGTCACGAGGTGGAGTACAACCGTTGGTACGAGCGTGATCACTTCTACGGTGGCGTTCTGGTGGGCGCGTATTCGTTCGCCGGTGATCGATTCGTCGCGACAAAGGATCTGAAGGCCCTACGGTACCCGGCGGACTCTCCCATGACCCCGGATGTCGACACCGGTTCGTACCTGGCCATCTACTGGGTGTTGAAAGGTCACCACGACGACTGGAACCGTTGGAGCGTCGACACGGTGAAGAACCTTCACGCCACCGGTCGCATGTTCGCCGAGCGCACGCACATTCACACGCAGCTCTACGACAACCAGTGGTCGATGACCCGCACCGAGACCACCACCAACATCGAGTTGGCCCTCGATCGCGGCTACCCGGGAATCGTGGTGAACGTGGGCGAACTGAAAGAGGGTGTCTCCCACGCGCAGATGAGCGAGTGGATGCAGAAGCAGTGGGCACCCGAGGCCTTCGCCGCCTCGTGGGGTCCCGACGTTTTCAACTACACCACTCTTCTTCCCTTGTTGCCCGACGCCCCGCCCGATGTGCCGCGTGTACCCAAGGCCGATCAGCGCTTCCTGCAGATCCACTTCGTGGATCACGCCCCCGAGAGCGAGTGGGCCCAGGGGTACGGCCGCTTCGGCGCCGATCTCGAGGCGAGCGGTCTGGCCGAGCACTTGTGGACCGCGCCGTTCAAGAACACCGTCTTCGGCACCGACACGTACACCGACCAGCTGTGGTGAGTGAGGAAAGCATGGAACCGATCAAGGGCAAGAAGATCCTCGTCACCGGAGTCACCGGCTGGGTGGCGGGTCCGTTGGCGGAGTCGTTGGCCGCCGCCGGCAACACGGTCTATGGCGCGGCTCGATTCAAGGATCCCGACACGCGCGCGCCGTGGCACGACAAGGGCGTGAAGACGGTCAGCATCGATCTGGCCAAGGGCGATCTGGACGAGGTGCCCGCCGATCTCGACATGGTGTTGCACTTCGCCGTGGCCAAGAGCAACAACTTCGAGGAGGCCTTCGCGTCCAACGCGCACGGAAGCGCCGACCTCATGGAAGCGGCGGCGTCACGCAGTGACTCGCTCACGTTCTTCCATTGCTCGTCGACCGCGGTGTACGAGCCCAAGCACGGATCGCCCCGCACCGAGACCGACCTGCTCGGTGACAGCCATCGACCCATGCCCGGAATGCCGACGTACAGCATCTCCAAGATCGCCGGCGAGGTGCTGGTGACCCACACCGCCAGGCGTCTCGGCGTGCCGACCGTCATCGCGCGCCTCAACGTTCCGTACGGTGACACCTACGGGTGGATGTCGTTCCACCTCATGATGATGGAGCGCAACATCCCGGTTCCGGTGCACGTCGATCAGCCGACCACGTACACGCCGATCCACGCCGAGGACATCAACCGCAGCATCCCGTACCTGTTGTCGTACGCCGACACCCGGTCCACCATCGTGAACTGGGGTGGTGATCAGTTGGTGTCGATCGAGGACTGGTGTGAGGAGATGGGTCGACTCACCGGCATCACACCGACGTTCGCACCCACGACGGCCACCATCGCGTCGATCGTGCCCGATCTGAAGAAGCTGCACGACATCGGTTTCCATTCTTCGATTGATTGGCGCGACGGTATCCGTCGCCAGATCACCACCATGCGCCCGGAGTTGCTGAAGAACTAGGCGATCTGGTCGTACAACAGGGCCTTGTGCATGATGAGGTCCTCGGGGTCCTCGGGCATCTCGCGGTTGCCGTAGCTGACCTCGCGCAACGAGGTGCGGATGGCGATGGCGGCGAAGCGCAGGCTCGCGTAGACGATGTACCAGTCGAGATCCTCGGGCGCGGACCCTCCGGCCTCCACGTAGGCGGCCACGATGTCTTCGCGGCGACAGAATTCGGGGAAGCCCGGCATCTGGAACACGTCGGCCAAGGACTGGAAGAACGTGTGCATGAAGATCAACCAGCCGACGTCGACACCGGCCGGCCCGAGGTTGATCATCTCCCAGTCGAGCACTGCGGTGGGCTCGAGGCCGTCGAACATCACGTTGCCCGGTCGAGCGTCGCCCCAGTTGATGACCGTCGGACCGGGGTTCACCGGCTTGCGATCGGCCAACCACTGCAACGCCTTTTCGATCACCGGAAGACGCAAGTCGCCCCGCGCCCAGTCGTAATACGCGCGCTGTTCGACGAGCAGGCGATCGATGGCGTCGCCGCCGCGATCGGGCAGAAACGACAGGTCGAATCCGGCATTGGCGGCCGCGTCGAGGTCGATGGCATGGATGCGGGCCTGCAGTCGGGCCACGCGCCGACCCAGTTCGCGTTGCTGCTCCACGGTGAACTCGTCCATGTAACTACCACCGAACACGTAGGGCGGCATGTCGGGAAGTGCACGACCACCCACGCGGTCCATCACGATGAACGGCGAGCCGAGAATGCTCTCGTCGGTCTCGAGAAATCTCACGGTGGGCACGGGCACGTCGCTGTGCGCGCCGACCAGACGCATGGCTCCGGCTTGGGCGGCGAGGTCGTACACGGGGAAGACCGGCCAGTCGCTCATGTCGGGACTCAGGCGGGTGACCACCGGTTCGCTCGTGCCGTCGTGGTGAATCGTGAAGAGCAACGTCTCGCTGCTCATGCCGGTGCCCTCGGGGATGCCGACATCGGACACGGTGCAGGGATGGCCGAATTGGCGGCCGAACCAGTGTTCGAGGGTGCGCGCCAACTGTTCGGGGTCGCGTTTGGAGGGAAGCGGCATGATCAGGCCGGCTTCACATAGGCCAGTTGCTCGAAGCGATCCTGGATGCGCCAACCCTCCGACGTGCGCACGATGGTGTCGTTGTACCAACCGCTGGCCTGCATGTAGGTGGGCTGGTCGCCGGGGATACGCATGGTCATCGTGTAGATCGAGCGCACCGTGGCCTTGTCGTCACCGGTGAAGGTGATCGCCACGTTGCCTCCGGACGACAACGACACGTCGAACATCGACATCATGCCCGAGAAGGTGTTCGCGGCCTCGGTGGGCGTTCCCACCGGACCGCCGGCGGTCGAGTAGTCCACTCGCGCATCGGCGGTGAAACAGCCCACCCACGCACTCCAGTCGCGATCGGCCAACGCCCACGAATAACGGGCCAACAAATCGGTGATCAATGCCCGGTCGAGTGCTTCGTTGCTCATCTTTCCCCCTTGAAGGTGACGACCCGATCATAAACGTCGCCCACCCCCGAGGGTCCTGCTGGCAGAATGGAAGCATGCCAACCAACCAGACAACGGGCTCCATCGTCGTCAAGGGCACGTGTCATCACGACTGCCCGGACTCGTGCGGTTGGGAGGTCACCGTGGAGAACGGCGTTGCTGTGAAGATGCGTGGCAACCCCGAGCACCCGTATTCGCAAGGTGAGTTGTGTCCCAAGGTGAACCGTTTCATCGATCGCGTGTACAGCCCGCAGCGAGTGCTGACGCCCCTCATCCGCACCGGTGCGAAGGGTTCGGGCGAGTACCGCCGCGCCTCGTGGGAGGAGGCCACGACGCTGGTGGCCACCCGTCTGCACGACATCATCGCCCGCGCCGGTGGTGAGGCGATCATGCCGTGGGGTGACGCCGGCACCCAGGGTCTGTTGCAGATGAACTCACTCGATCGTCGGTTCTTCGCCCGCCTGGGTGCCTCGCGGCAGGTGGACTCGTTGTGCGGCGCCACCGCCAAGGTGGCCTCGGCGTTGACGCTCGGGTCACCGTTGGGTTCGGACCCCATGGACATTCGTTTCAGCCGTTACATCGTGCTGTGGGGGACCAACACCCGCCTGACCAACCGACACCTCTGGCCCTTCATCGAGGAGGCTCGTGCGGCAGGGGCCAAGGTGGTGGTCATCGACCCGGTGCGAACCGTCACCGCCGAGGTTGCCGACTGGTTCATCCAGCCGCTCCCGGGCACCGACGTGGCCCTGATGTTGGCGATGATGCACGTGATCCTTCGCGACGGTCTGATCGACCGTGAGTACGTGACACGGCACACCGAGGGCTTCGACGATCTGGCCGACCACGCGGCGTCGTGCTCGCCCGAATGGGCCGCCGACATCTGTGGTGTCGAAGCCTCGACGATCGAACGACTGGCGCACGAGTACGCCACCACCCGACCGGCGATGATCCGCACCCTCATCGGGGCCGAACACCGCGAGCAGGGCGCCATGTTCTTCCGCACCATCACGTGTCTGCCCGCACTGATCGGTTCGTGGCGAGAGCGGGGCGGTGGCTTCAGCCGGAGTGTGGGTTCCTACGCCGAAGTGAACGTCGACGACAGTGGTTTCGACGTCGCGTCGTTGGACGTGAATCCCGGTCGTCGCTCGTTGAGCATGAACACGATCGGTCGCAATCTCACCGATCCCACCCTGGCGCCCCCGGTGCAGGCGTTGTTCGTGTACAACGGCAACCCCTTGGTGACGGCTCCGAACGCGGCGTTGACGCGCCGAGGGCTCGAACGCGAGGATCTTTTCACGGTGGTGTCCGAGCAGTTCGTCACCGACACCGCTCGTTACGCCGACGTGATCTTTCCGGCCTGCACCCAAATAGAACAGGACGACGTGGTGCCCGCGTGGGGTCATCTATATCTCGGCTGGAATCACAAAGCCATCGAGCCACTGGGCGAGAGCGTTCCCAACACCGAACTCTGGCGTCGACTGTCGCGAGCCATGGGTTTCGAAGAACCCGAGATGTACGAATCCGACGAGTCGCTCCTGGCGGGGGCCCTCCACGATCTCGACCTCGACGCATTGAAGCGCGACGGGTTCGTGCGCTTGTCGTTGCCCGAGCAGGTGTTGCCCTACGCAAACGGGGGGTTCGCCACACCCTCGGGTCGCGCGTTGCTGGCCAGCCCCGCATTGGGTTCCGTCGGCCTGGCGTCGCTTCCCACGTTCACGCCGGGTCGTGAAACCCTGGCCGGTGACCCCGAACTTCGTTCCAGGTATCCGTTGGCGATGATGTCGTCCAAGACTCACCAGCGATTCCTCAACGCGTCGTACTCGCACCTCGACCATCACGCCGACGCGGAGGGCTCGATCTATTGCGAACTCGATCCCACCGACGCCGAATGTCGCGGGATCGCCGACGGTGACGCGGTTCGGGTGTTCAACGACCGCGCCTCGTTGCGGGCCACGGCGCGCGTGAGCGCGAGCACCTCACGTGTGCGACCGGGTCTCGTGATCGTTCCCTTCGGCTGGGTGGGTGAGCGCACATCCGACGGCAACACCGTCAACATGCTCACGAGTGACACCCCGACCGATTTCGGCGGCGGCGTGGCGTTCTACGACACCTTGGTCGAGGTGGCTCTGGCCTGAGGTCAGCTGGGGCGCTTGCCGGCTGTCGTGTCGCCGTAATCGCCCACCAACTCAACCAGCGTCGACTCGTCGCAGGCCCAACCGTCGACGGTGATGTCGACCGTGTCGACGATCGCGCGATCAGCATCGGTGGGGTCGAGCGGCGGATACAGGCGGGTAAATGCACCGTCCTTCACCGTGATCATCTGGTAGCAGGGCGACGGGATACCGAGACCAGCCTGCGACGGAGCATGCAGACCTCCGCCGGTCCAGGTGGTGTATTTCTTGGCGGCCTCGATGGCGCACGCACGGGTGAGAACGCCGTCGGCGACGATGCAGTCGCGGGCCGACACCGCGAAGAGCAAGTTCGCCGATGCAGCCTGCATCCCGAGCCCGGAGATCTTGCCGTCATCCACGTAGGTGTTCACGATGTCGACGTAGTCACGCACGGCTTTCACTCGATCGGACTCCTCGAGCAGCGCGTAGGCCGTGCGCACGACGACACCGTCGACGCTCGATCCACCACGCTCGATCAGGACGTCGGCATAGAAGCCGGCGTCGGCCATGATCAGGTCGGGTCGGTAGCCGATCTCGTCCATCGCCTTCGTGAGCAACGCCAGTACCTCGGGCACACCGACGAACGCCAACGCGCGCACTCCTGAGCTCTTCAACTTCTGGGCGATGGGCACCCACGAGGTTTCTCCGAGCGAGTTGTACATGATGCGTTCGACCGTGGTGACACCGCCGACGATGTCGGCGGCCTCGATGTACTGCTGCTCCACGACCTGGGCGGTGGTGATGTCGGAGAAGACCGTTGCGAAGTGGGCCATCGCGTCCGGGTACACCGACGTGGACCACTTGAACCAACCGGCATCCTTCCGGTCGGACGGGTTGGGCATCGCCGACACCAGGTTGTCGGACGAGGACTTGGTCGCACTCACGGTGAAACCGGCGAAGTCGATCATGTCGCACTCGTGGAAACGCGGGAACTCCTGGTCGTCGAAGGCCCAACCGCCGCCCACCATCGCGAACGCGTTGCTACACACGTTCTCCATCTGGGCGGGGACCTCGAACAACTTGGCGTCGGCATCGATCACCTCGATGGGCAGTCCGGCGATGCCACCCTGCTCGTTGCACCAGCCGGCGAAGGCCGCCGTCGCGTCGTACAGCTCGGCGTTGAGTCCCGGCACGGCCACATTGCCCTTGTCGGACGCGGCGGCGATGCGGATGACATCGGTCGCGCCGCCACCCTCACCGTCGGCGACCGACGGCGTGACTCCTTCGGGTGCCGGACCGCACGGAGACTCGACGTCACCGAACGTGACGGCAACGGGTGCCTCGGTCGTGGAGACGGGCGCATCCGTGTCGGTGGGGGCGGCCGAAGTGGTAGCCACTTCGTCGCCACGATTGGCGCACGCGGTGACGAGCACGAGCGACGAGACGACGAGCAACGAGGGGAAAGAGGGTTTACGCACGGCCCCATTCTGTCGGAATGATCGACCCACCACCATTTTGGGCGCTGAGCGGACTCGAATCGAGCCAACTAAGGTCGGGTCGGCCTGGGACCTGAACGGGGGCGGCGATGCAGGTGGACATTCTCGATCGCGACATGTACCAAGGGGATCCGTATCCGACCTTGGCCTGGATCCGGAAGAACCAACCCGTGTATCGCGACGTCAACGGCATCTGGGCGCTCACCAAGATCGACGACATCCGCTGGGCCGAGCGTCAACCCACGCTGTTCTCGAGCGGTGCCATCGGGTCGCGTCCGAACGGACAAGCGCAGCCGTCGATGATCGACAGCGACGACCCGTCGCACGCGAACCAGCGACGCGGAGTGGCGCGCGGTTTCGGCCCCCGACAGATGGCGGCCTACGAGACCCACGTGCGCGAGGTGGCGCGCGCACTGGTGGACGCCGTGATCGACAAGGGTTCGTGCGACATCGTCGCCGACATCGCCAAGCCTCTGCCCATGACCCTCATCGGCGAGATGTTGGGGGCCGACCCGTCGGAGTACGACCGGTTGCAGCATTTGTCCGACGTGATGATCACCGGGGCCGACGATCCGAGGTACGTCACCGATGACGTCATCAACGCCGCCGTCGAGTTCTACACGTACA
>JBJTBM010000019.1:0-14897 GCA_046091365.1 Acidimicrobiia bacterium | reverse complement strand
GACGTAGACGAACGTGGCCTCGAGACGGTGGTGGAGTGCCACGATCTCGGCGCGCGTCTCCGCGCGCAACTTCGCGTCGAGGTTCGACAGCGGCTCGTCCATGCAGAAGACCGCGGGACGTCGCACGATCGCACGGGCCAGCGCCACACGCTGGCGTTGGCCGCCCGACAACGCGCCGGGCTTGCGGTCGAGGTACGGCGTGAGGCCCAACACTTCGGCGGCGCGCTCCGCGGCGGCGGTCCGTTCGACCTTGTCGACTCCTCGTACTTTCAGGGGGAATTCGATGTTGGCCCGCACCGACTTGTGGGGATAGAGGGCATAACTCTGGAAGACCATGGCCACGTCGCGATCCTTGGGCAGCACGTCGTTCACCTCGCGATTACCGATGAAAACCTGACCGGCGGTGGGGTCCTCCAGACCTGCGATGGTGCGCAACAAGGTCGACTTGCCGCAACCGGAAGGTCCGAGGAGGATCATGAACTCGCGATCGGCGATGTCGAGAGACACGTCGTCGACCGCCTTGACCTCTCCGAAGTGTTTGGAGACGCCGACCAGACGGATGGAAGCCACGCCCAGACCGTACTTCCCCCGCCTGAACGCCCGGCAAACTCCACCAGTTCGACGAGAAAAGAAAGAGTCAGACCGCGGTGGAGGTGAGATCCGGGCCCACGATGATTTCGCCGGCGAAGTGCGCGGCCGCCAGCGCCCGCCATTCGTCCTCTTGCCCCGGTTGCATGGGCGGCACGTAATGCGTGAGCACGAGCGTGCGCACCCCGGCTCGAGCCGCGGTCTGGGCGGCCTGCTCGGGCGTGGAGTGGTAGTCGAGGATGTCGCGCATCCGTTGGCCGTTCGGTAAGGCGTCCGCCAGCGCCGACACCAGATCGTTGCGAATGACGGTCTGCACGTACACGTCGGCATTCCGGCACATGTCGTCTACTCCCGCGCAGGGCAAGGTGTCGCCGGCCAGCGCCGCCACCTTGCCCCCGTGCTCCATCCGGAAGCCGATCGACGGTTTGACGGGCCGGTGATCGGTTTCGTGGACCGTCACCGTCACGGTACCGACGGTGAACGCGTCACCGGGTCCGACTTCTTCGACGTTCACCGTGAGAGGTCCGTTGGCACGGAGGTCGTCGTGGTGGTCGTGTCGGTACTGCTGATCGAGAGCGAGCATCTGCAACATCGCATCGACCACGGCACGTGTCCCGGGCGGGCCGATCACCCGTAGCGGCACGTTGACCGGCATCATCACCCACCGCGACGTGACCAGATCGTTGAGATCGGTGATGTGGTCGGAATGCAGGTGGGTCACCAGCAATGTGCCGACCATTCCGGGGAAGACTCCGGCGGCCATGAGACGCATGATCGCCGCCCGACCGCAGTCGACCATGATGTTCTCGCCGCCCGCCTGCACCAGGGTGCACGGCCCGGCTCGGTTCGGATCCGGGATGGGGCTTCCGGTGCCCAGCAAGGTGATCTTCATGCGAACATCCTGCCACAACTGACAGTAGCGCTGTCAGAAAACGGGAGATCTCAGGACTCGAGGGCTTCGACGAGGGTGTTCCAGGCGAGAGTGGCGCACTTGATCCGCACGGGGAACTTCACGACGCCCTGGAGGGCCTCGAGATCCCCCAGTTTCACGTCCGGAACGCCGTCGGACTCCTCTTCGATCGACATCATCACCTTGAAGCGGTGAACGAGGGCGCGCACCTCGGCGATCGGCTTGCCCTTGATGGCCTGCGACATCATCGAGGCCGAACTCTGCGAGATGCTGCAGCCCTGCCCGGACACCTTCACGTCGGTGACGACATCGTTGTCGACCTGCACGAAGACGGTGATCTCGTCGCCGCACAGCGGGTTGTGGCCCTCGGCCTTGTGAGCGGGCGGCGGCAACTCGCCGCGGTTACGGGGCGAGCGGTAGTGGTCGAGGATGATCTCGCGGTAGAGGTCTTCCAATCCGGGCATGATGTTCCTCTCGTGGTGCTAAATTCCGAAGATATCGCTGGCGCCATCGAGGGCGTCGGCGAGGGCGTCGGCGTCGGACTCGTCGTTGTAGATGTAGAAGCTCGCGCGAGCGGTGGCATTGGCTCCGAGCAAGCGCATGAGGGGCTTGGCACAGTGGTGGCCCGCACGCACGCAGACATTGCGTTGGTCGAGCACCTGGCTGATGTCGTGCGGGTGGATGCCTCGGAAGGCGAAGCTCAGCACCGCCCCGCGGACCTCGGGATTACGGGGCCCGTGGATCGTGATGTCGTCGCCGTAGCGCTCGTTCAAGGTTTCGAGCGCGTAGCGGGTGAGATCCATCTCGTGTCGACGCACGTTGGCCATGCCGATACCCGACAGGTAATCCACGGCGGCTCCGAGGCCGACAGCCTCGACGATCGGCGGCGTGCCGGCCTCGAACTTGGCCGGTAACTCGGCACAGGTGAAACCGTCGACACGTACGTCGGCGATCATGTTGCCGCCACCGAGGAAGGGGGGCATGGCGTCGAGCAGCTTTTCGCGACCCCACATCACGCCGATTCCTGATGGCCCGACCATCTTGTGACTGCTGAACGTGACGAAGTCCGCGTCCCAGGAGCGAACATCGGTGACGTTGTGAGGGACGAACTGGCAGGCGTCGACGATCGCCAACGCTCCGGCGTCGTGCGCGGCAGCGCAGAGTGCGGCCACCGGGGTGATCGTGCCGAGCACGTTGCTCATGGCAGTGAACGACAGCAGTTTGGCACCGTCGAGAATCGCTGAAAGGTTCGAAAGATCCAGTTCTCCGTCGGCCGTCAAGGGGATCCAGCGAAGCTCGATGCCGATCTCGTCGGCGAGCATGTGCCACGGCACGATGTTGGCGTGATGCTCCATGTGCGTGAGCACTACGGCGTCACCCCGACGGAGGTTGGCTCGCCCCCAGGTGGCCGCGATCAGGTTCAGCGACTCGGTCGCGTTCTTGGTGAACACCACTTCGCTCGCCGAGGGCGCGTTGATGAATCGGGCGACCTTCGTTCGTGCACCCTCGAACGCGTCGGTGGCCTCTCCGGCCAACCGGTAGGCACTGCGATTGATCGGTGCATAGGCGTTGCGCATGAACCCGGCCATTGCATCGATGACCGCGTCGGGCTTCTGGGAGGTGTTGGCCGAGTCGAGGTACACCAGCCGTTCGCCGTCGATACGACGCTGCAGAACGGGGAAGTCGGCCTTGACGGCGGACCAGTCGACTCGGTCGCTCACGGCCGGAACGACTCGTATCCGGAGGATTCCAGTTTCTCGGCGATCTCCATCCCGCCGCTGGCGACGATGCGTCCGTCGACCATCACGTGCACGTGATCGGGTGCCAGTTCGTCGAGGAGTCGCTGGTAGTGCGTGATCAGCACGACGCCCATGGCGGGTCGGTCGACCCGCACCTCGCGGATGCCCTTGGCGACGATACGCAACGCGTCGATGTCGAGGCCGGAGTCGGTTTCGTCGAGAATCGCCAAGTCGGGTTCGAGAATGGCCATCTGCATGATCTCGTTGCGCTTCTTCTCACCGCCCGAGAAACCTTCGTTGAGGTACCGATCGACGAATGAGGAATCCATGCCCAGTCGCTTCATCCAGTCCATGGTGGCGAGACGCAACTCGAGTACCGACAGGTCGATGCCCTTGCGAGCGCTGAGGGCCTGACGCAGGAACTGGATCACGCTCACCCCGGCGATCTCCTGGGGGTACTGGAACCCGAGGAAGAGACCCGACTTGGCGCGCACGTCGGTCGGCCAGTCGGTGATGTCGTCACCCTTGAAGAAGATGTGCCCGCTCGTGACCTGGTACTCGGGGGAGGCCAGCAGGCAACTGGCGAGAGTGCTCTTGCCGCAGCCGTTCGGGCCCATGATCGCGTGAACCTCGCCGGCGTTCACCGTGAGGTCGAGGCCTTTCAGGATCTCGGCTGGGGTGGTGGACTCGTCGTCGCTGGCCGGACGGGCGTGCAGGTCGTCGACCCGGAAAAAAGGTGTCGCACTCACGTCGGAGAGTCTAGGGCCGACGCCCAATTTCCCCTATGGCTGTAGTGCAAATGTCACCCCGAGGTCGGGGCGAATTGCGGGGTCCCGGACGTAACGCGGCCGGCCGAGCGCAGGGCCCGCCAGAGATCGCGATAGGTGGGGTACTCGTAGCCCGCAGCGACATAGCCCGATTCCACCAGCGAGCGGTGGTAGCGGGGCAGGTGTCGAAAAGGCACCCCGGCGTCGACGTGGTGCGCCAAGTGGAAGCCGATGTTGTACGGCACCAAGAAGAAGCGGGCCAGAAGGTGCTGGCGCACCGAATGCGTGGCGACACGGCGGTCGTCCGAGGCGTCGAGTCCGCCGTGCTCGGCGACCGAGCGGAGTCGGTTGATCACCCGCCACACGGTGAGGTACGGCAACAGCCACAGGAGCGGGTAGACCCACCACACCCCGAGTGCGATGCAGGCACCGGCCATGACCACCTGAACGAACACGATGCGTTGTTGCGATTGCCGCACCACAGCCACCTCGCTTCGCAGACCTCGCAATTGGTCGGCGAGTAGGCGTGAACCCGTGCGTCCGTTGGCGTCGCGGGTCAACTTGCGTCGCCACGAATCGGGGCTGATGGGATAGTTGGCGTAGAGCGCGATGTCGGGTTCGGCCGGCCCGAACTCCTGTCGATGATGGGCCAAGTGCACGCGTCTGTAGGCATCGGTGTTGGTGAAGGCGGGGTATCCGATCAGCCAACGGCCCACGAAGTCGTTGGCTCGTCGGTGGCGAAACAACGAGCGGTGCGCGGCTTCGTGCATGAGCGAGGCGAACTGGGCGTGAGCCCGACCCATCAGCACGAACACGGGCAACCAGACCACCGGGCCCAACTTCACGGCGCACACCAACAGGGCGGTCGTCTGCGCGTACACACTGGTAACCGAGAGGAGATTGCGCAGTGTCGGGATGCGGCGCATTTCCCCGCGCGCTCCGGCGTGCAACCGACCATCGGGGGCGACCGACGTCGTGTCACGACCCGCGGGCAAATGGCGGGCACGAATCATCCCGCCGAGACGAACCGTCTCACCAGCCACGGTCGACCCATTCCCGCAGGTGCGGTCGTTCGGACCCGATCGTCGTGTCGAGTCCGTGACCCGGAAGGACGATGGTGTCCGCTGGGAACACGAAGAGGAGGTTGTCGATGGAGTCGATGATCGTCTCGAAGGACCCACCGGGGAACTTGGTCGCCCCCGGTCCTCCGGGGAAGAGCGTGTCGCCGGTGAAGAGCAGTGGAGTGTCCGCGACGGCGAACGAGATCGAGCCGGGTGTGTGGCCGGGGTTGTGGATCGCCCGCAGGCGCAAGAGGCCCACCTCGACGACCTCGTCATGATCGAGGAACGCGTCGTAGCCGAGATCACCGAGCATCGGTGCATCGAGAGCGGTGACCGCCACCTGATAGCCCGCCTCGCGCATCGCCGGAATCGCCTGAATGTGGTCGTGGTGCCCGTGTGTCTCGAGCACGCGTCGAACCCCGAGGCGACGACTGATCTCCAGCAGCCGCTCGTGTTCGTTCGCCGCGTCGATGAGCACGGCCTCGCCGGTCGCACGGCAACGAACGACGAACACGTTGTTGTCGTACGGACCGACGACCAGTTTGTGCACTTCGACGTTGGTGTCGGACCAATGCAGGGTGTTCGCGGTGCTCACGTCGAGATTCTCTCACGACGACGGCCGTCACGCGAAGATGACGACCCCGCGACGACCGCGGGCCGTAGGGTTTCTCCGTGCCCAAGAAGTCCGATCCCAAGGCTCTGCGCCGACTCTCCGAGATGCCGCTGAGTCCGGCACCGGGGTCGGACGACCCGGCGGGCACGACATCGCGTGGTCCGACGCGGTCGGTCGTGATGAGCCTTGTGCTTCCCGGGCAATCGTCGTTCTTCCGTCGCCGAGTGCTGTCGCTTCTGCTCTTGGCGGCCGGGGTGGTGTTGCCCCTCGCCGTATTCTTGGTCGTGGTGGTCCGACGCGACGAGATCACCACCCTCGTGCTCGACCGACAGGTGTTGCGGGCGCTCGAAGTCACGGGGGTTCTGTTTCTGCTCACGCGCGTCATCGCGGTGACCGAAGTGGTTCGTTCACGCACGGAAGGCTCGCCTGGCCGGACAGCCACCGTCGTCGCGGTGTTTGGGGTTGTCGCCTTGTTCGTTCCCACGGCGTATGCGGTGACCAGGGTGCACGACCTCTCCGGGGTCATCGCCGACGTGTTCGTGTCGTCGGGCGGTTCCGACCCGTTGGCCGCCGCCGGTACCGACTCGGGTGACGAATTCACCACGGTCTTGTTGATCGGAGGTGACGAGGGGCCGGGTCGTTGGGCCATGCGAACCGACTCGATGATCCTCGTGATCATCCATCGCGATTCCGGCCGGGTGGCGATGGTGTCGGTCCCGCGCAACCTGAATCGGCTGCGCTTCGATCCGGTGTCACCGATGGGGCAGCAGTTCCCGAAGGGATTCGACGGTCTGTCGAACGCCATCTACCCCTACGTCTATTCGCACCCGGACATGGGGGCGCTGTACGCCCGCGGTGAACTGCAACCCGAAGCGGTGGCGCTTGCGAGTGGTCTGAGTTACTCACTCGACCTGACGATCGACGATTACGTGCTCGTCAACATGCAAGGGTTTCTCGAGTTGGTCGACGTGTTGGGTGGGGTCACGGTGAACCTCGACAAGCGCATCCCCATGCCAGGCAACGTGCCCGGAGCCAAGCACGACTATCCGCCTTACATCGGCCCCGGTGAGGTCGAGATGGACGGCACCGTCGCCCTGGGTTTCGTGCGTTCGCGCAGCGCCGACAGCGATTACGGACGCATGGGTCGTCAACGGCAGTTGTTGGCCGCCCTCGCCGATCAAACCTCGGGCATCGATGCCTTGCGCAAGTTCCCCGACCTGGCCCAGGTGATGCGCTGGACGGTGCGCACCTCACTCAACGCCGACGAGTTCTCGTTCCTGGTGAGGCGCCTTCAGGACGGTGCCGCGGTGAAGGAGTCGGTCAGTCTCGCGCCGCCCTTCGTCGACCCCGGTAGTCCGAAGTTCGACGACATCGCCACGTTGATCGACACCCTGCAATACGCGCTCGCCGAGAACGTCGACTTCCCCTACGCCTGAGATCAGCCGCGGATCCGGTTCCACTCGTCGGGATCGCGGCCCAGCTTGACCAGTCGCTTGGTGACCGAGAGCGGGGCACCGATGTCCCCGCCGGCGCGGATGGTTCGGACGTGGTCGCCGTCCTCGTCCCAGATGTGGCAGGTGTTGAGGTTCGACTTGAACGCCATCTCGCGGGCCTCTGGTGAGAACTCCGGTTGGGGAGCGCCGGATTCGGCCATTTCGGTCATGCGCAGCACGCGCATGCTCCAGCCGCACTGAACGGCGACCGGCCCCATCGCCTGGAGGAGTGCCGTGGTGTGAGTGCAGCCGCGCGGTCCACCGAACAACTCACGCACCTTGTGCGTGAAGCCTCGGGCGATCGACAGACCGACGAGTTGTCGGTACTTGATGGCGATTCCCGGGCATTCGTGATGCGGGAACTCCTTCAACTCCGCGGTGGCGTCGATGATCTCGAGCATCGGGAACGACACCCTCAACTGAACGACCATGTGGTGGATCGTGAGCGGCTCGGGATCTTTGCTCACGTACATGCCCGCCGGCTTGTCGTCGCGAACGGCGCCCCACAACAAGATTTCACCGTCGTTCACCTTGAAGGCACGCACCTCGTAGTTGCGGGTGTGAATGGGCAGCAGATCCGGGTTGTCGGGCAGGATCGGATGTGGGTTGGGTGTCGGTTGTGCCACGCGTGCCTCAGCCCACGAGCAGCCGACCGAGGCGAGCCAGGCTCGGCTGGGTGGACCCCAACTGCAGTTCGAGTTGCTTGTGCAGCAGGAAGAACCGATGCAACGGGTAGTCGCGGTCGACTCCGACGCCGCCGTGCACGTGGTGCGCCCCGTGCATGATACGCCAGCCGCCCTCGGCGGCCCAGAACTTCGCCGACAACAACGCCTCGTCGGCGGGCAGACCCTCGCTGAGGCGCCACGCCGCTTGCCATGCCGTCAGGCGCACGCCCTCGGTGTCGATGTAGGCGTCACCCGCCCGTTGTGACACGGCCTGGAACGAAGCGATGATCTTGTCGAACTGTTGACGACCCTTGGTGTATTCGGCCATCAGGAGCAATGCGGCCTGACAAGCACCCGAGGTCATGATCGTTGCGGCGGACATACCGCGGTTCAGCATGGCTCGGGTGGCGTCGGGATTGCCGAGACACTTCGCGGTCGCCCCGTCGAACTCGATCAACGCATCAGGGACGCCGGTGGTGGTGTCCTGGCGCGTTACGCGCACTCGGGGATCGTCGGCTTCGACGCAGTAGAGACCGTCGGCGGCGGTCACGACGAAGCGCGAAGCGATGAGACCGTGCGGCACGCACACCTTGGTGCCCGTCACCTTCCCGTCCTCGACCACTGTCGCGGGCTCGAACGGATCGCCGACGGGCTCGTGGATCGCCGCAGTGACGACGACCTCACCCGACGCGACGCCGGAGAGCAACTCGGGGTTGCCCGCGAGGGCCGGTGCGGCCAGCCCCATGACCGCCAATGCGGGCACCGGCGCGGCGAAACGACCGATCTCCTCGAGAACGACGGAGGTTTCGATGATGCCGAGTCCGCCGCCACCGACGGACTCCGGGAGCCCGATGCCGACGAGGCCGGCGTCGGCGAGAGTTCGCCACAATGCCTGGTCGGTTCCGGTGTCGGATGAGGCGACCGACTTGAGGTGTTCGGTGGAGCAGGCGTCGCCGAGGATCTGGCGGGCGAGGGCCCGCAGTTCGTTCTGATCGGAGGAGAGTGAGAAGTCCATCAGCGGGCCGCCCTCGGGAATCCGAGCGAGAACATGGTGATGAGGTCGCGTTGCATCTCGTTGGTTCCCCCGCCGAACGTGAGGATCAACATGCCGCGGTAGAGGCTCTCGAGTCGCGCGCGAACGATGGCGCCGGGCGTTCCCTGCTTGAGATATCCCGGGGGACCGAGGATCTCGAAGAGCAAACGAAACGCCTCGAGGTAGAACTCGGTGCCGTACACCTTGATCGACGAGCAGTGGCCGACGTCGAGTTTGCCCTGCGTGGCCTCCCAGGCCGATTGCCAGTTCATGAGACGCAACACGTCGAGTTTGGCGTGCACGCGCGCGAGGTTGAGCTGGACCCATTCCTGGTCGGCGACACGACGCCCGTCGGGAAGATTGGTCTTCTTGGACCACTCGAGGGTGTCGGCGAGGGCTCGCTCGACAACGCCGGTCGAGCAGAGCGTGACTCTCTCGTGATTGAGTTGGTTGGTGATCAGGGTCCAGCCCTTGTTCTCTCCACCGACGCAGTTCTCGACAGGTATGCGCACGTCGTCGAGGAACATCGCGTTGATGTCGTGCTCGCCGATGAGGTTCAACTTCTGCAGGGTGATGCCGGGTGTGTTCATGGGCATGATGAGAATGCTGATGCCCTTGTGCTTGGGAGCGTCGGCGTCGGTGCGCACGGCGAGCCAGCAGTAGTCGGCGTCGCTGGACAGAGACGTCCACATCTTCTGGCCGTTCACCACGTAGGTGTCGCCGTCGCGAACCGCCCGGGTCTGCAACGAGGCGAGGTCGGTGCCGGCGTTGGGCTCGCTGTAACCGATGCAGAAGTGCACGTCGCCGGCGAGGATCTTGGGGAGGAAGAATTCCTTCTGCTGATCGGTTCCGAAGTTCATGATGGTCGGACCGACCGTGTTGATGCTCAACATCGGCACCGGGGCGCCGGCGCGCATGGATTCGTCGAAGAAGATGAATTGCTCGATGGCGCTACGACCCTGCCCGCCGTACTCCTTGGGCCAGCCGATACCGGCCCATCCGTCGGCGCACATCTGCTTCCAGACGCGACGGGGTCCCTTTCCGATGCCGTGGCTGTTGTTGAGTTCGGCCACGGTGGCCTCGTCGAGCAGGCGCTCGTAGTAGCCGCGTAGTTCGGCGCGCATCGCGTCCTGTTCGGTGGTGTATCCGATTTCCATCCGTGCTCCCGGGGGTTCAGGTTCGCCTCGGTTCTAGCAGAAGGCCACCCGAAATGCCCTTGCCAACTAGGGTCGAGTTTCGATGACGAAAGATCTCAAACTCGGCTGGCACATCGGTTACTGGGGTCGCTCGATGCCCGTGGGTGTCCCCGAGACCCTCCGGATGATCGAGGGGCTCGGCTACGACTCGGTCTTCACCGCCGAGTCGTGGGGCAGTGATGCGATCTCGCCGCTCGCCTGGTGGGGTGCCGGCACCACGAAGTTGCGCCTCGCCACCAACATCGTGCAGCTCTCAGCCCGCACACCGACCGCGACCGCGATGGCCGCGATCACCATGGACCACCTCTCGGGTGGTCGCTTCTGTCTCGGTCTCGGGGTGAGTGGTCCGCAGGTGGTGGAGGGCTGGTACGGGCAACGGTTCAACAAACCTCTGGCGCGCACCCGTGAGTACGTCGACATCGTCCGCAAGGTTCTACGACGCGAGGAGCGACTCACGAACGCCGGCCCCGAGTACCCGATTCCCGCCCCGAACGGACTGGGTCTGGGCAAGGCGCTCAACGTGATGACGCACCCGGTGCGAGCAGATCTCCCGATTTTCCTCGGAGCCGAGGGTCCCAAGAACGTCGCGTTGGCCGCCGAAATCGCCGACGGGTGGTTCCCCATCTTCTACGCACCGCGTCACGAGCAGATGTACGCGAGCCATCTCGCCGAGGGATTCGCCCGACCGGGAGCGCGTCGCACCCCCGACGACTTCGAAATCCTGGCCATGGCCACCACGTTCATCGACGACGACATCGAGGCCGCCTACAACCGCGCGCGTCCGACCATCGCGCTGTACGTCGGTGGCATGGGTGCTCAGGAGATGAACTTCCACGCCGACGTGTTCCGGCGCCTCGGTTACGAAAAGGCCGTCGACGAGATCCAGAATCTGTTCCTGAACGGCAAGCAGGCCGAGGCGATCGCCGCCGTGCCCAAGGCGATGGTGGACGAGATCTGTCTCGTCGGCCCGGCGGCCAAGATCCGTGACGACCTGGCGGCGTGGAAAGAGAGCAAGGTCACGACCCTCATCATCGGGGGTTCGCCCGACACGCTGCGCACCATGGCCGAGTTGGTGCTCGGCTGATCGGAGGGAACCGCGATGACGATGCCCGATTACCTGCGCGAGTTGGCGGCCCGAGTGTCGAACTGGGGTCGATGGGGGGTCGACGACCGCCGAGGCACTCTGAACCTCATCGACGAGGCGGCGATTCGTCGGGGGCTCGCCGCCGCCCGTCAAGGCAAGGTGTTCTCGCTGACGTACCCCTTCGACGAGGACGGTCCGCAACTCGGATTCATTCCGGGTCGCGTCAACCCCGAGCGAAAGATGATCTCGCTCAACCACTCGATGACCGGCGATCCGGGGGACTTCACGTCGAGTGACGACGCGGTGACGATGGGGGTTCAGGCGTCGACTCACCTCGACTCGTTGGCTCACGTGGGCTACGACGGACTGCTCTACAACGGTTTGTCCGACACGACGACGAATGAGACCGGTAGCACCGAACTCGGCATCGAGAAAGTGGGATCGGTGATGTCACGGGGGGTTCTGCTCGACGTCGCGCGGGTGCACGGTGTCGACTACTTCGACGACGCCCACCCGATCGGGGCCGACGATCTCGACAAGGCGGCGGCGCTGGGCGGTATCACAGTGATGCCGGGCGACATCGTGTGCGTCCGCACCGGTCATCAACACTGGCTGCGCACGGGCGACAAGGTGCATTATTCGTACCCCACCCCCGGTCTCGGGCAGAAGAGCATCGAATGGGTGCGCGATCACGACGTGGCCATCGTGGCCACCGACACCATCGTCTTCGAGTGCTATCCGCCCGAGGATCCCGCCGCGATGCTGCCGGTGCACATGATCAACATTCGCGACATCGGGTTGACGCAGGGTCAGAACTGGGCGCTCGACGCCCTGGCCGCCGATTGCGCGGCGGACGGCCAGTACGACTTCTTGCTCACCGCCACTCCGTTGCCGTTCACCCGTGCGGTGGGCGGCCCGGTGGCCCCCACCGCCATCAAGTGAGCGTCAGAGGCTGAGCAGTCGGCGGATGCGCTCGTCGGTGCTGGGGTGCGTCGAGAACAGTCGCGACATGTTCACACCGCCCTGACGACGTCCCTGGAACTCGGCCAGCAGATTGTGGATGTACGCCTGGGCCTGGGCCGGCGCCACGTTCATTGGGATGCGTTGGGCCATGGTCTCGATGCGCTCGAGCGCTCGGGCCAAAGGAACACCGGTGCCGAGTAGTTCGGCGGCCGAGCGGTCGGCCTCGAACTCGCGACTACGACTGATGGCCATTTGGATGAGCGAGGCCGAGATCGGAGCCAGCATCGAGATGAGCAACAGCGCGATGGGGTTCGGACGGTCCTCGTCGTCGCGTCCACCACCGAAGAGCGCCGCGAAGTAGGCCATCTGCGCGATGGCGGAGATGGCGGTCGCCACCGCCGCGGCCACCGACCCGATGAGGATGTCGCGATTCCTCACGTGCATCAGTTCGTGGGCCATGACGCCCTCGAGTTCGTCGTGGGGCATCGAACGCAGCAATCCCTGGGTGGCGCACACCACCGCGTTGCGCGGCCCGCGCCCGGTGGCGAAGGCGTTGGGCTGCTCACTGGGAGAGATGGCGACGCGCGGCAAGGGCATGTCGGCGCGGGCGGCCAACGAGGCCACCATGCGGTAGAACTCCGGCGCGTCGGCCTCGGTGATGACGACCGCCTGCGCCGATCGGAGGGCCAGCTTGTCGCTGAACCAGTAACTGCCGCCCACCATGACGAGAGCGACGACCAAGCCGATCATCACCGCCCCGCTGCTTCCTCCACCGAGCAAGGCCGCCACGGCGACGATCAGGCCGCCGAGTCCGGCGAGCAGAACTGTTGTCTTCAGGGTGTTCTTGAACATGGCTCCTCTTGATGAAACGTGGATTTGGGTCGCGTGTGGGGTTGCGAGACTTCAGTAGTCGAAGATCTCGCCGAAGATGCTCTTGGTCTTACTCTTCTTCTTGCCGTACTGGTACTTGTGCTTGTCGTCGTCATCCCAGTCATCGTCGTCGCGTCGCGACGAGGGTGCCGGTTGCGACGCACGTGGGGCATTTCATGCTGCTTTCCTCCTTCTGATGATGAACTTGTGGACTTCCTCGACCCAGAGGACCGAGGAAGCGATGGCGATGGCGATCAGCCACTGCACGCCGGAGATGGACGCGGTGTCGAACAGGCGCTGCATGGGACTGACATGGGTGACGGCCACCTGCAGGGCGATCACGGCGGCCAGGGCCACCCAAAGGCGGCTGTTGTGCAGCGTCGCCCGGCGGAAAACCGAGAGGGTGTCGCTGCGACTGTTGAGGATGTTGAAGAACTGGAACAGGACGAAGGTGTTGAACGCCATGGTTCCCGCCACGGTGGCCATACCGGCGTAGGGTTCCTCGCCCGGGGCCCATTGCAGCACCGCCAGGGTTCCGAGGGCCATGAGCACGCTGGAGATCAGGATGGCCCGCCAACGGTGGACGGTGAGGATCCTTTCGTCCATCGGTCGCGGTTGACGTCGCATCACGTCGGCCTCGGGTTCGTCGAGGCCGAGGGCCATGGCGGGCGGACCGTCCATGATGATGTTGACCCACAGGATCGCGATGGCCGCGAACGGCTTGCCCTTGGCGATGTCGAGCAACGAAGCCGCCAGGAAGAGCAGGGCGAATCCGATGGTGGTACTCAACTGGAAGCGCACGAACTTCACGATGTTGTCGTAGATGGTTCGTCCGCGCTTGACGGCGCCGACGATGGTGGCAAAGTTGTCGTCGGTGAGCACCATGGTGGCGGCCTCTTTGGTCACCTCGGTACCGGTGATGCCCATTGCGATGCCCATGTCGGCCTTCTTCAGTGCCGGTGCGTCGTTGACGCCGTCGCCGGTCATGGCCACGACGTTCCCTCGCTTCTGCAGCGCCGCGACGAGGCGCATCTTGTGCTCGGGAGCGACACGTGCGAACACCGCGATGTCGTCGATGCGGCGGTCCAGTTCCTCGTCGCTCATCTGGTCGAGCTGCTGCCCGGTCACGGCGTGGATCTGTCCTTCGGCCAGGTTCAGTTGTTCGCCGATGGCGGCGGCGGTGAGGCCGTGATCGCCGGTGATCATCTTCACCCGGATTCCGGCCTGGCGGGCCTCGATGATGGCCTGACGGGCCTCGGGGCGCGGGGGATCCACGATGCCCACCATGGTGAGAAGAGTGAGTCCGTCGATGAGGCTCGCGGGGTCGGAGCCCGACGAGGTGAATTCGTCCCAAGCCTCGACCGAGAACTCGCGCTGGGCCACGGCGAGAACGCGCATGCCCGAAGTGGCCAATTCGTCGTTGTGCGCCGACACCGCGGAACGCATGCGTTCGATCGGAACGGCGCTGCCGTTCTCGTCGAGTGCCGAGACGCTGCGCGCGAGAACCACGTCCGGAGCACCCTTCACGAACATCTGGATGTGGATGTCGCCGTTCCCATCGGGGATCTCGTGGACGGTGGCCATCATCTTCAACGCCGAATCGAAGGGGACCTCGGCCAGGCGCGGATGCTGACGACGCTCGTCCTCCACGTCGATGCCACCCTTGGATGCCAACACGTTGAGGGCACCTTCGGTGGGGTCGCCGACCAGGGTCCATTGATCGTCGACCTTGCGGATGACCGAGTCGTTGCACAGCGCCATGGCCAGTAGCGACGTGGTGATCGCCAACGGAGAATCGCCGTCGACGCGCTCGACGGAGCCTTCGGGGGCGTATCCGCTTCCGGTCACCTCGTGGACCTTGTTCTGAATGACGAAGCGAACCGCGGTCATCTCGTTGAGTGTGAGGGTTCCGGTC
>JBJTBM010000018.1:0-7183 GCA_046091365.1 Acidimicrobiia bacterium | reverse complement strand
CAGCGCGAACAAGAGCTACCTCTTCCAGGAGACCAAGGCGTTGCTCAACGACAAGTCGTTGTTCCCGTGGTTGTTCGAGAAGATGAAGTCGCTCGGCACCGCCGCCTGCCCGCCGTATCACCTGGCCGTGGTCATCGGTGGAACGTCGGCCGAGCACGCGGTGGAGACCGCGAAGTTGGCCAGCGCGCGCTATCTCGACTCGTTGCCCACCGAGGGTTCGAAGCTGGGTCACGGTTTCCGCGACCTCGACATGGAACAGCGCATCCTGAAGTTGTCCCAAGAGACCGGTATCGGCGCTCAGTTCGGCGGCAAGTACTTCTGCCACGACGTGCGCGTGATCCGCCTTCCGCGCCACGGCGCGTCGTGTCCGGTTGCCATGGCGGTCTCGTGCTCGGCCGACCGACAGATGTTGGGCAAGATCACCGCCGACGGCATCTTCCTCGAGCAACTCGAGACCGATCCGGCGCGGTTCCTGCCCGACGTAACCCACGACGACCTGCAGGATTCGCCCGTGGTGCAGATCGACCTCAATCGTCCGATGGACGAGATCCGCGCCGAGTTGAGCAAGTACCCGGTGAAGACCCGCGTGATGCTCACCGGACCGCTGGTGGTGGCGCGCGACATCGCCCACGCCAAGTTGAAGGAGCGCATCGACGCCGGTCAGGGTCTGCCCGACTACATGAAGAACATGGCCGTGTACTACGCGGGACCGGCCAAGACACCCGAGGGCATGGCGTCGGGTTCGTTCGGACCCACCACGGCGGGACGCATGGACAGTTACGTCGACGAGTTCCAGGCCAACGGCGGCAGCTTCGTGATGCTCGCCAAGGGCAACCGTTCGCGTGCGGTGACCGACGCCTGCGAGAAGCACGGTGGTTTCTACCTGGGTTCCATCGGTGGGCCGGCCGCGCGTCTGGCGCAGGATTGCATCACCAAGGTCGAGGTGCTGGAGTACGCCGAGTTGGGTATGGAGGCGGTCTGGAAGATCGAGGTGCAGGACTTCCCGGCGTTCATCGTGGTGGACGACAAGGGCAACGACTTCTTCGACTTGGTGAACAAGCCCTTCGGCGGCACCCCGGTCTCGCTGAAGTAACCGTCGTCAGTCGAAGAGGGAGCCCAGGCGCAGCTCGCCGTCGCGGGTCTGACCGCCGTCAGCCAGGAACTTCAGCATCGCCTCGCGCGTTCCCTCGCCACCCAGACAACGGGCGAACGCGTTCCACTCGGCGATGAGATCGGCCTCCACGTCCTTCTCCGCGCGCACCACCGAGGCCTTGGCCTCGGCCACCGCGTGCGCGGGAAACGACGCGATGCGTCGCGCCATGCGCTCGACGAAAGGCCACAACTCGTCGTGAGGCAGCGCTCGGTTGATCCAGCCCCAGGATTCGGCGGTGCGGGCGTCGATGTCGTCACAACCCAGCACCACTTCCATCGCCCGTGACCGTCCGAGCAAACGCGCCAGTCGTTGCGTTCCGCTGCCACCGGGGATGATCCCCAGTGCCACCTCGGGTTGGTTGAACAACGCGCCCGGATGATCGCCGTGCGGCAGGCTGGCGAAACGCATGTCGCAGCTCGACGCCAACTCGCTTCCACCTCCGCCCACGCGGCCCTCGATGACGGCGATGGTGGCCTTGGGCATGGTGCGTAGCGTCTCGCACATGCGGTGGTAGGGGCCAAGTTCGGAAGTGGGCGGCTGACCCAACGGGAAGGTCAGGATGGCTTCCACGTCGAAGTGGGCGATGAAGAATTCCGGATTGGCCGACGACAGCAGAACCACCCGCACCGCGTCGTCGACCGCCAGTTCCTCGACGATGCGGGCGGTCTCGATGAATTGCTCGAAGGTGAACACGTTGATGGGCGGGTGATCGAACACCACACGCGCGATTCCCCCGCCGGTCGAGACCTTCACTCCTGCACCCATGACTCCCCCAGTCGTCGGATGTCGACGTGCTTGTTACTTCAACAGACTCTTCACCACGTTGCGCGTGTCGTTGATCTCGTCGGGGGTGGCCCCGAACTCGACCGCGGCGAAGTCGGTGACACCGATGTCGGCGAGCGACGCGATGCGCTCGGCCACCTCGGCCTCGTTCCCGATGATGGCGATGTCGGCCGGACCGGCCGCGCCTTCCTTGTCGAGCATGGCTCGATAGCTGGGCAACTGGCCGTAGACCACGAACACCTTGGCGGCGCGCTCCAGGGCGGCGGCACGATCGTTCGTGACGCACACCGGAAGAGCCGCGATGACACGGGTGGAGTCGCGACCGACCTTCTCGGCGGCGGCCCGCAAGGTGGGAACCGTGTGGTTCTTCAGGGTTTGCGGACCGGTGCACCACGTGAGCGTGCCGTCGGCCAACACGGCGGTGACCTTCAGCATCTGCTCGCCGAGCGCAGCGACCACGACGTTGGGTCGCGAACCACCCGGCACTGCCACCCCACCGTTCACACGGAACTCCTCACCGGCGTGCGAGACCGGCTTGCCCTCCAGCAGCGGCATCATCACTTCCAGGTACTCGCGCATGTGACGAACCGGCTTGTCGAAACTCATGCCCCACATGGACTCCACCCCGATCTTGTGACTGAGACCGATGGCGAGGCACAGACGACCGTTCGATGCCGCGTTCACCGTGAGGGCTTGCTGAGCCATCATCATCGGGTGACGCGGATAGGTGGGGACGACGCTGGTGCCCAGTTCGATTCGCGGAACCTCGCGACCGATCACGGCCAGCGCCGTCAGCGCGTCGTGTCCGAAGATCTGGGGCGCCCAATAACTGGCGAAGCCCGCGGCCTCGGCCGCTCGCGCCTCGGCCACCATGGCGTCGATCGTTCCGTCGTTCGCTGCTCCACCGAAGATTCCAATACGCATGCTCACACCGTAACCGCGCGGGTCACATCCGTCGGCACGGAACCGGGAGTTGTCGGTCCTCAGGCCAGACTCACCACGTCGAGCCAGTCGGGCCCGAAGTAGTCCACCTGACCGTCGGGCATCAGCAACACCTTGGTGGGATCGAGTCGCTCCACGAACTCGGTGTCGTGGCTCACGAAGATGATTGCGCCCTTCCAACCCGACAGGGCGTCGGCCACCGCCTCACGACTGGGCGGATCGAGGTTGTTGGTGGGCTCGTCGAGCAAGAGCAGGTTGTTGCGTCCGACCATCAACATGGCCAGGGCCAACTTGGTCTTCTCTCCACCGCTGAGAGTGCCCGACTTCTGGAACAACTTCTCGCCGGAGAGCCCGAACATGCCGAGCAATCCGCGCAGTTGGGTCTCGGTCAGTTGCACTCCGGGCGGCACCTCACGCCGGATGTTGTCGAGCAACGACGCATTGGTGTCGAGGTTGTCGTGCTCTTGCGCGTAGTAACCGCACTGCACCTGGTGGCCGAAAGCGAACGTGCCGAGGTCGGCCACGGTCTCGCCAGCAAGTATCCGCAGGAGACTCGTCTTGCCCGCACCGTTCAAGCCCAACACCAACAGACGCTCGCCACGACCAAGATCGAACGAAACGTCCTCGAACACCGGGGGCCCGCCGTAGCCCTTGCACAGGTGTTCGGCCGTGATGACCGTCGTGCCACACGGCGGGGGGTCGGGGAACCGCACCTGGATCTGGCGACTCGCGTTGGGAGCGACGACCTTCTCGCTCTGCAGTCGGTCGATGCGCTTCTCGATGCTGTGGGCCATCGCCGCCTTGGTGGCTTTGGCCCCGAAACGGTCGACGACGGTCTGGAGTCGGTTGATCTCCTTGGCCTGCAGCGCCGCCTTCTTCGCGAGTCGTTCCTCGTCGTCGGCCCGCGCTCTCTGGTACTGGCTGTAGGTGCCGCGATATTCCACGATGCGCCCGGTGGCGTCCTCGGCGACGCGGTCGAGGTGCAACACGCGTGTGATCGCCTCGTCGAGCAGATCGAGATCGTGACTGATCACGAGGAGTGCTCCGCGGTACTGACGCAGGAAGTCGAGCAACCACGACTTGGCGTCGACGTCGAGGTGATTGGTGGGTTCGTCGAGCAGCAGTGCGTCGCTGCCGGCGAAGAGGATGCGCGACAACTCCACGCGACGACGTTCCCCACCGGACAACACACCCACCGGCAGATCCAGTCGCTCGCCATTCATGCCGAGTCCGGCGGCGATGCTGCGGGCCTCGCTCTCGGCGGCGTACCCGCCATTGAGAGCGAACTCCTCCTCGGCGCGGCTGAATCGTTGTACGTTGCGGTCGCTGGCGTCCTCCTCCATGGCGATGCGCAACTTCTCGATACGCACCAAGTCGTCGTCGATGTTGCGCCCCGAGAGGATGTGCGAGATGGCCGACCGTCCGTCGTAGATGCCCGCGATGCGGGGATCCTGCGGGAGGTAGCCGAACCCTCCCTTGCGCATCACCTTTCCGGCGATGGGCTCGGCTTCACCGCCGAGCACCTTGAAGAGGCTGGTCTTGCCGGCACCGTTGCGACCCACCAGACCCACCTTGTCCTTGGGCATCACGGTGAAGGTGGCGTCGGACACGACGACGCGACCACCCACTTCGACCGAGAGCGACTGGACCTGGAGCACCTCTCAAGTGTGTGCCGTCGAGGTCCGCGTCACAACCATGCGCACGGGTAACGCGCATCAGATCGGAACGACGGTGGTGGTGTTCGACGTCGCGACGGTGGTGGCGGTGGGCGTGGATGTGCCGGGAGTCGTGGTGGTCGCCGATGGATCGACCGTGGTGGTGGTGGCGTTGGGATCCGTCGTGGTGGACATCGCCGGGGGAAGGTTCGTCAGGGGCGCATCGTTGGTGAACTCCGAGGGCAAGCACTTTCCGGCGGAGGAGGCGGGCGGCGTTCCGAGCATCTCGATGATCCGCTGCATCATCACCTCGTTGCCGGCCGCCACCGGATGAATACCGTCCTTCCACAAGAGCCCCGGGGTGCGCGAGATGTTGCGCCAATCGAGGAGCCAAAGATTCTCACGAGCCGCCGCCTCCTCGAGGATCACCTCGTTGACCTCGGCGATGTACGGCTTGAACTCGGTGGCGGTGAGGATGATCACCGGTCGAGGAGCAAGGGCGTCGAGAATCTCACGCAACATCTCGCGGTACTTGGCCTGATCCCTCCCGTAGTTGGTGCCCAGGAACAGCACCGCCGCGTCGAAACCCTGCGGCAGTTTCTTCTCGATGATGTCGAGCCCCAGATTGATGGGTTTCCCGCGTTCGCCCTCGATCGACACCTGCCATCCCAAGGGAACCAGCAGGTCACAGGCCGGACCACCGAATCGTCGCGACAAGGCGGCGAAGATCGAGTCACCGATGAAGAGCACCTTGTTGCCGTCGGCGACTTCGCCCACGGTCACCTGGCGACCCGAGGGGAACGTGGAAACGGCGCCACCCGACCCGAGCGCGTCCGATCCGGTCGGATCAGGAACGACCCCGACCCCGGCGACCGTGCCCAACGGCCCGGACGGGGTCGCGGGGGCACCGCTTCCCCCGCCGCACGCCACCAGCGCAATGAGGGCCGTCGCCACGAGGGTCGCTCGGCGACCGATCCTCGTCACCGCTTCTCGTTCTGTTCGCGGATCGCGCGAAGTTCGTCGCGGATGGATGCCAACAACGCCGCCTCGGAGGGAGGCGCTTCGGCCGGCGTACCGGTGGCCTTGTTGTACACCTTCAGCATCATGAACAACACGAAGGCGATGGACAAGAAGGTGACCGCCACCGTCAGGAACGCTCCGAAGCGGATCTCGGCATCGTTGAGGTGGAGGATGAGCACGTCGTCGAACTTCGGTTCACCGAAGGGGATCGCGACGAGGGGCATGATGATGTTCCCGACGAGTGCCGTGACGAGACCGGAGAAGGCTCCACCGACCACGAAACCGACCGCGATGGCCAGAAGGTTTCCTCGGTTGATGAAGTCCTTGAACTCGGAAAGAAGCCGTCGCACGTGTTCACCTCCGCACCCCGAAACCCTACCCAGCCGGACGACGAGCCGGACTCGCAGTACCCTGTCCGCGTGTCCGACGAACCCGATGCGAGCGCCGAAAAGCGGGAGGAAGGCCCTCTCGCGCAAGTTCCGGAGTTGTTGCTCGATCAGATCGACTCGCTACGGGTGTTGCGCGCCGACACCGACGAAGAAAAGGGCGCATTGCTCGAACAGATCGGTGGCAAGGGCGTGGTCGAGCAGGAGATGGTGGCGCAAATGGCCGCCGTGCGCCCGCTACTTCATCCGCATCGATTCGAGGAGGCTCACCGCCTGGTGATGCGTGCGATCGAGGTTCTCGATCGCAACGGCCAACGCCCGGCCAACGTTCGCCGACTCGGACCGCTCACACCGGTCGCCAAGTGGCTGGTGCAACAGTCGACACGCTGGATCGTGCGCAGTCATCTGACCCGGTTGCTCAACCGACTCTGCGGTCTCTACGAACGGCGCGAAGCCAACAGCGAGTGGTCGAGTCCCGAGCACGCGATGCTCCGACGCGCCCGCCTCGACGCCCGACGGGTGCAGTCCGGCATGAGCAACAAGGCCCTCGGTCTGCCCACCTTCCTGCTCGGCGGCGCCTTCCTCACCTCGATCGCCGGGGCACTGCAGAGCGTGGCCCGCGCGGCGCTCGACTCACGGGCCGGGGTGATCGTCCTGAGCGTCGTCGTGATGGCGGTCCTGGCCGCGCTCTCATGGGTGGCCCTGTACAGCGCCGGGGTGGCCCGTCGCCGCATCCGATTGTCGACCGACCAACCGGTGAAGGCGTTGTGGGAGACGGTTGGGGTGGCCGGACGACCACCGCGCGACGAGAGCTACAACTTCGCGGTCTACGCGATCGTTCTGCTCGTGCTGTCGTGGATCGTCATTCCGTTCGCCGTCTGGTTGGCGATCACCGCCTGACGGCTGTCTCGAGATCCTCGAAACGATCGACACGGCGAAGGGTCGGGAAGAACACCGAGTACAGGGCGACGATGCCGACGGTGGCCACGCCGCCTCCGATGACCGCGGTTTGTGTTCCGAACGCCTGGGCGGCCACGCCGCTCTCGAAGGCTCCCAACTCGTTGCTCGCACCGATGAAGACGTTCTCCACCGCCATCACGCGGCCCCGCTTGTCGTCGGGGGTCACCAACGGAACCAACGTGCTGCGGATGTAGACGCTCACCATGTCGGCACCGGCCAACACCACCAGCGAGACGAAAGCCAACACGTAACTGGTGGTGACTCCGAGGACGATGGTGGCGAAA
>JBJTBM010000017.1:0-13096 GCA_046091365.1 Acidimicrobiia bacterium | reverse complement strand
GTCGCCGAGACGGGCCGCGACGAACTGGCGAACCTCGCCGGACTCGGTCTTGAAACCGTCGAGCCACGGCTGGGTGGTCCCCACGACGTAGTTCTGCTTGCGGTGCCGCAGACGCTTTTCCAGCTTTTCCCCGGTGACCGCACAACGCAATCCGGTGGCGATCTGTATGGCCACCGGCACCTCGGCGTGGAACGACAGCCACATGGCCTCGCGCTGGTAGATGGGCATGACCACTCCACCGCGCTCGATCATCTCGGCCGTGGCCCGATCACCGAGTGACTCCACACTGCGCAGCGGGAACATGCCGAGTCCGGGCGGCAAGCCGTTCAGACCCGTCTCCGACACGCGCAACGTGCGCTGAAAGGTGATGTCGACCAGTCCCCGGATGCTGATCTCGCTACCACCGAAGCCGTGGGACACCACCGAGACTGGCGCCTTTCGGGGTCGTTTCCTCGGTCGGGCGGTCTTCGAAGTGGTCGTGTCGGTCTGCGTCATGTTGCTCCCCGTCGTGTCGTGGGTCGGACGATCTCCGACCCCTCGACATCAGGAACGAACACACGGTCACGAAGTGTGCGACGAACCGAACATCCACGAGCACATGCCGACCGCACACACTTTCGCGATCACGCGGCGTTTACCTTGGCATGAAACCCAAAACGAACAGCCCATCCCCCCAGACCACCACCGCCAACCGAGCCGTCCGCACCGAGGCGTTCCGCCGCAAGAACGCCCGTCGCCGGGCTCTCCGCGCCGAACAGCGAGCCCGCCTCACCGTGGGGCAGTACCTCGAGTGGCGTCGCCAGATGCGTCTGCTGCCCTTCCATTCCGAGAAGGCCCAGCGCGACATTCTCGAAGGAAAATCGCTCAGTCAGGGCTCCCCGGAGCGTTCCTCCGTGCGGCGGGCCACATGAGCGGCGGAACCTCCCGCCACCGTGTCATCAGACTCGGTGGCACCGACGCTCCCGTGGGTCCCACCCCCGCCACCGAATCAGCGAAGGAGACATCGATGACCCCACCGACCGAACGACGAACGACGAAGCGACCCACTGCAGTCGACAGCGCGACTCCCCCCACGACCGAGGAGACCACCCAACTGCCCGGCTGTTGGCGCGACGTCGTCGACGCCTTGGCGGCCGGCATCGACCGTCTGGTGTTGTTCGGTCCCCCCGGTACCGGCAAGACCTACGGCGGACTCACCCTGGGTGACGTCACCGGTGGCGCACATCGACTCATCTGCAACGAGGACATGACTGCCGCCGACGTGACCGGTCACTTCATGCCCACGGCGGACGGCAACTGGAAGTGGCACGAGGGAAGCGTCCTGAAGGCCTGGAAGGGCGACGGAACCGTCGGTGGTCGCGTCGTTGCCGACGAAATCGACCGCTCGTCCGGTGACGTGCTGTCGATCCTGCTCAACATGTTCGACACCGTCGACAGTGCCACCTGGCAACACCCCGACACGGGTGAGACGGTCCGACCCCTCTCGGGTTTCAGCGTCGTCATGACCACCAACATCGAAGACATGCGCGACCTCCCCACCGCCCTGAAGGACCGCTTCCCGGTGGCCATCCGCATCGATCAGCCGCATCCGGGCGCACTCGCCAAACTCTCCCCGTACCTGCGAGCCCCCGCCACCGCCTCGGCCGCAGCCGACAAGGCCCGTCGCTTCAGCGTGCGCTCCTTCATGGCCTTCGACCGTTTGCGCACGAGTG
Organism: Acidimicrobiia bacterium; assembly: GCA_046091365.1. Lineage (GTDB taxonomy): Bacteria > Actinomycetota > Acidimicrobiia > Acidimicrobiales > Ilumatobacteraceae > Casp-actino8. Next base: position 11,384 of record JBJTBM010000017.1, on the reverse strand, counting down.
GCATGGACCTCGAGCGCGCCGCGTTCCTGATCTTCGGCAACCACGCCAAGGACATACTCGACGCGATCCGGGTGGACTCGGTCGGCGGTGGCGCGACGAAGAAGGCTTCATGAATTCCCGGCACATCGCGATGCCCGAGTGGCTCGGACGCGACGACCTCGACACCCGACCCTGGGAGGTGGAGGCCGGCGAGGCACGACGGGGCGAGGCGTTCACCAACCTCGTCACGCACCGGATGCGGGTTCCGCTTGGCTCCGACGAAACGTCACGGTGCATACGCGCGCACGAGCTGATGCACGCCCGCGTGAGTCCCGTGTCGATCGAGGTCCCCGACGAGTTCTCCCACATCGGCCTCGACACCGTCGTGGTCGCCGAGGAATTTCGGGTCAACATGCTCACCGGTCACGTCGGTTTTCCGATCATGAAGTACCTGTCCGACGGTAGCGAACGACGCACCGGAGAGCGTTTGGCCGAAAGTGGCGACTGGAACGATCTCGTCCACATGGTCGCGGCCACGAGCGGTACCAAGTCACTCGGCGACCTGCTGAGCGGGGTGCGTCGCGTGTCACCCGATTGGGCCACCGAACTACGACGCCTCGCCAAGGCCCTCGACCGGCACTGGAAAGGTGCAACCGACGGTGGCACCGACACCAGTTGGGTGGCCTCCACCCGACCGATCGACGGCGCGCCCGAGGGCTGGCAATACACGCTCGACGTCGCCTGTCTCATCCATCGGGCGCTGATCTTCGACTCCGAGTTCGACGAGGGTACGGCCCCCGACCTGTCGTCGCTCGAGACGCGCAACGACCTCACCGACGGGTGTTTCGCCGACCTGATCGAACTCCCGATGACCCGTCCACAGCGCGTCGACGGTCGCATCGGGCGCCGCAAGCGCCCGAGTGGCATCGGGCGCCATCCCCGCCACCTCGATCGGATGCTCACCGACCCGGATCGACGCATCTTCGAACGGCGCACGCGGGGCAACGGAGGTGTCGTGGTCATCGACCAGTCCGGTTCGATGCGACTGAACGCCGACGATCTCTGGCGCATCATCGAGGCCGCGCCCGGGTGCGTCATCATCGGCTACAGCCACGGCCCGGGTTCCGACGGCATCCCCAATGTGTGGGTCCTGGCCGATCGTGGTCGGGTGGTCGAGACAGTTCCCGATGGCAACGGCGGCAACGGTGTCGATGGTCCGGCCCTCGAGTTCGCCCTCAAACGGCGGCGAGCATCCGAACCGCTGATCTGGGTCTGCGACGGTTACGTCACCGATCGGTACGACCGAGCGAGCCTTCAGCTCACCGACGAGTGCGCCCGACTCGTCGCGGTGCACGGCATCCACCAGGTCCACGACGTCGACTCGGCCGTCGCCGCACTGTCCACAGTGTCCCGGGGCCATCGACTGGGAGCTCGCGCCGTCGGCCCGATCGCCGCCAGCACGGCCTGGAGGTCCCGGTCCGCATGATCGACGTCGCACACTTCCCGACCACAGGAGCGTTCACCCATACATGAGCCACCGACCCACCACAACCACCGTCACCTTCCCCATGTCCCAGAGCGAGTTCCATCTGCTCGCCACGTTCATGGCCCCCTTACGCTTCGATGAAGCGCTCGGCCAGTCGGTCTGGGTGAGCAGTCGCCCCGACGGTGGTCGGGCCTGGACCGCCACCGCCGACGGAAGCACCTCGGTCGTCGAGGTGGCAGGAGACGACACGAGCGTCGCCACCGACGAGGCATGGTCGTTTCCCATCCCCGAGAACATGCTCGTCACGATCGGCAAGGTGTTCATCAGTTACGACGCCATCACCCTCACGCTGAGCGACGACGTGGCCACCGTCACCACCGAGGGCATCTCCATCTCGATGCCCCAGAACCCCCGCGCCGCCACCCCGGCCTTGTCCCCTCACACCGATTCGGTGTGCTCGGCCAAGGTCGACGCGTCCGACCTGTGGGTCGTTCTGTCGGCGGCCCGCATGTGGCCCGCCGGTGGCGACGGCAACGGGATGAACCCGCCCCTCGAGTGCTGGTTCGACATCGAGGGCCAACGTCTCGAGTTCAGCGTCGACTGGTCGGTCATCGGTCTCGGCGTTCAGCGGCACACCGTGGCGGCGACTTTCTCTTTCCTCGTGCCCGGGGCGACGGCACCCCGGTTCAATTTCCCGCACTCGGCGGTACTCGAGATCCTTCGCGATCCGGTGTCGTGCCACCGCATGGGTGACATCGAGATCCACGCCAGCACCACCGGTGAGGGCCACATGACGTTGGCCGGCGAGAACTGGAAACTCCACGTCCCGGCATTGCCCAAAGTTGCGCACTGGGGACACGACCTCGATGTGGTCATCGACGGCATCGAGTACGAGTGGGCCGACTGCTCACTGGTGCACGTGCACAGTCCCGAACTCGCCCACGGAGTGCTCGAACTGCGGGCCCTCCCTGAAGGGTCAGGGCTCTACAAATACCGCGTCTCGTACGACGTGCTCGACGACGTCATCCCCACCATCGCGCTCTACGACGAGATCAACAAACTCAACGAACACTCCACCGGTTGCCATTTGGTCGTCGACGGCTCGCGGGTGAGGGCCGTGTGCGACCTCACCCAGGAGAACTACGAACAGCTCAGCACACATGTCCACGCGTTCGCCCGTGACGTGTCGGCACTACCGCCCATACTCGGCTCGCTCAACGGCGGTCGGTGAGTCGACTTGTTCACCCAGAGATCGTTTCTTCGTTCCCTCGACATCACCGGGAGTTCATCCACCTGAATCATCGTGAACGTGGCGAACAGTTCGCCAGATGAACTCACGAAGTGGATCATGGCGATTCGACGACATCGAGCGCGACTCTCGGCGGGCCTGAGCGCACTGGCGGTCGGAGTGACTCTCATCACGACCGGTACCGTCGCCAAAGCGGTGCCGCCGATCCGAGCCGGGGGCCTTCAGCTGGTGCCCGTCGGCACCTATGACGGTGGAGGTCTGGCCCGGGCCGAGATCGTGGCGTTCGACGCCTCGTCGAAGAGGATGTTCATCAACAACGGCAGCCAAAATCGCATCGACATCGTGTCGATCGAGAATCCCGCCACCCCCACCTTGGTGAGCAGCTTCGACGTCTCGAGTTACAACGGCTACACCAACAGCGTCACCGCGGCCAACGGTGTTGTGGCGGTCGCGATCGACGTCACGGCCACTGTCGCCTCGAACGGCCGCAAGACCGCCAATCCGGGCAAGGTGGTCCTCATCGACACCAACGGCACGCTGATTCGCGCCCTCGACGTGGGAGTGCAACCCGATCACGTGAGCTTCTCTCCCGACAAGACGAAGATTCTGGTGGCCGGCGAAGGCGAGCCGCTGTGCGCCAATGACGATGTGACCACGGCAGGAGAGAATGAATCGACCGATCCGACGCTGGCCACCAATCCGAACGGCACCGTCTCCATCCTCGACACCGAATACGCCCAGCACGCCCTCGGTGAATCCCTCGACGTTGCCCGCCACCGGCACCGAGACCGACACCGGCGTGCTCGGTCTGACGTTGCTCGCGCTGGGCTGCGCGTTGCTCGTGGTCAGACGGCGTCGCGCGGTTTGATGATCGGCAGGACGTCCCGCTCGAGCAGTTCCAGGCTCTCCTGGGCCAACTCGGGCGGGATTCCCCCCATCAAGGGGTGCATGGTGAGCGAGCCGAACTTCTTCGCCAGTTGCACGCACTCGTCGGGAGTCACCACCGCGTAGACACCGCTGGCCTTGACGTCGTCCAAGGTCCGTGCGTCGTGGACGTGCACCACCGACGACTGCCCGGGGCGTTGCCAGGCGTCGTAACTCTGGGCCTCGTGCATGACGTACGGGGCCAGTCGGTTCCAGTCGCGGTCGGGGTCGTGGGTGACGTGGATGAAACCGGGGGCCTTGGCCGGCAACATCACGAAGCCCTGGAACCCCACCTTGTCGCACTCGTCGCGGTAGGCATCGGCCACCGCCGGGTCGTTGTTGGCCGCCGAGAAGAAACAGCGCAGACGCGCCGCCCGACGGGCCGCCACCGGCGTGGACCCGCCCATCAACAACATCGGACCCCCGGGCGTGTGCGGCAACGGGCGAACCTTGACCCGCCGACCGTCGAGATCGAAGTATTCACCCGTCCAGGCTTGACGCATGACGCTCACGCAACGCTCGAGATCGGCGAACCGGTTCTTGAAGTCGAGCCCGGCCATGTCGAACTCCTCTTGGCGGTAGCCCGTGCCGCAGATGACGTTGGTACGCCCCTTCGACAGCAAGTCGACGGTGGCCAATTGCTCGGCCAGTCGAACCGGATCGTGCATGATCACGAGGGCCGCCGAGACGCTGATCCCGATGCGCTCGGTGGCCGCGGCCACCGCGGCGGCCAGGGTCACCGGTGCGGGCATGAAGCCGTCGTCGGTCCCGTGATGCTCGGACAACACCACCATGTCGAGGCCCACTCGGTCGGCCCAGCGCACCTGATCGAGAAAGGCGGCGTACTGTCCGGTGGCCGTCACACCGTGAGCCGGGCTGCCCGGGGGCGGGATTCGCAGGTCGTATCTCATGACCACCATCACCATGGGCGGCCCTCCTTGTCGTCGGTGTCCATCATCCCACCACGGCCCGGACACGCCCCATTTCTCTGGACTCCTCGCGGTGAGTAGTGCTGAGGATGTCGCACCCCCGAATTCCCACTCCTCGTGGGATTTCACCTGTTCACAAGGTCATTTCTGTGACATCCACCACATGTGCAAGCACGTCTTCATACGGTGCGCTTGCGGTCGAGAGGCCGCGAGACCCGAAGGGGAAAGAACCATGTACGTAGTCGCAGTTTTCATCGTGATGGCGATCCTGCTGGAGGCGGTCATGACCGTCCTGCACTCGATCCTCGGGACCGTCGGTCTCGGCGACACCATCAAGAAGATTCCGGTCATCGGGGCCAACCTGACCCTCATCATCTCGATCCTCATCGTCTGGCTGCTCGAGGCCAACGTGCTCGTCAGCTGGGGCGTCGGTTGGGAACAGGACTGGAAGAATTACGTCGTGAACGGCGCCATCATCGCCGGCATGATTCCGCTGAAGGACGCCGTGTTCGGCGCGATCCAGAAGGGTCTGCGGGCCTGACGGCCAGCATCCCTACAGTTTCATCCACCTCGACGAACGGGGGTCGGCCCATCGGGTCGGCCCCCGTTTCGCATTTCCGAGCCTCAAGACATGCGACAAATGTGGCCCACCCGCGGGTCGACGATCCCGTCGACCATGGCGTCGTAGAGCGCCTTGACAGCCTCTGGTCCGACTGACTCGCGGTACGACAACCATCCGTCGGTCCAGGTGGCGAACCGACGCCAGGCCGCGTCGACACGAGCCTCGAGACCGTCCCGGCCCCACTCTTTCGTACGACGCGCGATCTGGCTCGGGGCGAAGAAGAATTCGGGTTTCGGACCCACCATTCCGCCCGGCCCCACCTCGTCGGCGTTGTTCCAGTGCGTCCCGCCCACGATCAGGCTGAGAACGAGGTCGTCGCCGTATCGCGCGTGCACCGCCTGCGTCACCACCTGGTTCCCCGCAATGTCCACGTACACCGCGGGACCGTGGGGCAACGACGACTCCTCGCCGTACGCCACCACCCGGTCGTAGCATCCGAGCGACTCCACGAACGCGGCGTTCGACACCGAGGTGAGCCCCACCACCGTCACTCCCGTGCGGAGTTTCATCAGATGAGCGGCGGCGATCGAGGTCTTGCTCGACGCACTCGAGATGACTCCCACCGACGCACCGAAGAACTCGGGGGCGGCCTCCGATCCGGCGCCGACGAAGTCGTCGATCATGAATGAGGTCATGAAGAGCGGCCACAACACCATGCGATGGTCGTCCAACGCCGTCACATCGGCGGGGTCGAGGGTGGTGTTCGTGTAGCGGTTGTATGCCGTGGCCATCGGCTGGCGGTGCGCCACGGTGTCGATGAAACCCGAGGCGTCGACCCGTCCGGGAGTCATCACCAGGGTGGTCGACATGGGCAGGTACCCGTACACGCGCGTGCCGACCGGCACCGATCCGCAACGGCTCTCCACCGCACGGGCGAACCCCCACACCGGCACCCGACCCCATGATTCTGGCACCTCGGGCGCCGGGAAGAAGTCCCAGTAGCGCATCCCGTCGCCGAACACCGCGTAGGTGATGTTGTTGGTGGTCAGGGCGAATCGCTCGACATCGAAGCGCACCTCGCCCTCGGTCAGCGGTCTCTCGACGTAGCTCGCCACACGACTGTTGGTGACCGCCCGACGGTCGACTTCGATCACGTGTTCCATGTTCTCCCCCATTTCGCTGTCTCCGATCTCGATCCCGCATACCCCGGTGTCACGGTCGACGCTCGCGAGCCGCCGGCATCCAATTCGGACCGGCGGTGTCGTCGATGCGCCGCAAAAGTCTCTCACCGATCGGTTCGACCAGATCCAAGAACCTTTGCGTTTGGCTCGCGCCGAGGGCCTTCCATACACGCGCGCACAATTCGTCGGTGCGCCCCTCGATCAACTGTCGCACTGCCAATCCGGCATCGTTGACCGCTCCACCGTCGGCGAGACCGCGGGTCTCGAGATCGGCGAAGGCTTCGGCGAGCGCGGCCTCATCGGCACCGCGACTCTGGGCGATCCATCCTCCGTAGTTCAGGTGTGCGTCGTGCAGGATCCCGGCTTGGACGCGGGAGATGTCCTCACTCGCGAGGATGGCGAAGTGCGTGTCTCCACGCCATTCGCGGATGCAGTTGACCGCCAGCCAGGCCGCCACCAACGTGTCGTCGGGGCGCGGCGCCTGTCGATGGGCCGCGAAGCAGACCCGTCCCGATTCGGGCAGACCGTCGGCCACGGCCCACAATGCCGGTGCCATCTCCGAGAGTCCGTCGACGATCTCGGGGACGTGACGACGCAACCCCTCACCGACCGCCGTGTTGCGCGCATCGAAGATCCGTTCCCACGTGGTGTGGGCCAGCGCGGTCTCGATGGCGAACTTCAAGAATCCGGGATGAATCGAATAGAAGGCGGCCGCCACCGGCTGCGGACCCGCGGGCAACAGTGGGGCCGCGCGACTGGCCGCGTAATAACCGAGACCGTTCGGCACGCCGAGCGCGGTGTACAACTCGATCGCCCGCGGGTCCCAGTAGATCCAACCGATCAATCGGTGTGAGGCGAACGAGGCCCGTGCGGTCAGTTCGGTCCAATCGGCCATCTCACCCCTCCCTGTTCTGACACTACTACTGACAGTTAGAGTCTTCTTCCATGAAAGCGCACTTCTGCCGCCGCGTCGTCGGTTCGATCGTGCTGGGGGCCGTGCTCGTTTCGTGTTCATCGAGCGACACGACGATGGGCGCGACATCGAAGCCCGCCACCAGCGCACCTGACTCGATGGCTCCTGACACGACCACACCCGACACGATCGCGGTCGTCGAGCCCGCCTTTCCAATGGTGCGCGGGAGTCGGTACTGCGAATTGCTCTTTCTGCGCGCCACCAAGTCGGGCATCCAGGCGACCGTGTACGGCTCGCAGGGACGTAGCTACTGCCCGCAGGCCGACTGGGAGGCACTCGACACCACCCCACTGGCCGCCCAGATGGACGCCCTGTTCGTGCTGCGCAACGGTCCGCGCGTGTGGCTGGTGGACTCGGTCGTCAAGACCGACATCGACGAGTCGGAACGACTCACCTTCGGAAACCTCGAGATGAACCGACTCGCAACCGTCGACATCTCGGATCCCAGCACGGTCGGACGCCCCTACACCTGGCAGGAAGTCGACCGACGCAGCGTGTTCACCTTCGCGGCGGGATCCACCGAGTACTTCCTCACCGATCCGGAGGGCGATCGTTACGTGATGCAGGCATACAGCCTGCAACTCGATCCGACCGTCGACGAGGCATCGCTGTCGACTCTCGGCGACCGCCTGGCCCTGCCCGACGGTTGGACCTATTCGGTCGAGGTGATCGACGAGGACCTCGTCGTCGACACCATGACCACCAAGGCCCGCGTGCTTCAGGACGAGTTTCAGAACAGTTACTCCCGGATCCCCACCTCTGCCACCAACACCCGCTAGGTTCCGACTATTTCGTCGAAAAGGAGACATCCAAGAACAACCGCCTCGAGAAGTTTGCCTTCGGTGCAGTGCTCACCGTGAGCCTCACTGGATTGGCCGGTGCCTCGGCCATGGCGGCCACGCCTCCGGATTTCGTAGCCCCCGACAACCTCGCCGCTTAAGTCAACGGCAACGTCGTCACACTCACGTGGGAAATCCCGGCCAGTGGCTCCGAAGTGGCGATGTGGGACGTCGGTTGGGCGGCCCTGTTCGGAGCCTGAGGCTTCGGGGACATCGGTCCCGTTCGTCGCTTTCCGTCGAAAATCTTTCCGAAACAGGCGGGAACCGGGCCGGTATCTGGCATCGTCTGATGGATATGCAGCATCGCCACGTTCCCTCACTCACCCTTGCCCTGTTCGCGGCCCTCGGACTGATCGCCACCTCGTGTGGCGATGACCCCGATGCATCGGGCCCGCCCGTTCTGGTGGTCTCCGGCTCCGGCGGCGTCCCCAACGCCTCGGCCGAAATGGCCGCCGGGGCCAGCGAGAGCAAGATGTGGGCGACTTACCAGATGCGGTTCGTGGCTGGCGCGGATCTGCCGGCGTTGGATTCCGACGCCAAGTCGTACTCGTTGTCGGCGGGCTCCTATTCGGCCGACGACGTCACCGCCATCGCATCGGTCTTCGGTGTGTCGGGGGACGTCGTCGAACTCGGCGCCGACGTCGGTGGCGGCTACCGCATCGGAAGCGAGGACGGCAGTACGGACTCGCTCTGGGCGTCCGGTGATGCCTCGGGCTACTGGTACTTCTCCCCGAAGTACGACGAGTCCATGATGAGTCGGGGCTGCGCCATCGGGGCGTCGCCCGACGGAACGGTCTCGTCGGAGCCGGTGGAGTGCGTGACCCCGGAACCCCCGGCCAACGTGCCCTCTGAAGACGAGGCGCGCTCGTTGTTCGCGACGATGGTGTCGGACATGGGACTCGACGCCGATGACATGGTGCTCGAGACCTACGCCGACGAGTGGAGCGCGAGCGTGTACGGCTACCTGTTGATCGACGGAGTGCGCAGTCCGTTGACGGTCTCCATCGGTTTCGGGGCCGAGGGCGCCGTCACCTGGGCCAGTGGGTTCCTCGGTGACATCGTTTCCGGCGCGGAGTACCCGCGGATCGGAACCACGGCGGGACTCGAGCGTCTGAACGACCAGGTCGCGAGACCCTATCCCTTGGTTCGTGGGGACGTCGGTCTGGCGATCGACGACGTGGCCGTCTCGGAGATGGCTGTCAGCGAGGTCGTCCCGTCCGCCGATGTTCCCGTGCCCACCGAGCCGGTTGCCGACGGAACGACCGTCGGAGTCACCGCGACCGACGTGCCCGTCGAGTTGGAGGTGCAAGAGGTGACGATCGTGGCCGTCGAGGAGGAACTCGTCATGCTCTACGGCCAGGACGGTTCGATCTACCTCGTTCCCGGTTACTCCTTCATCGCGGCCGAGGACGAATACGGCTACACCCCGCGGTACACGGTGTCGGCGTTGCCCGACGAGTATGTGCAGCAGGCCGAGCCGATCGCCGTGGAGCCGGGCGTGATCGAGCCGGCGATCGATCCCGCGGTTGATCCGTCCGGCGCGGTGATCGCCGACGTCGACGCCGCGGCCCTCGTCGGTTCGAGCGAGGCCGAGGCCACCGAAGCGGCCAAGTCGAAGGGTTGGGACGTGCGCGTGGTGTCGCGGGACGGAGAGGATTTCCCGGTCACGGCGGACTACCGCGGCGACCGGGTGAACCTGACGATCGTCGACGACGTGGTCACCGCCTCGACCGTCGGCTGACGTTCTCGTCCGCGTACGTACCGGGCGGGTTTCGTGACGCCTCGGCGCGCGAAACCCGCCCGGAACCACGACGGGAACCCCCACTCGGGTTGGCGGTAGCCTGACCCCGTCCTGGAGGGGGCGCGCGATGCGCGCCGACTATCCGAGGCCGTAGAGACGGTCGATCATGTCCGCGGCCTCACGGTCCGCTCCCGGTATCGAGTGCCCGTAGACGTTCAGCGTGGTCCGCGGAGACGAGTGACCGAGACGACTCGACACGGTGGTGATGGGGACTCCGGCGGCGATCAGCGTCGAGGCGTGACTATGGCGGAGATCGTGCCAGCGGACGTGCGTGAGACCGACGCGCTCACGGACTCGACTCCACGCCTGAGTGACGCGGTCGGGGCGCCAGGGTCCGCCGTCCTCGTCGGTGAAGATGAACGGGTCACCGATCGGGACGCCGGTCCGGAGAGCGACCTCGGCGGCACGAGCGCGGAGACGCCGCAGGGCGTCGACCGCCGTCGCGGTGAGACCGATCGTCCGAGCGCCTCGACGTCCCGTCTTGGTCGCCTTCACCACGACGGTCGTCTCACCGTCAGCGTCGTCGGCGAAGGCGATCGAGCGTTCGATCCGAGCCTCGGCGCGGTCGAGGTCGACGTCGCTCCAGCGGAGGGCGAGCAACTCGCCGCGACGAGCGCCGGTCGTCACCGCGAGAGTGGTCAGGACACCGAACTCGAGTGACGAGGTGAAGGACTCGGCGAGGAGGGTGCGGACCTCCTCATCGGTCGGGACGCGGACCTCATCGCGATCATCGGACGGTAGGCGCGTCCCCCGGATCGGATCGACGGGGAGGTAGCGCCACGAGACCGCCCGCGTCACCGCCGCGTGGACGACTTGGTAGTAGCGGCGGATCGACGACGGTGCGAGACCCTGATCGCGTAGATCGGCGATCCACCGCTCCATGATGCGCGGCGTCAGTTTCGTGACTCGATGGTGACCGATCGCCGCGCTGATAATCGGGATCATTCGCCGATACTCCCGAAGAGTCCTCGGCGAGAGATCGTGACGCGACGCCTCGAGCCAATCGCCGAGGAGACCGGCGACGGTGAGATCGACCGCGTCGGTGACATCGCCGACGTAGCCGCCGATCTCACGGGCGAGCCACCGCTCCGCCTCGTCCCGCGTCGCGAACGATCGACAACGGAGACGTCTCGTCCCGGTGACCGCGTCGACGATCGTGTAACGGCCCTGCCAACTGCCTTTGTGCTTGCGAACTGAACCTCTCATGGCACAACACCTAGCAGGCGACTTTGGAAATCGTGCCGACATCGGGGACACATCGCGTGTCCCCACGTGTCCCCGACGGATCCGCGAGTCCTCCTCGCGGCGACCTCTCAGGCCTCCACGCTGGGCTTATGTAGTGGAGCTAAAGGGAATTGAACCCTTGACCTCTTCCATGCCATGGAAGCGCTCTGCCAACTGAGCTATAGCCCCGTTACGGGTGTCAGAAACGATACCGCCCACTGGTGCCGTCCCCAAACG
>JBJTBM010000016.1:0-3972 GCA_046091365.1 Acidimicrobiia bacterium | reverse complement strand
GACGCCCCGCGCGAGGGTCAGTCAGTTTTCGCTCTGACCCGCGGGCGTCGATTCGAAGCCGGGTTGGTGGCGAACAACGGCGAGCGCCTGCGAACAGCGATGGTCAGGCAAGAAATGTTCGGTCGTCCCGACCCCGGATTTCTCGACTTCCGAATCTCGGTCAACGGAGGTCCACTAGCTGACATCGACGACGCCATCGCCCACACCGAGAAGTTTCTGCGGGTGCTGGCGAGGGATCGCTCGTTCGAAGGCGTCGTCTCCAGCGCCACGTTGCGTATTCCCAAAGGTGTGATGCTGCCGGAAGCCACTCTCATCATCGACGCCCTGGCCGTGCGATCCATCGATGGACGCCCCCGCATCTCGGTGGGAGAGATCAAGACCTATGCCGATCGCGGTGGCCACACCTCCAAGACCGATTTGGCGCACGCTCGCGCCCAGATGGGGCTGTACGTCCATGCGTTGGGCTTGGTCCTCGATCAATGGGACGTGTCCGACAAGATCGAGCTTTCCCTCGAGGGGTTCCTCGTCCTGACCCATCCCGGGTCGAACAATCCGGTCGTGAGGGTCGGCGAGGACCTGCGGTATCAGGCCGAACGCGCGCGTAAGGGATTCGAACTCATGGAGGCCGCCGCGCACGATCTGTCCGAATTGGTCGGGGACGACGAAGGTGAGGGAGACCCGAACTTGTTCGACATGGTGCTGGCAGCCCCGACGTCGTTCGCCGACGATTGCCTGTCGTTCTGCGAACGCGCACCGGCCTGTCACGCCAAGGCGCTGACCGAGGGCGACGGTGCCGTCCTCGGTGACGACGTCGCACGGTTCCTGAACGGCCTTTCTCTGCACCGAGCCGACGAGCTCATGGGCGGTGCCCGCGCCCGCAACGAGATCGAGCGCGATTTCGTACGCCGCATGAGCCGACCCTTGGACGGGGCGTCGTGAGCAACGAACTCCGAACGACCCGCCGTCTGCTGGCCTGGCACGAGGGCCGACCGCTCCCTCGTGGCGAGAAGGTCAATCTGCACGTCGGCGACGACGACGAGATCATGTGCCTGTCGTTCGTGCGCATGGGTGGCGAGTCGCTCCCGTGGGGGGTTGTGTTCGCCCGCCCGCACGAGGAACCGCGGTTGTTCACCGTTCCCGACCCCCGCGACCGCGACATGGTGGCCGACATGATGGTCGAGGTGGGACGGGCCTTGCTCGCGCATTTCGGGCACCCGAATCACGCCCCCGATGTCGACGGAGCGAGCGCGAACTACGAGTTCCGTCAGCTCTGGTTGCCGGCGACGTCGCACCTCGAGTTGCTCCACTCGCTCGCGTTCGCCTATGCGCGTACGCAGCGCGACCGCCCTGACGTGCAGGTGCTGCGCGATCTCGGCAACCTCGCCAACTGCCTGTACGTCGAGTCCCAACGGCCCGGGCAGCAAACGGTCATGGTCGCTTCGGCCGCCCTCGTCACGGCGTTCGACTTCCCGACCTCACCCGTGAGACAGGCCCACGTCGGGCATCTTCTGGCATGGCTCGGTCGCGAGAAGACGCGTGACTCGCGCCTGCGGGCGGCGACCCTGGCCGAGCAATCGTCGGTGGCGACGGCGCTCGACCCCGAATTCGAGCGCCGAAATCTCGAGCCCCTCGTCGACGAATGGAACACTCCGCCACGCGAACAACGGGCGACCTCGGGCAAGAAAGTCGCCGCGAAGATCGCCGGCGTGTTGGGTGACCAATTGCGGCATCGTCACTCGTTGACGATCGAGGCCGTGGCGCGGCTGCGTCGAGATCCTCGAGGACCCAACGCGGGTCTGGCCGAACTCGTTCGCGTGAGCGTCGACAAGTTCCGAAGGTTGTGGTGGGAACACGTGTTGGGCGAGATGAATGGCGACCCCGATAAGCGACCGTTCTGGCCGGGTTTGCGAGGGGATCTGAGTGCGCAACAGTCCGCGTTCGCCTTCCAGCAACGGGTCGCAGCCGATCGGCTCGCGATGAGCGCCCTCGTCCACGGTGACCGTGAGTTGCAGAACGAGGAACTTCTGCGCGGTCACGGACTTCGAGCCAAGGTGATTTCGGTCGACGGTGGCGGTTCGCGTTGGACCGTCGCGTTCGATTTTCCGGACCTCCCCGACGTCAAGGTGGGCGGGACGCTGGCCATGGCCGGTGCGGCCAAACTTCTGGTGAAGGTGGTGTCGGTGAATCTCGACGATCGACAAATCGTCGTGGCGCCGCAATGGACGGGAGCGAAGTATCCCTCCGGTCCGATGTCGAAGCGAGCAGGAGATCCGACCTGGCGGGGCCGTCGCATGGTTCTGCTCGAAGACTTTCCGGCCACACTCACCGAGCGGACGAGCTTCCGCGTTCACGATCGGGCCGAGAGCGGATTCGACATACTCGACTATTTCCGCCGGCCGGTGGCGGTCGAAGTCGACCTCGACGAGGGCAACGAGCAATGAGCGCGGTCGTTCGTGAACTCCGTTCGTTCGTCTCGGGGTCCGGGGTGGTCGCGGTGGTCAAGGCTCCGCCGGGTTCGGGTAAGACCCGAACGCTGGTCGAGTCGCTGGAAGCCGGCATCAAGAAGAAATTGCGCGTTCTGGTGGCGGCTCAGACGAACAACCAGGTCGACGAGATCAGTGATCGCATCGCCCAGCGTTACGCCGATCTGACGGTCGTGCGTTTCGCGAGCTCGGGCTATCCCCGACCTTCCGGAACCCATCCGCGCGTGGTCTACATCGAACGAACGAACTCCATTCCCGAGGGGCCGATCGTGATGGTCGGAACCGTGGCCAAACTCGCGCTCTCGAACTTCGACGGCGACTTCGACATCTTGTTCGTCGACGAGGCCTGGCAGATGGCGTGGGCGGACTTCCTCACCATTCGCCAGTCCGCCGATCGGTATGTCTTCATCGGCGATCCCGGTCAGATTCCCCCGACAGTGTCCATCGATGTCGACCGTTGGGAATCGTCCGATCACGGCCCTCACCTCGCGGCTCCCCACCTGATCATGGCCAACCCGCAGTTGGCGACCGTGCGCACCGAACTGCGGTTGCCGACGTGCCACCGCCTGCCCTACGACTCGGCGCGTCTCGTCAATCGCTTCTACGACTTCGAGTTCGACAGTGAGGCCAAGCCGGGGGAGAGGTTCGTCAAAGCGGTCAAGCGTCCTGCCGCCAGCGTCCCGGCTGACGACCTCCTGGACCGGGCGCTCGACGCGATGTGGGCGCACCGTCGGCCGTCGACGACGGCGATCATCCAGTTGCCGACGCCCGAAGGCGGGCTGCCGGTGGGCACCGACGTCGAGTTGGCCCGCTGCACCGCCGAGGTCGTCGCCCGGCTCGTCGCTCGTCGGTGTGAGGTGTCGACCGATTCGAGCGAAAAGGACTCCCCGCGGTTGTTGCGGCCCCTCGACATCGGCGTGGTCTCGACCCACAACCTCATGAACACCGCCGTTCACAACGAACTTCTCAAGATCTCACCGAAGTTCTCGGACGTTCGGGTCACCACCCCGGAGCGCTGGCAGGGATTGCAGCGACCCGTCATGGTCGCGGTCCATCCGCTTTCGGGCGTGAGGTCGCCCTCGGCGTTCGACCTCGAGACTGGTCGGCTCTGCGTCATGGCCTCACGTCATCAATCCGCTTGCTTCTTCATCACGCGCGATCACGTTGCGGCCACCCTCGACGATCACCTACCGCTCGCCGATCAGGCACTCGGTTGCCCGGATGCGGTGGGCAAGGGCCACGCGCTTCATCGCGATTTCCTCGATTACCACCGCGAAAGGAATCTCATTGTCTGACCGGATCATCCGTATTCCCTTGGGAGCGACCGGCGACGGACGTTTCACGACCGCATGTGCCCATCGTGAGGTGAACAATCGGAACCACGCGTACGACGATCTCGAGCGCACCGAACCGAGCGCGTTGGCCCCGCTCCTCAGGGAGAAGGGCATCGAACACGAGGCAATGGTGTTCGAGCGACTGGAGGTCGCTC
>JBJTBM010000015.1:0-2308 GCA_046091365.1 Acidimicrobiia bacterium | reverse complement strand
TTCTTGCCGAGTGCCAACTCGCCCTGGTCGGTACTCGGTCCGTCGGCGATCAGGTCGCCCTTCTTCAGGGCCTGACCCTGCGTCACCCGCGGGATCTGGTTCACGCAGGTGTTGCTGTTCGAGCGACGGAACTTGTGCAGGAGGTGGACCCGACGACCCAACGTCTTGTACTGCACCACGATCTGCGAACCCGACACCTCGGAGACCTCACCGTCGTCGGTGGCCACGATCAGGTCGGCACCTTCGATGGCCGCACGGCGTTCCATGCCGGTGCCGATGTACGGCGCCTCGGTGCGGATGAGCGGGACGGCCTGACGCTGCATGTTCGCACCCATGAGGGCGCGGTTCGCGTCGTCGTGCTCGAGGAACGGGATGAGGCCGGTGGCCACCGACACGATCTGGCGCGGCGACAGGTCGATGTAGTCGACCTCGCTCGGCGACACGTAGAGGATGTCGGTGGTGGCACCGAAGAAGCTCTCGGCCTCGAGCATGCGCTTCAGGTCCTCGAGGCTGGCGGCCTGCGGGGAACGTCGCACGAGCACTTTGGCGTCGGAGAACGTGCCGTCGGGGTTCACCGCGGTGTTCGCCTGGGCGATGACGTACTTCTCCTCCTCGTCGGCGGGCATGTAGACGACCTTGTTGGAGACCTTGCCGTTCTCAACCTTGCGGTACGGGCTCTCGATGAAGCCGAACTCGTTCACGCGGGCGTAGGTGGACAACGCGCCGATGAGTCCGATGTTCGGACCTTCCGGCGTCTCGATGGGGCACATACGTCCGTAGTGCGAGAAGTGCACGTCACGGACCTCGAAGCCGGCGCGCTCACGCGACAAACCACCGGGTCCGAGCGCCGACAGACGACGACGGTGCGTGAGCCCCGACAACGCGTTGGCCTGGTCCATCAACTGCGACAACTGGCTGGTGCCGAAGAACTCCTTGATGGCCGCCTGCAACGGACGGATGTTCACGAGCGACTGCGGGGTGATGGACTCGGGGTCCTGGGTGGTCATGCGCTCGCGCACGACGCGCTCCATGCGCGACAGACCGATGCGCACCTGGTTCTGGATGAGCTCGCCCACCGAACGGATACGACGGTTCGCGAAGTGGTCCTGATCGTCGAGGCGGTAGCCGGGCTCCTGCTTGACGAGGTGCAACATGTACGAGACCGACGCCAGGATCTCGTTGGGTCGCAACACGTTGCCGTCGGCGGGGTCGCTCTCGATCGGACGCTTGTTAGGATCGTCCAACTCAACGCGGAAGTACTCACCCAACTTGCGGGTGCCCTTGCCGAACAACTGGTCGAGCTTGTTCAGTTCCTCGCCCAACTTGCGGTCGATCTTGTAACGACCGACGCGCGAGAGGTCGTAACGCTTGGAGTCGAAGAACGCGTTCTTGAAGTAGGCGCGAGCGGACTCGAGCGACGGCGGCTCACCCGGGCGGGCGCGCTTGTATATCTCGACGAGTGCCTCGTTCTGCGTGGGGGCGACGTTGCGCTCCTTGTCCCACTGACCCTCGAGGAAGTCGAAGTGGGCGACGAAACGGTCGATGAAGCCGGGGGCGTGATCCTCGTCGTAGCCGAGGGCGCGCAACAAGGTGAAGATGCCCATGCGACGCTTGCGGGCCACGCGGGTACCGGCGGTGACGTCCTTGCCGGGCTTCTGTTCGACGTCGAACTCCAGCCACTCGCCACGCTGCGGGTGGATGGTGCCCTTCACCAACTGGTGCTTGGACAGGTTTCGCAAGCGGTAACGCTCGCCGGCCTCGAAGATCACACCGGGGCTGCGCACCAACTGCGACACCACGACGCGCTCGGTGCCGGTGTGGATGAAGGTGCCCTTCTCGGTCATCATCGGGAAGTCGCCCATGAACTCCTTGGTCTGACGAATCTCACCGGTCGTCTGGTTGACGAAGGTGGCCTTCACCAAGATCGACTTCTGATAGGTGTGTCCCTTTTCGCGGCACTCCTCGACGCTGTACTTGGGATCAGTGAACAAGTCCTCGTCGTCTGGGTCGTACTCGAGTTCGAGACGCAGGTTGCCGTGGAAGTCGGTGATGGGCGAGATGTCGCGGAACGCCTCGGCGAGACCGGTCTTCAAGAAGTCCTCGAAGCTCTTGCGCTGGATGTCGATGAAGTGCGGAGCGACGAAGTCGATCTGACGCTCGCGACCGGTCTCGGGGTCGCGAACCACTTCTTTGAGCTTCGACAGGTCCTCGTCGAGGTTGGCGAAGGAATAACGCTCGCGGGAATTGGTGCGTGAGGCCAAGGTGAGACTCCTGAGGCTGAGGGACGGTGACGGACGACGAACTAGAG
>JBJTBM010000014.1:0-14160 GCA_046091365.1 Acidimicrobiia bacterium | reverse complement strand
ACGCCGTGAATGTTGAAGGTGTCGTTGCACACCGCTTCGACGGCGGCGATCACCCAAGGCAGGTATTCGGGTTTGCAGCCCGCCATCACCGCGTTGATGGCGATCTTCTCGACGGTGACCTCCACGAGGTCGGGTGGAACGATCGCGACCACGTCGGACGGTGCGCGCGTGGTTCCGGTGAGCATGCGCATCACGCGTTCCTCGGTGGGCGGCACCACCGGAAGTCCGTCGGTCCAACCGCGATCGAACATGGCCTCGAACTCGTCCTCGAGATCGGCCACATCGACGCGTCGCGATGAGAGCACCGACGATCCGAAGCGAACGCGCAACATGTCGACGAGATCGGGGTCGACGCTCATCGAACCGCACCCGGGTCGAAAGGCGGGCAGTTGTGGTGCGAGGGCACTCGATCCCGAGACGCGTTCCCACTCGTCGCGCACCCATCCGACCGTTCGGGCGACCTCCTCGCCATTCACGACGCGCATCAGAGTGGGCACGGTCTCGATGTCGTTGAGCCAACTGACGGACAAGTCGGCGTCGTGTCGTGGGTCGAGGCCGGCGGGAAACGCGGGGTCGTCCTGCACCCACACCTCGACGGGCCCCGCCGCGCGAAGTTGTTCGATCGCGGGTACCACCATGCGACAGGTCTCGCATTCCTTCTTCACGATGATCACGAGGCCGTCGGTCAACATGGTCGGGTCACGATCCGAGGAAGTCGAGGATGAGGTCGTTCACGTGATCGGGGCGTTCGAGGTGCGAGAAGTGACCGGCACCCGACACGAATTCGGCGCGCGCCGTAGCGGGCAATTCGGCCGCGGCGAAACGCGCGACTTCGGGACCCATGCATCCGTCGGTCTCGCCGTGGATGTAGAGCAACGGTTGACTCGGGATCACCGATGATTTCGCTTGCACGTCGGCGAGCGCGGGGTCGTTGTATCCCGCACCGAGAGTGGCGCGGTAGAAACCGAGGGCCGCTTGAAGATTCGCCGGGTCGCGCAGGCTCGGCTTGAGCAATGCCAGTTCCTCGGTCGCGTCGAAACCCGGCGACCAATCGTTCCAGAGCATGTCGATGTAGGCGAGATCGTTGGCGCCCACGACCATGTCGGCGAAGGGATGCTGGAAGAAGAACATGTACCAACTGCGCTTGATCTGGGCCAGGTTGGTGAGGAACGCGACGCCGACCGCGTTGCCCGGAGGCACGGCCGACATGACGACTTTCGACCACAACTCGGGTCGATGCACGGCGGCCAGGTTGGTGATGATCGAACCCCAGTCGTGGCCGATGATCACTGCGCGCGAATCGCCGCCGAGTTCTCGATGCAAGCCGATCGCGTCGATCGCCGACGCCGCGGTCTGGAAGCGACCATCGGCCGGCACCGCGGTGGGGGCGTACCCGCGCAGGAAGGGAGCGACGGCTCGGTATCCCGCGTCGGCGAGGCGCGGTAGGAGATGCCGCCAGGTGTGGGCCGAATCGGGGAATCCGTGCAGGCACAACGCGAGCGGGCCCGCGTTGTCGAGTCCGGCGGCCAAGTAGGTCATGTCCAGACCGTCGACGTCGACGGAGTGAGTCGAAATGCCCGAGGAAGGTGCAGCCATGGGCAAACCGTACCCCTCGCGGTCGGCCCGATCGCACCCCGACTGCGACCAACGTCACCAGCGCACCGAGCATCTGCCCGTTCCGAATCCACCTTCTCGTCATTTAGCGTTCAGGTCATCGAGGGGGCACACGAGCTCTTCGTCACGTTCTTTGGGGTTCGCGGCTCGACGCCGTGCCATGGCGATGACACCAGGCGATACGGCGGCAACACGTCGTGCGTCGGTCTCGTCGTCCCCGGCGAGGAGCCGTTGGTCTTCGATCTCGGAACCGGCTTGCGTTACTGCGGTGAACGAATTCCGGCCACCGGACCGTTCAAGGGCACCTGTCTGCTCACGCACATGCACTGGGATCACGTTCAGGGACTGCCGTTCTTCGTGCCCACCCTTCGCGACGGAGCGCACTTCGACATTTTCGGCCCGGCTCAAGACGACGGTCGCTCCGTGCGTGACGTGTTCGAGTCGATCATCAAGCCTCCGATGTTCCCGGTGAGCGTCACCGAGCTCCCCGGAACGTTCGTCTTCCACGACGTGAGTGACGACGAGTTCTCCATCGGAGGGCTCGAGGTGAAGAGTCGTCTCGTGCCCCACGTGGGCAACACCCTCGGTTACCGGGTCACCCACCGGGGGACGAGTGTGGTGTACCTACCCGATCATCAGATGCCCGAGGACGGTTCGATGTCGATCACCCCGGGTGCCCGCGAGTTGTGTGAGGGCGCCGACCTCTTGATCCACGACGCCCAGTACACCCCCGAGGAATTCGTGGGCAAGAGCAACTGGGGTCATTGCACGATGGAGTACGCCGTGTGGGTCGCCATCGAGTGCAAGGTGAAGCGATTGGCGCTGTTCCACCACGACCCGGTTCGTGGCGACGATGCCGTCGACGGGTTCCTCGATCGGGCCCGTCGTGCGTGTGAGCCGCACGGCATCGAGGTCATCGCCGCGACCGAGAACCACACGCTGGCGATCCCCATCTGACCGCTGTCAGCGCAGATCGAAGTCAGCGCACTGCGAGCAACGGGTCGTCGACGACCGTGCTCTCGAAACCGTCCGGACCGATGGCCCTGCCGCCGCGGATGGTGACCCGCCGCATGCGACGTTCGGCGGTGCCGTAGTCGTCGGTGGCGTAGTGCATCGTGGCTCGGTTGTCCCAGATCACGACGTCCCCCGGACGCCAGCGATGACGCAGCACGAACTCGGGTTGCGTGGCGTGCTCGTGGAGCAACTTCAACAGGTTGTCGCTCTCGATGCGCGAGAAACCGGCGATGTGCGAGGTGAATCCGGGGTTCACGAAGAGACTCGGTCGCCCGGTGCTCGGGTGGATGCGAACGACCGGGTGCACGACCGGTGGCACGCGCAGTGCGTCTTCGAACAACGTGCGGGCGTCCTCGCGGGTCAGCGCGGTGTCGAAGGGCTCGCCCCAGTAGGCGAGCGGCGAGATGCGGTGGACCGCGTTGAGGTCCTCGATCATCCGACACAACGCCGGGTTGAGATGGTCGTACGCCGCGCGCATGTCGGCCCACAACGTGTCGCCTCCGTGAGGTGGCACGTGATCGGCGACCAGAACCGACGCGGCCGGGGGAGTGGGCACGAAGGTGACGTCGGTGTGCCAGCGCGCGTTCTTGCCCCCCTTGGCGGCGTCGAGTTCGAGGATCTCGGGATGGTCGGGATGTCCGGGCACCACCGGGTGCGCGGGTGTCGGCTCGCCGAGCGAGCGGGCCAGATCCACCTGGTCGGCGGGCGACAGGAACTGCTCGCGCAACACCAACACCAAGTGCTCCTCGAGCAGGCTCAGCAGACGACCCGGTGCGAAATCGCGGCGGGCGTCGCCTCCGGTCAGTTCGGCTCCGAAGGAGCCCGTGATGGGGGAGATCTTCCAGGTGTCGAGGGCGGTGTTCATGGTGAGTGTGGTCCGTTCGATGATTCCCGACCATAATAGTCGGGAATCCGGTAAGTCCCACCGTCGGACCTAAAGTTCCCCCATGACCTCGTCCATCGACCCCCGACATTTCCGTGACGTGCTGGGGCATTTCCCCACCGGGGTCACCGTGGTCACCGGCCTCGACGGAGCCGGGCAACCCCTCGGCATCACGATCGGCTCGTTCGTGTCGGTGTCGCTCGACCCGCCCCTCGTCGGGTTCCTGCCCGGTACGTCGTCGCGCAGTTGGCCGCGGATCGCCCAGTCCGGCTCGTTCTGCGTGAACATCCTGGGTGCCGGACAAGACGAGCTGTGCTGGCGGTTCGCCAAGGAACTCATCGACACCGATGACGGCAAGTTCGCCGGACTCGACTGGACCGCGGCCGGGAGCGGCTCGCCGATCCTGCCCGGGGTCATCGGGTGGATCGACTGCGACATCGACGCGGTGCACGCGGCGGGCGACCACCACTTCGTCGTGGGACGTGTGCGCGAGATGACCCACGCTGCCGAGGTGAGCGACGCGATGGTGTTCTTCCGCGGCAAAGTGGCCAGCGTTCGACCCGCCGGCTGATGCTCGCTGTCGCCGCCGCCGTCGTGCTCGGTGCCCTCATGTGCGCGGCGGGCGGCGCCAAGGTCGTGATGGGCGCGCGGTGGTCCGTCGACGCACGGGCCATGGGTGCTCCGGCGTGGGTCGCCCCGATCGTGCCGTGGTTCGAGATTGCTCTCGGCGCCTCGTTGGTCGCGCAGTTGTGGCGACCGGTGATGGCCGTGGTGGCGTTGACCACCCTGCAGGTGTTCACGCTTCTGATCGTCGCGCAGTTGTCGCGTGGTCATCGGCCGGTGTGTGCGTGCTTCGGCGCCTGGAGTGCCCGACCCCTCGGCGCGAGCCACGTGGTGCGCAACGTCGCGATGATGCTCCTCGCCGTGCTGGCGCTGATCGCGGGTTGACGTCGTCCCGACCCGAAGGTCGCCGAGCGCGATTCAGGCATCGGTGGTGTCCAGCCGTTGGAGATCAGCCGGTGGTGATCACCACGAAGGCGTTGATCGTCGCCTCCTCGCGCCAGCGGTCGTAGCGACCGCTCGGTCCACCGTGGCCTGCCCCCATTTCGGTACGCAGCAGCAAGGGAGCGTCGTTCGTGCGCACCTCACGGATGCGCGCGATCCACTTGGCGGGTTCGTGATAGGCGACGCGGGGATCGTTCAGTCCGGCGGTGGCGAAGATCGCCGGGTAAGCGCGGGGAACGAGGTTGTCGTACGGCGAGTACGACGACATGTAGGTGGCGAACGGCTCGCGACGCGGATCACCCCACTCCTCCCACTCGGTGACCGTCAGCGGCAACGACGGATCGCTCATCGTCGTGACCACGTCGACAAAGGGGACCTCGGCCACCGCCGCCGCCCACAGTTCGGGTGAGAGGTTGATGCACGCACCGACCATCAACCCGCCGGCGCTGCCGCCTCGAACGGCCAGTCGACACGCCGACGCTCGACCCGTGGCGACGACGTCGCGGGCCACCGCGTCGACATCGGCAAAAGTGTTGCGTTTGTTGGTCAATTTGCCATCGAGGTACCACTGGCGGCCCATCTCACCGCCGCCCCGAGGATGGGCCAACACCCACGTGAAGCCGCGATCGACGAGACCGAGTCGGGCCACGCTGAACCACGGTGGCATGGAAGCTTCGTAGCTCCCGTAGGCGTAGACGAGGCACGGAGCGCTTCCGTCGGCGGGCGCCCCGGCGAGCCGCACGAGGTCGTACGGCACCTCCGTTCCGTCGGCGGATCTTGCCCAGGCGCGTTCGGTGACGTAACGATCGAGGTCGATGTTGGGCGTCGCGGTGGTCTTGAGCGTCACCCGCTCGCCGCTGAACAGATCTTGTTCGTAGAGCGTGGCGGGTGTGACCATGCTCTCGGCGGAGAAGCGCAACGTGCGCGTCTCCCACTCGGGATTCGAATCGAGTTCGCAGTCGTGCGGTGCATCACCGAGGTCGATGGGTGTCCACGTACCGTCGCGGTGCATGACGCGCAACCGTGGCTGCGCTCGGTGCCACTCGTGGACGACGAGATGGGTGGCGAAACAGTCGACACGGGTGATGCGACGCCCCGTCTCGGCTGCGATCAGCGGGCTCCACGCCGCGGGGTCGGTCTCGGTCGCGTACATCACGCGGAAGTCGACGGCGTCGAGGTTCGTGAGCACCACGAAGCGGTCGCCCCAATGGTCGAGGTGGTACTCGATGTCGTCGCGACGAGGAGTCACCACCGCCGGCGCGTGGGTGGGATCGTCAGCGGGGATCAGAAGTGTCTCGCTCGACGTCTTGGATTCGGAGTCGATGACGATCCAACGACCGCTCCTCGTCAGGTCGACGCCGACGTAAAACCGTTCGTCGGGCTCGTGGAACACTCGCACGTCGTTGCGGTGGTCGTCACCAACCCGATGGCGCCAGACCGTGCTCGGTCGCTCCTGTTCGTCGTAGGTCACGTAGAAGAGGTGCCGCGAGTCGGCGCTCCAGGCCGTTCCGGCCCACGATGTGTCGGGAATGCGATCGTCGAGATCGACCCCGGTGTCGAGGTCGCGTACGCGCATCGTGAAGTGTTCGCCACCGTCGACGTCGAGGCTCCAGGCCAGACGGCGCCCGTCCGGACTCACGTCGAAGACGCCCAACGAGAAGTAGTCGTGACCGACCGCCTCGCGGTTCTCGTCGAGCAGTATCGACTCGTCGTCGTGCACCGGGTCGAGCAGTCGTTCGCGGTCGCGATGACGACAGTGGATGGGGTAGTCGCGGCCCTCTTCGGTGCGGGTGACGTACCACCAGCCGTCCTTACGGGTGGGCACGGACTGGTCGGTCTCCTGGATGCGCGACTTGATCTCGTCGAAGAGCTCATTCACGAGTCCCTCGTGGGTGGCGAACCACTCGTCGGCGTGGGCATTCTCGGCGTCCAAGTGGGCGACCGTGTCGGGGTCGTCGCGGTCGCTGAGCCAGTGGTAGTCGTCGACCCGGTCGCCCGTGGGTCGGTGGTGCACGTGGGGGACACGCTTGGGTGACGGCGCACTCATCGTGTCGAGGGTACGACCGTTCGCGCCCAACCGGTGTGTCATGTGTACGGGGTCCGCCTCGGCACGAGGTGGACCGGTGGCGTTAGCGTCTCGAATCGTGCGGGTGTGGATCGACCAGGACTTGTGCACGGGCGATGGCTTGTGCCTCGACCACTGCCCCGATGTGTTCGTGCAACTGGAGGACGGCATCGCCTACGTGGCCGAGGACGGCCGGGCACTGAACGACCCGGGTGGATCGGGCAGTCTCGCGTGGGTTCCGCTCAAGAGTTACCAAGCGGTGGTCGACGCCGCCGAGGCCTGTCCGGGGGAGTGCATCTTCATCGAGATGCCCTCGGTGGCCGCCGGCGAGTTGCGCGCCAGCGCCTGAACGAATTCGTCCCCCGACCAGCCGAATCACCCGGGTCAATTGTTACTATGGCGGTAGTGGAAATTCGGCCCCACCCCCGGGGCCGGCGTCGCGACAGCCGGGAGCCACGGTGACCTCATTCGATCTCGACCTCAGCAAGTACTCGCTCGGTTGGAGCGACGACGTCGAATACGCCTTCAAGCCGGAGAAGGGTCTGAGCAAGCCCGTCGTCGACCAGATCTCGTGGTGGAAAGGCGAGCCCAAGTGGATGACGCAGTTCCGCGAACGCAGCCTGCGACTCTTCGAGAAAAAGCCCATGGCACCGTGGTTCGCGCAGAACATGCCCGACATCGACTTCCAGGACATCTTCTACTATCTGCGTCCGGCCACCGATCAGGTCGACGACTGGGACGATCTGCCCGAGCAGATGAAGGCCACGTACGAGAAGTTGGGAATCCCCGAGGCCGAGCGCAAGTACCTCGCCGGCGTCACCGCGCAGTACGAAAGCGAAGTCGTCTTCCACCGCAATCGCGAGGATCTCGAGGCCCAGGGAATCCTGTTCTGCGACATGGACACCGCGTTGCGCGAGTACCCCGAGTTGGTGAAGAAGTATTTCGGAACCGTCATCCCTCCTGGCGACAACAAGTTCTCGGCGCTCAACAGCGCGGTGTGGTCGGGGGGCTCGTTCATCTACGTTCCGCCGGGTGTGGAGTGCGAGATGCCCCTGCAGGCGTACTTCCGCATCAACAGCGAGAACGCCGGACAGTTCGAGCGCACGCTCATCATCGCCGACGAGGGCTCGAAGGTTCACTACATCGAGGGCTGCTCGGCTCCGGTGTACACCAACGACTCCCTGCACAGTGCGGTGGTCGAGATCGTCGTGAAGCCCAGCGCCCGCGTCACGTACACCACGATCCAGAACTGGTCGCCCAACGTGTACAACCTCGTCACCAAGCGCGCTCGCGTCGAGGCCGAGGGGCACATGGAATGGATCGACGGGAACATCGGTTCCAAACTCACGATGAAGTACCCGAGCGTGTACCTCGTCGGACCCAAGGCCACGGGTGAGGTGCTGAGCGTCGCTTACGCCGGTGCCGGCCAACACCAGGACGCCGGCGCGAAGATGGTCCACGCGGCTCCCGAGACCACGTCGAAGATCGTGTCGAAATCGATCAGCAAGGACGGTGGAATCACCACCTACCGCGGGCTGGTGCGGGTCGACGAGGGCGCCTACGGTTGCAAGAGCCACGTGCAGTGCGACGCGCTGATCCTCGACGAGAACAGCGAAAGCCGCACGCTTCCGTACATGGAGGTGGGCGAAAAGGATGCCCAGATCGGTCACGAGGCCACGGTGTCCAAGATCGCCGACGAGCAGCTGTTCTACCTGCAGAGTCGCGGCCTCTCCCAGGAACAGGCGATGGGCATGATCGTGAACGGTTTCATCGAGCCCGTCACGAGAACCTTGCCCATGGAGTACGCGGTGGAATGGAGTCGACTGATCGAACTCCAGATGGAGGGCTCGGTCGGCTGATCGTCGACCCGACCCTCGCTCTCCCCGCAACTAGATTCGCGTCATGCCGATGCGTCAGGAATGCCGCAACTTCGAGAGCCGCACCTACGCCAACGGCGACACGGTGCGTAAGTGCAACCTCGACCTGGCTCCCGATGCTCCTTGGCGCTGTCCCGAGAACTGTTCCGGCTTCGCCCCGCGCATGGACGCCGGTTGGAGTTACGGATCGATGGTCACTCCGCCCACGCCGATCGAGCCGCCGGGTCTCGACGACGGGTCGGCCGCCGCCGTTCTCGACGAGGCCGAGGGCATCATCAACTCGATCGGTGCCCACGTGATGGCCGAGGTGGCATCCGAGCGAGCCGCGCCCCGCGGACTCCGTCGTTTCTTCCGTCGCCGTCGCTCGTGACACCCGCCGCCCGGGGTGAATTTCCCCTATCCCGGTAGTACTATTTCGTCGTGCCCGTGCTCACCCCCGACACGGCGCGCAGTACGTCGAGCACCTGGCCCAAGGTGCGCGCGGCCGCTCTCGAGCGGGCCACTGCGTTGCCCTTCCCGACCGCCGATGAGGAGATCTGGCGCTACAGCCGCATTGCCGAACTCGACGTGAACCTGTTCACCCCGGTCGCCGTCGAGTCGACGATCACGGGAGGTGACGAGTCGGTGTCGGTAACTCGCGTACCCGCCAGCGCGTCCACGGTCGACCCCTCCCTGGCGACGTTGTTCGACGATGCGCGCGGCGACGACCTCTTCAGCGAACTCAACTTGGCCCACATGGATGTGATCGTGGTCGCGGTGGCCCGCAACAAGGTGGTCGCGACACCGATCGTCATCACCCACACCGCCAATGTCGACGGCGCGGTGTGCTTCCCGCGGCTCGTCATCGACGCCGCCGAGAACAGCGAAGTCACCGTCGTCGAGCGCTTCGTCAGTGTCGACGGGGTTCGGTCACTGGTCGTGCCGGTGCTCGACGCGCGCACCGGCCACGCGGCCCGGGTGCGCTATCTCGGCATCAACGAACTGGGTACCGATTCGTGGATGATCGGTCAGCACCTATCCGTCGGACAACGCGACTCGGACACCTTGTTGGCCACCGTCGCGCTCGGTGGCGACTACGCCCGTGTCAGCACGTCGGCTCGACTCGACGGCCAGGGTGGGAACACCCGGCAGGTGGCTCTCTACTTCGCCGGGGGCACTCAGATGCACGACTTCCGGACCTTGCAAGAGCACGCCGCACCGCGCACCACGAGCGACCTGCTGTTCAAGGGTGCGGTTCAGGACACCGCCAAGAGCGTCTACACCGGCCTGATCAAGATCCACAAGAACGCCAAAGGATCCGCGGCCTTCCAGACCAACCGCAACCTCACGCTGTCGCGCGGTGCGTGGGCCGAGAGCGTGCCCAATCTCGACATCGAGACGAACGACGTGAAGTGCAGCCACGCTTCCACGGTCGGGCCCATCGACGAGGACCAGTTGTTCTATCTCGAGAGCCGTGGTGTGGACCCCGACGTTGCCCAGCGACTGGTCGTGCTCGGCTTCTTCGACGAGGTGCTGGCGCAGTTGCCGGTGGGCGACCTGGCCGCACCGTTGCGTCGGCAGGTCGCGGCCAAGCTGTCGATCGAAGGTGCGTCATGACCGTGGTGGCTCGCCTCGACGACCTGACGCCGGGAACGGCGACGAAAGTCGTCGTGGACGGAGCCTCCGTGGCCCTGGTGCGCATCGGCGACGACGTGTACGCCATCGGCGACACCTGCAGTCACGCCAACGTGTCGTTGAGCGACGGAGAGGTGTGGTGCGACGAGAAGCAGATCGAGTGCCCCCGCCACAGCAGCGCATTCAGCCTCGAATCGGGAGTACCCGCCACGTTGCCGGCCACGCAACCGGTGCCGGTGTTCGAGGTTTCCGTCGTCGGTGGCGACGTCGTGGTGGGGGCTCGGCGGTGACGACTCTCGAGATCAGCGGTCTGTACGCCTCGGTGGGCGACAAGCAGATCCTGCACGGCGTCGACCTCACCATTTCCTCCGGTGAGGTGCACGCGGTGATGGGCCCCAACGGCGCGGGAAAGAGCACGCTGTCGGCCGTCGTGATGGGCAAATCGGGCTACACCGTGACCGCGGGTTCGATCCGCCTCGACGGCCGGGAAATGTTGGGGCTGCCCACGTGGCAACGAGCCGCCGCCGGTCTGCACCTCGTGATGCAGTATCCGACCGAGGTGCCCGGTGTGTTGCTGAGCGACGTGTTGTCGGAGGCCCTGAAAGGTCGGGGACGTCACGGCGAGGTCGGTCGTCTCGACGCAACCTTGCGCACCGAGGCCGCTCGCATCAATTTCGACGAGAAGTTCCTCGACCGTCCCTTGAACGTCGACTTGTCGGGCGGCGAGAAGAAGCGCAACGAGACCCTGCAGATGTCGGTGCTACGCCCTCGAATCGCGATCCTCGACGAGCTCGACTCGGGCCTCGACGTCGACGCGCTGCGCGATTGCGCCCGACGAGTGATGGACGCCACGCGCGAGGACGACCTCGGGGCGCTCGTGATCACGCACTACAGCCGACTTCTCGAGGAACTACGTCCGAGCCGGGTGCACATCCTGGTGAAGGGGCGCATCGTCGAGAGTGGCGGACCCGAACTGGCCGACGTGCTCGAACGAGACGGCTACGAGGCGTTCAAGAGCGCCTGACCGAGCGGGTCAGGCGACGAAGGGGGAGCGGGTCCAGAGCTCGCCGGTGTCGTTCGTGCCGCTCAACTTGGTGGGTGCGGTCAGCGCCACCACGTCGATGCGCCCGAGTCCGCGCAGATCGACGGGCTCGTGGTTGTTCTCGACGACGCCGTCGGGCAATTGTCGAATGTCGGCCCGAGCCATGAGAACCTCGTTGTGGTCGGCGACATCGCAGAGTCGTGACGCCTGGTTGACCGAAGTGCCGATGTAGTCCTCGCCCTGGAACATGAGCACCTCGCCGGTGGCCAGTCCGACGCGCACCGTGAGGGGCTGGCACACCTCCTCGCAGCTCTTCTGCAGATCGAGGGCGAATCGGATGGCCTTGTCCTGCTCGACCGACACGATCATGCATCCGTCACCGAGCCACTTGTCGACGCGGATGCCCCAGGTGGCCGCTACGTCGCGGACCTCGGCCCGAAAGCGCGTCAGGATGTTGCCCGCCGCCACGTCGCCGTGGGCCGCGGTGTACATGGTGAATCCGGACAGGTCCACGAAGACGAAGGTGCGCTCGACTTTCATGACGGGGTCAGGCTACCCCCTGGACCGGACGACGGTCGCTCGTAATTCGGGGACTATCGTGCGTCCATGGCCGGTCGATTCACCTACTCGCGGTGGGACGGAACCCAAACCGGGTTCGACATGGAGACCAGCGATCTCTTCGACGAACTGGCCGACGATCTATTGAACAACGGCGACTTGCGCGGAGCGTTGCGCCGTTTCATGGAGCGAGGCGCTCGTGACGCCAACGGGGAGAAGTTGCAGGGCCTGCGCGAGATGCGCCAGAAGCTGAAGCAGTCTCGCCAGGACCTGCTCGACAAGGGTGACCCCAACGGTGTCTTCCAGGAGATCGCCGACGCCCTCGACGACATCCTCGACGAGGAACGACACGCCGTCGAACAGTCGGTTCTCGACGCCGAGAAGAGTGGAGACGAACGGCGCGCGGAAAACGCCCGCAATGCCGCCATGGAACGCAACTTCCGTCTCGACATGATGCCCGACGACCTGGCTGGCAAGGTGCGCGAGTTGCAGGCTTACGACTTCGAGTCGGCCGAGGCGCAACAGCGCTTCGAGCAGCTCATGGACAAGCTCCGTCAGCAGTTGATGGAGAAGCAGTTCAATCAGATCTCCGAATCCATGAAGAACATGTCGCCCGAGGACATGGCTCGTATGAAGGAGATGATGAAGGCGCTCAACGAGATGATCGAGCGTCACAACAACGGTGAGGACGAGAGATTCGACGAGTTCATGGAGAAGTTCGGTGACTTCTTCCCCGACAACCCGCAATCGTTCGAGGAACTGATGGAGCAACTGGCCCGTCAGATGCAGGCCGCTCAGGACATGTTGAACTCGATGACGCCCGAGCAACGCCAGCAACTACAGGAACTCTCGTCGATGTTGCTAGACGACATGGAACTGCAGAACGAAATGGCCCAATTGAGCGCCAACATGCAGGCGATGTTCCCGGGTCTCGGCCAGGGTCAGGGCTACGAGATGCAGGGCGAGAACCCCATGGGTTTCGACGAGGCGATGCAGGCGATGAAAGATCTCGCCGACCTCGACCGACTCGAGGATCTCATGAACAACCCGGCGTCACCGCAACAGCTGGCCGAGGCCGACATGGACCGCGTGCGCGACCTGCTGGGCGACGAAGTGGCGCGCTCCATGGACAAGTTGTCGAAGCTGGTGAAGGAGATGGAACGCGAGGGACTCATCCGTCAGCGCGACGGCAAGTTGGAGGTCACGCCACGGGGGATGCGCCAGATCGGATCGAAAGCGCTGCGCGACATCTTCTCCCGCCTGGCCAAGGACAAGCCCGGGCAACATCAGCAACACCGGTTCGGCCAAGGGCACGAACGCACCTACGAAACCAAGCAGTACGAGTACGGCGACCCGTTCAACCTCGATCTGCAGCGCACCATCCGCAACGCGCTTCGACGCGGTGGACAAGGTACGCCGGTGAAGTTGTCGGCCGAGGACTTCGAGGTGGAGCGCACCGAACACGTGACGCGTTCGGCCACCGTTCTGATGCTCGACGCGTCGTACTCGATGTATCGCGACGATCGTTGGGGGCCGGCCAAGAAGGTTGCGGTGGCTCTGCAGTCGTTGATGTCGTCGCAATACCCACGCGACTATCTGGGCATCCTGTTGTTCGGACATCTCGCGTGGGAGGTGAAGCCCGACGAGTTGATGGAGGCCACACCTCCGGGCATGCAGGGAACGAACATGCACCACGCCATGGCCACGGCTCGACGCATGTTGGCCGGTCAGTCGGGCAACAAGCAGATCATCATGATCACCGACGGTGAACCGACCGCCCACATCACTCCGCAGGGCGATCCCTGGTTCACGTATTTCGACGGTTGGGACGCCCAGCAATTGACCGTCGAGGCCACGCTCCGCGAAGCGATGCGTTGCACCAAGGAGAACATCACGATCAACACGTTCATGTTGGACGCGGATCAGTACTTGGTGCGTTTCGTCGAGCAACTCACGTCGATGAACGGCGGACGGGCCTTCATGACCAACGCTCACGACCTGGGCAACTACGTGATGGTCGACTTCCTCGACCACAAGCGCCGGGTGTCGCGGGGCGGTCGGGGGCGTCGCGCCAGCTGACTCAGCGCAACGTGGGGTTGTCGTGGGCGAAGACTCCGTCGGGATTGGGGTGATCGGCAAGCGGCCACACGCGCAGCATGTACGACATCGACGTGTCGATGCTGCCGTCAACCTTGGCGCACGACTGTCCGGTGACCGGGTCGTCCTGCGGCACGATGTACGAACTGTCGACCAGGCAACTGAGTATGTGCGTGTGCCACGTGGGTGTCTGCCCGGTGAACCCCTGTGGTGTCTCGCCGTGGCTGAGCCAGTGCGCGTATTCGCGACCTACCACAGGCGCATCGGGCGAGTCGTCGGAGTAGATGTAGGCGAGGGGGCGTTCGATGTCGAACGGGACGTCGCGGAAGTCGACATCGGGTCGCACCACCATCTGACCAATGCCGGCGACGGTGGGGCCTGATATCACCCA
>JBJTBM010000013.1:0-60129 GCA_046091365.1 Acidimicrobiia bacterium | reverse complement strand
GCTCCATTCGGAGCCGAGAAGCAACACCAAGTCGTGCCCGGCGAGTGCGGGCCACTCCGCGGGAGTCTCGCGATGGCACTCGGTGAAGGCGAACCCGTGGTGGCGGAAGCGTTCACCGGCGAAACCGGTGTCGGCGTCGTTAAAGTTGGCCACCACGAGAGCGCGCACCTGGGTACGGTAGACCGCGCCTGACCTCACCCGACAGCCCGGTCGAGATCTCGGCCGATGCCATCCTCGCCGCCCGAGAGGCGGGCCGGTCCGTGGTGAAGCACACCCCGGTCACGGCCTCGGCCGCCCTCAGCGATCGGGTCGGGGGAACCGTGCTCTTGAAGGCCGAGAACATGCAGCGCACCGGCAGCTTCAAGATCCGCGGCGCCATGAACAAGTTGGCCAGCCTGGGCGAGTCGGCCCGAGCCGGGGTCACCGCGGGTAGTGCGGGAAACCACGCCCAAGCCCTGGCCTTCGCCGCCCGCACCCATGGTGTGCCCTGCGAGATCTTCGTGCCCCGCAACGCCCCGATCGCCAAGATGGCGGCCTGTCGGGCTTACGGCGCCACCGTCGTGGAGGGCGGCGACTCGCTCGACGACGCGGTCATCGCGGCGCGGGCCCGGGCCGAGGAAATAGGCATGCAGTTCTGCCACCCCTACGACGATCCGATCGTCGTGGCCGGTCAAGCGACCCTCGGGCTCGAGTTGATCGCCGACATCGCCGATCTTCGTCGTGTGATCATCCCACTCGGCGGTGGTGGTCTCGCGAGCGGAGTGGCCATCGCCGTCAAGCGACACGACCCGACGATCCACGTGATCGGCGTGCAGGTCGAGGCCTGTGCACCCTACGCGAACGAGCAACCGCCGAACGGTCCGGTGATCACGCTCGCCGACGGAATCGCGGTGAAGAAGCCCGGTCAGTACACGCGCCCCCTCGTCGAGAAATGGATCGACGACGTCGTGGTGGTCGACGAGGACGCGGTCGCCGACGCCATGGTTCTGCTCATGGAACGGTCCAAGCTCTACGTCGAGGGCGCCGGCGCGGTCGGTGTGTCGGCGTTGCTTTCCGAGCGCGCAGCCCCCTCGCGTTCGGGAACGACCTGCGTGGTGTTGTCCGGGGGCAACGTCGATCTCGGTGTCGTTCCCAGTCTCATCCGTCGGCACGAAACCCAGGCGGGACGACGATTGATCCTGTTCGTGAAGGTCAGCGACCGTCCGGGTGGACTCGCCAAACTCTTGTCGGTTTTCGCCGAGGCCGGGGCCAGCGTCATCGACATCGAGCATGTGCGCGAGGGCGTTGATCTGCACGTGCGCGAGACCGGGGTCAACGCCGTGCTCGAGGTGCGCGGCCCGGATCATGCCGAGGCGATCATCGACGCCGTTCGACACGCTGGTTACGAAGTCGGTCAGTGACCGCCGTTCACGATCTCCAGAAGACGGTCTTCAACTCGCTGTAGTGATCCATGGCGGTCATCGACAGTTCACGTCCGATACCGCTCTGCTTGAATCCACCGAACGGGGTCGAAAAGCGCACCGACGAATTCGAGTTCACACTGAGCGTGCCACCCTCGAGGGCCCGCGCCACGCGCATCGCGCGCGCGGCGTCGGCCGTCCAGACCGAGCCCGAGAGTCCGTAGGGAGAGTCGTTCGCCAACCGAACCGCATCGGCCTCGTCGTCGAAGGGGATGACCGTGGCCACCGGCCCAAAGATCTCGTGGGTGCACACGCGCGAACGCGGATCGGCCGGTGCGACGATGGTGCACGGATGCCAGTGCCCTCCGTTCGTCGGAGCGGTTCCCTGCCACGTCGGCTCGGTGCCCTCCATGATCGCTCGCACGTGGTCGAGATGGTGACGTGCGAAGAGTGGTCCCATCTGTGTCGATTCGAGCATGGGATCGTCGACCACGATGCGCGAGGTGGCGTCGATCATCGCCGCGACGAACCGATCGAACGCCGGGCGCTGAACGAGCACCCGCGAGCGAGCACAGCAGTCTTGTCCGCTGTTGTCGAACACCGCCCCGGGGGCGGCGGCCGCCACGGATTCGACGTCGGAGTCGGCGAACACGATGTTCGCGCTCTTGCCACCGAGTTCGAGCGTGACCCGCTTCAAGGAATCGGCACAACCCGCCATGATGCGCTTGCCCACCGCGGTGCTTCCGGTGAAACCGATCTTGCGTACGAGCGGATGCTCGACGAGACGCCACCCCGCGACCTCACCGGTTCCGACCACCACCTGCAGAACCCCCTCGGGCAGCCCCGACGCGAGAGCCAACTCGGCCAACCTCGTCGCGCTCGCCGAGGTGAATTCAGAGGGCTTCAACACGACGGTGTTGCCACAGGCCAGAGCCGGGCCGATCTTCCACGCCGCGATGAGTACCGGAAAGTTCCAGGGGATGATGACACCCACCACTCCCATGGGTTCGTGGAAGGTCATCGAGACCCCGTCGGCGACCGGGTAGGTGTGGCCGAGGTGCTTGTCGATCGCCCCGGCGTAGTAGTGGATCACCTCGGCGGCCGTGTTGGCGCACCACCGACTCGACGAGATGGGCATGCCCATGTCGAGGGTGTCGAGACGTGCGAGGTTCTCGGCGTCGTCGGCGATCGCCTCGGCGAAACGCCGCAGCATGCGGGTTCGGTCGTTCGGGGTGACCACCTTCCACCCGGAATACGCGGCGGCGGCGCGGTCGACCGCGCGGTCGACGGATCCGGCATCGCACAGGTCGATGCGCCGCGACACCGTGCCGTCGGCGGGATTGCACAACTCGAGTGTCGAAACCTGCGAGGAGGTCGGGGACATGTCCTCGACGCTACTGCTGATGGCAGAATGGCCCCGTGGTCTCGCCCCTCGTGTTGATCGTCGGACGACGCACCGAGGGCGGACGGGGTCTGCGCACCCCGGGCTACTCGAGCGGACGGCTCTATTGCGACGCCGTCGCCCGCGCGGGCGGGGTGCCGCTCGTGCTGCCCCCGGTGTCATCGCTCATCGAGCGGCTGGACGGAGTGCTCGACCGGGTCGACGGCGTCTTGCTGCACGGAGGTGTCGACATCGATCCGAAGCGTTACGGGCAGTCCGTCGTCGACCCGAACGTCTACGGGGTGGACCGCGAACTCGACGACGTCGAGTTCGCGGTGCTGTCACGGGCCATCGACCGTGACCTTCCCACCCTGGCCGTGTGTCGCGGGTTTCAGGTGCTCAACGTCGAACGGGGCGGAACGCTGGTTCAACACATCGACGACGACCCCCATCGCGACGTGTTCCACGAGGTCGAGTCGACCGCCGGCTCGCGGGTGTCGCGGGCCTGCGGCACCACCCGTCCGGCTCGCTGTCATTCCTTCCATCATCAAGCTGTCGAACAGCTCGGTGCGGGCCTGGTCGTGACCGGTCGCGCACCCGATGGCGTCGTCGAGGCGATCGAGATGGTCGATCGCCGTTGGGTGGTGGGCGTGCAGTGGCACCCCGAGGACACCGCCGTCGACGACCCCGAGCAACAGGGGCTCTTCGACGAACTCGTCGCCGAGTGTCTCAGGCGTGCGCCGGGCACTGGGGCTTGAAGAAGCACCAGTCGCAGAGCTTGGTGACTTTGCACGAGAAGTCGCCCGACGCGCAGGCCGCGTCGATGAGTTCCTTGGTTTCGACGATCACGCCCCGAGCGATGTTGAGCTTCACCGGAGTCAGCGTCATCTCGTGCTTCTGGCCGGTCTTCAGGTAGAGCAGCTGCAACTTGGAGGTGGTCTCCTGATCGGCCTCCTGCATCATCAACGCATACGCGACGAGTTGGAAGAACTTGTCGTCCTCGCTCTTGAACTTGGGGTTCGGCACCTTGCCGGTTTTGTAGTCGCTGATAATGATCGAACCCTCGTCGTCGAAGGTGAAGCGGTCGATGTACCCCTTCATGCGCACGCCGTCAATGTCGGCCTCGACCTCGTGTTCCATGCCGACCAGTTCGGTCGTGGTCGGCTCCTCGACTTTCCAGAGATTGTTGATGCACTCGATGGCGGAGCGCTTGAAGTCGATGACCCCACCCTCGGGCTTGTCGAGCGCGAGCACCCGGGACTCCCAGTCGCTGACCTTCCATCGCTCGGTGGCCATCGCCTTGACACTCTCCGTGGTGCGTTCGTGAGCGTCGAGTTGGTAGAAGTGCTCGAGCACCTCGTGCACGAACGTGCCGAGATGGGTCGCCCAGGTCGGGGGTTCGGAGATGCGGTCGATCTTGGAGAACTTGAACTTCATCGGGCAGTCGCGGAACGTGCCGATCGACGAAGGTGACAGGTACGGCGGCGACTCGATCATCTCGTCAGTCTGTCAGTAGCGCGCCGCGACGGAGTGGATCACCCCACACTGAAACGGCGGTCGGGTCAGCGCACGAAGTCCGACGCCGTGCGCGCGGCGTCGATCAACCAACCCGGTAAAACCCCGACCACGAGGGTGAACGCCGACGTGAGGGCGATGACGACGACGGCTGTCGCCGGTGCCCGCACCGCTTCACGGGCGTCGTCGTCCGATTCGGCGTCGCTCAACCACATCGAGATCATGATGCGCAGGTAGAGGACCGCGGCGATGACCGAGGCGACCATCGCGATGACCGCGATGGCGTAACTGTGGTTGGCCGCCGCTGACGTGATGACGCCGAACTTGGCGATGAATCCGGAGGTCGCGGGCATACCCGCCTGCGCGAGTAGGAACACCGTCATCGCCAGGGCGAGGGACGGGCGTTGACGGCCGAGACCACGGAACGATCCGAGGTCGGACCGGGCATCGCCGGTGCGGGTGACGAGGGAGACCACGGTGAACGTGCCGATCACGAGCACGGCGTAGATCACGACGTACAACAGCACCGCGGGCACACCATCGGAGTCGCCGGAGTGACCGGCTGCCTCGACACCGATCAAGATGAATCCGGCGTGGCTGATGGACGAGTAGGCGAGCATCCGCTTCACGTCGGTCTGCACCACCGCCAGCGCCGAACCCACGACGACGGAGGCGACCGCGAGCACCCACACCACCGGACGCCAGTCGTCGATACGGGTGGGTAGGGCCACCAACAGAATGCGGGCCATGGCCGCGAAGGCCGCCAACTTGCCGACCGATGCCATGTACGCGGTCACCGGGGTCGGAGCACCTTGGTACACGTCGGGCGTCCAGAAGTGGAACGGCACGGCGGCGACCTTGAACGCCAGGCCGACCACCAACAACGCGACGCCGGCCAACAGCAACGCGTCGTCGTTCCCGATCAACACCACGTCGGCCAGGATCCGCCCGGAACCCGCGATGTTGGTCGTGCCGGTGGTGCCGTACACCAACGCGATCCCGTAGAGCAGGAAGGCTGACGCGAAGCCACCGAGGATGAAGTACTTCAATCCACTCTCCTGGCTCTCGGTCCGACGACGGTGGCTCGCCGCCAGGACGTAGAGGGCGATGGAGAGGGTCTCGAGACCGAGGAACAACACGATCAGGTCGTTGGCCGACGTCATCACCATGGCACCGAGCGCGGCGCACAAGTAGAGCGCATAGACCTCCGGACCTTCCAGTTGCTCGCGGCGCAGGTAATCGGCGGTCGACAACGACACCAGGCCGAGCGCTCCGGCGATCGCGATCCAGCACAACACCGTGAAGTGATCGATCGAAAGCGCGTCGTTGACGATCGACCGCGCACCATCGGTGCCCACGTCGTGCCACAGGAACATCTCGACGACCACCGCGGCCAACGACAACTCGACCGTGCCGATCGCGTACCAGGCCCGGGGCCACGGGCGCGTGAGCGCCGCCCCCACCAGGTTGATCATCATGCCCGCGAGCAGGATGATCATCGGTGAGACCGCCAACCAGTCGATGGAGGGATACTGCACCGACATCAGCCCTCACTCCCGCTCTCGGATTCAGTGCCGTGCTCGGCCACGGTCGGGGCGACGTAGCCCGTCGTTTGCTCGACACGATCGAGCAACGCCTTCACGCTGGGTTCGATGCGGTCGAGCATGGGCTTGGGATAGACACCGCAGAAGATGATGAGGCCGATGAACGGAACCAGCACGAGTCCCTCGCGCAACCGCAACTCACGGAACGATGTGTTGGCCTCGTCGGGCTCCCCATGGAACACCCGCTGGTAGGCCCACAGCAGATAGAGCGCGGCCAAGATCACCCCGGTCGCCCCGACCACGACCCACCAACGCGCCGTCGCGAAGCTGCCGATCAACACCAGGAACTCGCCCACGAACCCGTTGAGCCCGGGTACTCCGATACTCGACAGCATCACGACCGTGAAGACCGCGGCGAAGATCGGCGCCACTTTCTGGAGCCCCTTCAACTCGGCGATCTGACGCGTGTGGCGACGCTCGTAGATCATGCCCACCAGGAGGAAGAGCGCTCCGGTGGAGACGCCGTGGTTGATCATCTGCATGACCCCACCACTGATGGCTTCCGACGTGAATGCGAACGTTCCCAGCACGATGAAGCCGAGGTGCGCCACCGACGAGTACGCGACCAGACGCTTCAAGTCGGTCTGCATGGTCGCCGCGATCGCCCCCCAGATGATGCCGATCACCGCGAGCGTGAGGAAGATCTCGCGGCTCCAGAGGGCGGCCTCGGGGAACAAGTAGACACCGAAGCGCAGGAGACCGTAGGTGCCCAGTTTGAGCAGCACGCCGGCGAGGATCACCGAGCCGGCGGTCGGTGCCTGGGTGTGCGCGTCTGGGAGCCAGGTGTGCAAGGGGAAGAGCGGCACCTTCACGGCGAAGGCGATCGCGAAGGCGAAGAACAGCCACCGGCCCGTGCCCGCCGCGAAACTCGCACCCTCGGCGATCTCGACGAGGTCGAAACTCATGTACCCGAGGTCGTTGCGCGCGAGAAGAGCCGTGGTCACGATGCCCACCAACATGAAGGCCGAGCCGACCATCGTGTACAAGAAGAACTTCGTCGCCGCGTAGATGCGCTGGTCGTAACCCCAACCTCCGATCAGGAAGTACATGGGGACGAGCACGATCTCGAAGAACAAGAAAAACAAGAAGAGGTCGAGACTGAGGAACGACCCCATCACGCCGGCTTCGAGCAACAGCAGCCACGCGAGATAACGCTTCTCGTCGTGGTGCGGGTCGCAACCGACGATGACCAACGGGAACAGGATGCCCGTGAGCACGACGAGGAACAGCGAGATTCCGTCGATTCCGAGGTGCCAGCCGATCCCCCACGACGGGATCCACTGATGCTTCGACACGAACTGGAAACCCTCTTCGCCGGTCTCGAACGACGCCAGGACCCACAGGCCGACGGCGCCCGTGATCACGGAGGTCACGAGCGCGACCAACTTGGTGTACTCGGGTCGACGCTGCGACGACAGCAAAGTGGCGACCGAACCGACCAGCGGAACGAGCACCAGCAGTGTGAGAACCGGGTACGGCATCGCGTGCGTGGATTCGGCCAGCATCAGAGCACCATCCCTCGCAGGATGAACCACACCAGCAGGGCCACCACTCCGAGTCCGACACCGGCCGCGTAGTTGCGCACGGCGCCCGTCTGACCCTTGCGCAGGAACGAGCCGGCCCCTTGTACGAGTCGACCGACACCGTTGACGGCTCCGTCGACGATCGTGCGATCAGCCCACGCCACACCGTCGAACGCGCGACGACCGGGTCCGCCCATGAACGCCGAGATGCCCTCGTCGTACTTCCAGCCGTCGGCGAGCAGTTGCGGCTCGATCGCGGGGATCTTCTTCTTGGCGTAGACCGCCACAGAAAGTGCGATGCCCAACACCGCGATCACCACGGCGACGAGGAGCAGGAGGTACTTGTTCTGGTACGCCCACGATTCGTGGATGTCGGCCTCACCGAACTCGATCACCGGCTCGAGCCACTTCTCGAGAAAGTGCAGATCCTTGCTGAAGGGAAGCTGCATCGCCCCGCCGACGACCGACAGGCCGGCCAACACCACCAGGGGCAGCAGCATGATGCGGGGGCTCTCGTGCGGTTTGAAGTCGCCGTGGGCGCCGTGCTCGTCGCTGTGATCGTTCCAGCGGGCCTCACCGAAGAAGACCATGATCACCTGACGGGTCATGTAGTACGCGGTGAGCAGTGCGGTGACCATGCCGACCACGTAGAGCACGGGGCTCTTGGCGAAGGCGAACAGCAGGATCTCGTCCTTGCTCCAGAAGCCGGCGAAGGGCGGCACTCCCGCAATGGCGAGCCAACCGATGATGAAAGTGAACGCGGTGATCGGCATCAACTTGCGCAGAGCGCCCATCTTGCGCATGTCCTGCTCGTGGTGCATGCCGTGGATCACCGAACCGCTACCGAGGAACAACAGCGCCTTGAAGAAGGCGTGGGTCACCATGTGGAAGATCGCCGCGACGTAGGCACCGGATCCGACGGCGAGGAACATGAAACCGAGTTGACTGACCGTCGAGTACGCCAGCACCTTCTTGATGTCGGTCTGGGCCACGGCGACGGTGGCGGCGAACAACGCGGTGGCCACGCCCACGACGGCGATGACGGTCGGGGCCCAGTCGTAGGCGACGGAGAGAACGGGGTTGACCCGCGTCATCAGGAAGACACCGGCGGTCACCATCGTGGCGGCGTGGATCAGTGCCGACACCGGGGTCGGACCTTCCATCGCGTCGGGGAGCCAGATGTAGAGCGGCAACTGGGCACTCTTGCCACAGGCACCCACGAAGAGCATCAGCCCTATCGCCGTCGCGGTGACCCCCGAAATGGCGCCCGATTCCGCGGCATGGTTGATGCCGGTGTAGCTGAGCGTCCCGGTCGCGCCGAACGCGAGGAACATGCCCATCATCACGCCCCAGTCGCCCACTCTGTTGGTCACGAAGGCCTTCTTGCCGGCCGTGGCCGCGCTCTCCCGGGTGTGCCAGAACGAGATCAAGAAGTAGGAGCACGTACCCACACCTTCCCAACCGAGGAAGGTCACGAGAAGGTTCTCGCCGAGGACGAGCATCAGCATCGAGAACACGAAGAGGTTCAGGTAGATGAAGAACTTGCTGAACTTCGGATCGCCGTGCATGTACCCGATCGCATACAGGTGGATCAACGTGCCGATGCCCGTCACGAAGAGCGCCATCGTGATGCTGAGCGGATCGGCCAGGAACGCCAGGTCGACGTGCAACGATCCGACCGGCATCCAGGAGAACGCGGTGAGCACGTGACGGCGCTCCTCCATCGGCTTCGACAGTAGGTCGAAGAACGCGCCTGCCGTCACCGCGAAAGAACCAGCGACCATCAGCGCGGCCAAGGCGCCCGACTTGGGCTCACCGAGGACGCGGCCGAGCACGACGTTGACCAGGAAGCCGAACAAGGGCAAGGCGGGGATCAACCAGATCAGATCGAGCATCGCACTAACCCTTCAACGCCGAGATGTCGTCGGCCGTCGCCCCCGGGCGACGGCGCATGATGGACACGATGATTCCGAGACCGACGACCACCTCGGCGGCCGCCACGACCATCACGAAGAACACCGTGGTCTGGCCGCCGATGTCACCCAGTTTCTCGGCGAGGGCCACGAAACTCAGGTTGACGGCGTTGAGCATCAACTCGATGCACATGAACATGACGAGGGGATTGCGACGCACCAACACACCGACCGCACCGATGGCGAAGAGCAGCGCGGCCAGCACGAGGTACCACGTGGTGGTCGGTGTGGCAGCGGCGACGATCGACATCACGCGTCCTTCCCCGACTTGATTCGGCGGGTGAGCAGGACGGTGCCGACGACCGCCACGACGAGCAAGACCGAGGTCACCTCGAAGGCCACGACGTAGTCGCCGAAGACGCTGCGCGCCAGTTGCTTGATGTTCGAGTCCCCGTCGCCGACCACGTCGGCGACGTCGAGTCCGTCGCCACGGGGGATCACGACGTCGCGCGAGGCCACGACGGCGGCGATCACCAACCCGGCGAGACCCAGGCCGACGATGGCCGCCAACGGTCGCTGCACCTTGAACGGCTCGACGGTGACGTCCTCGGCCCGGTCGACTCCGAGCAACATGATGACGAACAGGAACAGCACGACGATCGCGCCGGCGTAGACGATCACCTGCACCGCGGCCAGGAAGTGGGCGTTCTGGGCCACGAACATCACGGCCACTCCGAACAACGTCAGGACGAGGCTGAGCGCGGCGTGCACCGGGTTGCTGCGCACGATCACGCCGACCGCGCCGACGAGGATCATCGCGGCGGCGAGCACGAACACCACCAGTTCCATCAGTGGTCTCCCCCGTCGCGCACGGCCTGGGTCGGTTCCGGCGAACGTTCGCCGTAACCGAGTTCGCCACTCCAACCGACGACACCTTCGAACGTCGCGTCACCCGAAGGAGCGGTCGCCCGGACCCATCCGGAGGTCAGTAGATCCTCGCCCTCGCGCCAGTCCTCCCACGGCATCTGGCGCGGTCGTCCGTCGTCGCCCACGACCAACTCGGACTTGGTGTAGATCGCGTCCTTGCGGTTGGTGAACGAGAACTCGAACAACTTCGACTCGGTGATCGCCTCGGTCGGACAGGCCTCGACGCACAGATCACAATGAATGCAGCGTAGGTAATTGATCTCGTAGACGAAACCGAAACGCTCCCCCGGCGAGGTGGGGTTCTCGGGGTCGTTGTCGGCACCGCGCACGTAGATGCACTTGGCCGGGCACACGCCGGCACACAATTCGCACCCGATGCACTTCTCCATGCCGTCCTCGTAACGATTGAGGACGTGCCGTCCGTGCAGGCGCTCGGGCTTGTCGGCCTTCTCGTCGCGATGCGGCTTACCGCGCTTCAATTCGCGGCCACCCGAGTACTCACGGGTCACCTTGTTGCGACGACCGACCTGACGCAGGGTCACGAGGAATCCACCGAGGTACCCCATCAGAACATCGCCCCCTCTCGATCGCGATTGGCTCGGCTCACCCGAACCGCCGTCGACAGCAACACCGCGCACCCGGCGATGACCACGGCCGCGATCGCACCGATCAGCCCGCGATTCCAGTTCTGATCGCGTCCGAGCTGCAGCACCGCCATCAGCATGAACCACCCCAACGACGCCGGGATGAGGATCTTCCATCCGAGATCCATGAGTTGGTCGTAGCGGAACCTCGGCAACGTGGCCCTCATCCAGACGTAGACGTACAGGAAGACGAGGACCTTGGCGATGAACCAGATGGTGCCTTCGATCGCCCCCGGCACGACAGGGATGTCGAAGAGTCCCTGCGGACCACCGAAGAAGAGCGTCACGATGATGCCGCTCATGGTGACCGTGTTCATGAATTCGGCGAGGAAGAAGAGGCCGAAGCGGATGCTCGAGTATTCGGTGTTGAAACCACCGACCAGTTCCTGTTCGGCTTCGACGAGGTCGAACGGCGGACGGTTCATCTCGGCGGTGGCCGCGAGCATGAAGATCACGAAGGGGACGATGCCGGTGGACACCACGTGCCAGTCGGCGATCCCGCCCTGGTTACCGACGATGCCACTCGTCGACAACGTGCCGGCCATCAACAACACCGTCGCGATGCTCAACCCGAGCGCGGCTTCGTAGGAGATCATCTGGGCGGAGGCGCGCACCGAGCCGAGCAACGGGTACTTCGAACCGCTCGACCAACCGGCGAGCATGATGCCGTACACCGCGACCGACGACAGGGCCATGAACAACAAGATGCCCACCGGGGGGTCGGCCAACTGAACGCGCGTGGTGTGTCCGAACCACTCGACGAGTCCACCCTTACCGTCGGAGAAGTCGCCTCCGAGCGGGATGACCGACCACACGAGGAACGCCGGCACGAACGCCAGATACGGCGCCAGTTTGAACACGAATCGGTCGGCCCGATCGGGAAGCAGGTCCTCCTTGAAGAACAACTTGATACCGTCGGCGAGGGTCTGCAGCAGGCCCCACGGACCGGCCTTGTTCGGACCGATGCGGTTGCCCATACCGGCGATCGCCTTGCGCTCGAACCACACCATGAACATCGTGACGACGAGACCGAGCGCGAAGATCACGAGCACCTTGAGCAGGATGATCAACAGGGGCGCCCAGATCAGGTCGCCGATCGCGATCGGGTCGAGGCCGAGGACCGACATCAGATGGTCTCCACGTTCACGTCGTTCACCAGTGCGTTTGCGTCGATGAGCTCGCCCACGTTGGCACCCGACTGGGACCACGCCGACCATACGGTCCCGCGCTGCACCGAATCGTCGGCCGCCACCTGCATCACGATCGACGTTCGCGCGCCGGTCACCTTCACGGACGAACCCTCCGACGCGCCGAGACGGTCGAGGTCGAGCGGATGGACGCGCAAGGACGCACCGGGAGCCAACGACGCCAACGACGGCGACTCCGTCACGTTGCGACCGTTGTCGTACAACTTGCGGCCGACGACCAGGCGGAAACCGAAACCAGGGCGATCGGCGACCGGCAGGTTCTGGTGAGCCGGGCGCGCTCCGCTGCCGCGGGCGACGAGGACTCCGTCGGGGTTCGCCGCCAACGCCGACCGCGTGGCGGGGGCGAAGGCCGGAACCGTCGCAATCAAGTCGGTGTGCACGTCGGAGACCGAGGCCATCGCGAGGTCGTGACCGAGCAGGTCGGCCAATTCGAGGGCGATCATCCAATCGGGTCGGGCGGTGCC
This sequence comes from Acidimicrobiia bacterium, assembly GCA_046091365.1. Classification (GTDB taxonomy): domain Bacteria; phylum Actinomycetota; class Acidimicrobiia; order Acidimicrobiales; family Ilumatobacteraceae; genus Casp-actino8. The sequence continues at coordinate 47,550 of JBJTBM010000013.1, read as the reverse complement.
GGCCACCGTCACCTTGCGCGCGAGTCGGGTGACGCGACCTTCGAGGTTGGTGGTGGTGCCGTCCTTTTCGCCGAAGGCCGCCGCGGGCAGCACCACGGTTGCTTTGGCGGTCGAGGGAGTGGCGAAGGTGTCGATCGCCACGACGTTCGGCACGGCGGCCAACGCACGTCGGGCGAGGTCGCTGTCGGGACAGTCGGCGATCGGATCGGATCCCACCAGAACGAGGCAGTCGACGCGACCATCGGCTGCGTCCGCCAGGATGTCGCGCGAATCGCGCGAGTCGAGTCCGACGGTGAGCGCACCGCGCACGTTGCCACGGCGCAGGACCGGAAGAACCGAGGCCGACGGCACCGCCGCCAACACCGCGTCGAGCGCGGCCATCGTCAACTCGTCGCTCTCGGCGAGGTTCGCGCGTCCGACGACCACGACCACCGGACCCTTGTCCATCTGGGCGACGACCGCCGGGTCGCCAAGCGTCGAGCTCACCGCCGACACCTGACCACCGGGCAGATAGGACACCGATTTCCATGCGTGACGGCTGAGGCCCGTCGCCTTGGGCGTGAACTCGATCAGTCGGCTGCGCTTCTTCTCGGCGGCGTCGCGGAGCCGCAGATGCAGGATCGGCAACTCCTCCTTGAGATCGGGCGACAACAGGATCACCGTCGGCGCGTGCGCCGCCTCGTCGATGGTCGCCTGGGCGTGCGAGAACACGTCGCTCGGCAATCCGTCACCGAGTTGCGCATCGATGGCGGTCACGCCGAGCGCGGCGGCCAACCGGGCCCAGGCGTGCGCGTCCTCGTTGGTGCCGCGGGCACCGCCGAGGATCGCCACGCGATCGGCCCCACCCGTTCGAATCGCCGACGTGATGATCGACGCCACCGTCGCCAACGCGGTGCTCCAGGTCGTCTCACTGAGCGATTCACCGTCGCGCACGAGTGGCGTCGTGAGACGCGACCCGGACTTCACGGACTCGAAGTTGAATCGACCCTTGTCGCAAAGCCAACCGTGGTTCACGGGATCACTGTCGACACCTTGGTAACGCAACAACTCGTCGCGACTGCTCTCGAGCGTGATGCGACATCCGACCGAGCACGTGGTGCAGGTGCTCTCGGTTTTCTCGAGGTCCCACGGACGGGCCTTGAAACGGTACGGCTGCGCGGTGAGGGCGCCGACCGGGCAGATCTGCACCGTGTTACCCGAGAAGTACGAACTGAAGGGCTCGTCGGGGAACGTCTGCACCTGGGTGTTGTTCCCGCGCGAGGTGAAATGGATCAAGGCGTCCCCGGCCACCTCGTCGGCGAACCTCGTGCAACGGTCGCACAGGATGCAGCGCTCGCGGTCGAGCAACACCAGGTCGCTGATGGCGATGGGCTTCTCGTAATGGCGCTTCTCCTCGATGTAACGGCTCTCCCCGGGACCGTGGCTGAAGGCCTGGTCCTGCAGCGGGCACTCGCCGCCCTTGTCGCACACCGGACAATCGAGCGGGTGGTTGGCCAGCAACAATTCGATGATGCCCTCTTGGGCCCGCTTGACCTGATCGGTTCCGGTGCGCACGATCTGTCCCTCGGCCACCGGGGTCATGCAACTGACGACCATCATCGGTCCGCGCGGGCCTTCGACCTCGACCAGACACTGACGACACATGCCGACCGGGCTCATACGCGGGTGGTAGCAGAACCGCGGGATGTAATCACCGTTGCGATCCGCCGCGGCGATGATCAACTCACCCTTGCGGGCCACCACCGGCTCGCCGTCGATCATGATGTTGATGGCGTTGGGATCGACGACGACGTCGGGGGTCGGTTCGGTGGTGGTCATGACGCCACCCCCACCGCGGTGACCGGGATCATGCTGCGTTTGGTGACCCGCGCGGCGAACTCCTCGGGGAACAACACGAGCGCCGAGTTGATCGGTGCGTACGCCGACGGACCGACGAAGCAGATGGTGTTCATCTTGTACGGGAACGGGACGGCCTTCAGCCCGAGACGCTCGCTCGAGGCGTGCGGGAAGTCTCCCGGACAAATCGACGTGCCGACCTCGACGAGTTGGGCGAGGTCGGCCTCGGTGCCCTTGCCGTCGACGATGCGACTGAGAATGCGCTCGAGCCAGGTGCCGCCCTCGCGACACGGCGTGCACTTTCCGCACGACTCGTGCGCGTAAAAGCGCGTGAGGGTGAGTGCCGCCGCCGGAATGTCGGTGGTCTCGTCCATCACCATCACCGCTCCCGAGCCGAGCATCGAACCGGCGGCGCCGGCCTGTGGGCCCTCGAAGGGGACGTCGAGTTGGTCCTCGGTGAACCACGGCGCGGAACCGCCGCCGGGCACGAAGGCCTTCAACTTGTTGCCGTTGCGAATGCCACCACAGAAATCCTCACCGAAGATCAGGTCGCGGAAGGTGGTCACGCCGTTGACGATCTCGTACACGCCGGGACGCACGACGTGGCCACTGACGGCCACCATGCGGGTGCCCGGCGAGGTCTTGGTGCCGATCGCCGTGTACGCCTCGGCGCCGTTGCGTATCAACCACGGGAGGTTGGCCAGTGTCTCGACGTTGTTGACGATCGTGGGTTGCCCGTAGAGGCCGATCGCCGCCGGGAAGTAGGGGGGCTTCAGGCGCGGCATGCCACGGTTGCCCTCGAGGCTCTCGATCAGAGCGGTCTCCTCGCCGACGACGTAGGCACCGGCGCCCCAGTGCAACACGATGTCGACCGAGAAGTCGGAACCGAGGATGTTGCGACCGACGTATCCGGCCTTGTACGCCTCGTTGAGCGCCGCCGCCACGCGTTCCTGGGCCACGGCCATTTCGCCGCGGATGTACAAGAAGCACTGCGACAGACCGGCCGCGTAGCACGCGATGAGGCAACCCTCGATCAACTGGTGCGGATCGCGCTCCATCAACAAGCGGTCCTTGTAGGTGCCGGGTTCGCTCTCGTCGCCGTTGACCACGAGATAACGCGGGAAGACACCCTGCGGGGTGAGTCCCCATTTCGTGCCGGCCGGGAAACCCGCACCACCGCGACCGAGAACGGTGGCGTTCTTGACCTCGTCGTGCACCTCGTTGGCCGGACGACCGAGGGCCGCGCGCAGCCCGGCGTATCCGTCGGTCGCGAGGTAACGCTCGATCGTATGCGAGTCGGCGTACTCGAACCGCGATGTGACGATGCGGGGCCGCTCGCCGGCGAAGAAACCCGGAGCGTGGGGGTACGTTCCGCTCACAGCGCCGCCTTCCCGTTCATCCACGCCGGAGCGCCATCGACGTCCTCGGGTGCGACCGCACCGACCCCGCGGTCGGTGGGGATGTGTTGACGCACCCGGGCGAGCGTGCCGTGCGCGGGGATCTCGTCCCGCAAACGCCCGGACGCGAGGTCGTCGACGAGCGCGTCGAAGTCGTCGTTCGTCACGCGGAACCGATAGCGGTAGTTCACCTGCAGGCACGGCGCCTCGGTGCAGGCGGCCTGGCACTCGGCGCGCTCGAGCGTGAACATGCCGTCGTCGGTCGTGCCGCCGAGTCGCACGCCGAGACGTTCTTCGGCGTGATGCATCAGGTCTTCAGCGCCCATCAGCGCGCACGACAAGGTTCCGCAGATGTTGACGAGGTACTTGCCCACGGGCTCGAACTTGAACATCTCGTAGAACGACGCAGTGCCGTACACCTCGGCCGAGGTCGCCCCGACCAACTCGCCGATGTGGGCCATGGCCTCGTTGGTCAGGTGACCGTCCTGCTGTTGGGCCAGATGGAGCAACGGAATGGTGGCCGACCGCGCGCGCGGGTAACGACCGATGATCTCCTTGGCGAGACGCACGTTCTCCTCGGACAGACGAGCCATCAGCGGTCGACCTCCCCCAGCACCGGGTCGACGGACGAGATCACGGCGACCGCGTCGGCGACGAGTCCCCCGCGCATCATGTGCGGGAGCGCCTGGATGTTCACGAAACTGGGCGCGCGCATGTGGATGCGGTAGGGCTTGGGTCCGCCGTCACTGACGATGTAACACCCGATCTCGCCGCGTGGACTCTCGATACCCACGTACACCTCTCCCTCGGGCACCTTGAAGCCCTCGGTGAAGATCTTGAAGTGGTGGATCAAGGCCTCCATCGACTCGTCGATGCGGGCCCGCGGCGGTGGGGTGACCTTCTTGTTCTGGATGCGGTAGTCACCCATCGGCATGCGATCGAGGATCTGATACACGATGCGGATGGACTCGCGAATCTCGTTGAGTCGAATGGCATAACGGTCGAATGCGTCGCCGTAGGTTCCGACGATGACGTCGAACTCGACCTGCTCGTAGCGCAGGTAGGGCTGGTCGCGACGGAGGTCCCATGCGACACCCGTCGAACGCAGGATCGGCCCGCTCGTGCCGAGGGCCAGGGCCTCGTCGGCGGTGATCACACCGACACCTTGCAGTCGCTCGCGCCAGATCGGCTGATCGGTCATGAGCACGTCGTACTCGGCGAGGCGGGGAGGCAACATCTCGAGAATCGACAGGACGTCGTCGCGCCAACCGGCCGGCAAGTCGGCGGCCAAGCCACCGGGCCGGATGAAGTTGTGATTCATGCGCAGGCCGGTGACCTTCTGGAAGAAGCGCAACACCTCTTCGCGCTCGCGCCAGCCGTACAACATCATCGACACGGCCCCGATGTCCATGCCGTTCGTGGCGAGGAAGAGCAGATGGCTGCTCATGCGGTTGAGTTCGCTCAACAACATGCGCATCCAGACCGCGCGCTCGGGGATGTCGCCCTCGATGCCGAGCAACTTCTCGACGGCCATCGAGAAGACCAGCTCGTTGTTGAGCGGGCTCAGGTAATCCATGCGCGTGACGTTGGTGCCGCCCTGCAGGAAGGTCAGTTCCTCGCCCGTCTTCTCCATGCCGGTGTGCAGGTAGCCGATGATCGGCTTGCACCGCAGAACGGTCTCGCCCTGGAGTTCGAGCATCAAACGCAACACGCCGTGCGTGCTCGGGTGCTGCGGACCCATGTTGATGATCATGGTCTGGTCCTCGTCGGGATCGACGGGAACCTGTCCGAGCTTTGCGGCCTCGGCCTCACTCATGCGCAGCACGGCTCCGACTTCGCGCAACAATTCGCGCGCACCGATCTCGCTGCGCGACCGCATCTCCTGCGCGCCCTCGTTCGTCTGGCGCACGTTCTCGACGGCGGTCACGAGTTCGCACCCTTGAATTGAACGGGAATGCGGCCGACCGCGTAGTCCTTACGCAACGGGTGACCGTCCCAGTCCTCGGGCATCAGGATGCGGGTGAGGTCGGGGTGCCCTTCGAAGGCGATCCCGAACATGTCGTAGACCTCGCGCTCCATCGCCTCGGTACCCGGCCACAGGTCGAACGCCGACGCGATGGTGGGATCGGACTCGGGAATCTGCACGCGCACGCGGATGCGGTTACGAGTCGCGATGGAGGTGAGGTTCACGACCAACTCGAAGCGCTCGGCCGTCACCCCGACGGGCAAGTCACGACCGGGATGCGTCAAGTAGTCCACTGCAGTGAGGTCGCTGCACATGGCGAAACCGTCGTCGAGCAACTTCTTGAGCACCTTCAGGTACTCGGAGCGCGAAGGGTGGACGACGCGTTGACCCCGCGAGACCGACACGGGGCAACCGTGCAGTGTTTCCGGCTGGTCCTCGGCGGCAACGGTCACGGCCAGACTCCCGGACGTGCAGGCGACAGCGACACGGGAGCGGTCTGCGCACCGATCTCGGTGATCTGGATGTTCGCCCCGGCACCGGTTTGAGCGCGACGACGCATGATCTCGCCGTCCTCGATCTTCTGGTGAAGGGTCTCGATGGCGTGGATCAGGGTCTCCGGCGTCGGGGGACATCCCGGTGCGTACACGTCGACGGGAACGATCTGGTCGACCCCTTGGATGATGGCGTAGTTGTTGAACATGCCGCCGCTCGAGGCGCACACACCCATCGAGATGACCCATTTGGGTTCCATCATCTGGTCGTACACCTGACGAAGGACCGGCGCCATTTTCTGGCTCACGCGACCCGCGACGATCATGATGTCGGCCTGACGCGGCGAGGCGCGGAAAACCTCCATGCCGAAGCGGGCGATGTCGTAGTGCGGCCCACCGGTGCCCATCATCTCGATGGCGCAGCACGCGAGCCCGAACGTCGCACCCCAACTCGAGCGACTGCGCGCCCACTTGACGAGGTCCTCGATCTTGCCCGTGACGATGTTGTGGTCGAGACCCCCGAGTCCGTCGTCGAGCACGTTGCGCACCACACTCATGTCGAACCTCCGCCGATCAGGCGGCCCGGTCGTCGTCGACGCGGCCGTCGAGGCCGACGCGGCGAATGGTCGAAGTTGACGTGCGGGTGTCCGAGACTCCGTCGACCAGGCGACGCGCCTTGGCGACCGGGCCCCAGTCGAGCGCGCCACGGGCCACCACGTACACGAACGCGAGGAAGAAGACCGCGCTGAACGCCACCATCTCCCAGAACGCGAACGCACCGAGTTCGGACTGGTTGACCGCATAGGGGTAGATGAAGATGATCTCGATGTCGAACATGATGAACAACATCGCCACGATGTAGAAGCTCACCGGGAAGCGCTCAGGTGGCTCGCGACTCGGGACGATGCCGCATTCGTAGGGCGCCTCTTTGGCGACCGACGGACGACGCGGGGCCAGCAACCGGGATGCGATGAAACTCAGTACACCGAAGAGGATGCCCAGGATCATCAGGGCGATCACCGGCAGGTACTGGCCCACGGGTCAGGCCTTCGCGGGGACGGCGAGTCCGCGGTTGACGGCGACGATGCGGTCGCGGCGGTGCAGCAACCAGCAGCAGAGCGCGAAAATGATCGTCGAACCGATGGTGATGAAGGTGGCGGGCTGACGCTTCGTGCCGAGGTCGCGAATCATGACCACGTATTGGTGCGGCTGCGTCTCGTCGATCACCGGACGGGCCGGAGCGCGACCGGGTTCGTTGCGTTGCGGCACAAGCGGGGCGATCTCGACCACGGAGTACGAGGGCTTGTGGAAGAACGCGAGGAAGTCGACCTTGTCGCCGAACTTGGGATAACGCTCACCACCCCGCACGTACACCGCGGTGGCCTGGTACTCGCCGGCGGCGTACATCTCGGCCTCGACCTGGATGATCTCGTCGGCGGCGGCGATCGCCTGACCGCGGCCACGGTCGTCGGACGGCAGCAGGCGCCAACCCTCGGACTCCATCGCCCTCGCCGACGCCGCGGCGATATCGACGTTCGATGCGCCCTCGTCGGCCTCGATGGGTGCGTCGATCACCTCGGCGTCGAGCAGGTATCGGCCCTCACGCACGATCGAGAACGGCTCGGCCGGCTTCCACGAAGGTTCGTTGCCCTTGAGGCCGATGCCGTAGCTCATCCAGATGATTCCCATGCACATCATCCAGCCGAACAGACCGGCCATCGACACGAGGAAACCCAGTCGGACACCCAGGTTGGTGCCGAGCAACAAGTACACGCTGCCGCACAGGGCCACCGCCCCGATGATGACGGTGAGGACACCCCGGATCTCGGGTTCCCAGGTGATGCTCAGGAGTGCACTCATAGTTCGTTCCGGACGTAGTTCACGATCGCTTGTATCTGTTCATCGGTGAGCAGACTTCCGAAACCGGGCATGCGACCGCTGCCTTGGCCCTGAACACCGTACTTCACGCCGTACTTCGAGCCGGCCTTGATGAAGTCGATCATCTCCTGTTCGGTGGCGAAGTGGGCGTTGGTCGCCCCTCCGGTGAGATTCCATCCGAACGCACCTGCTCCGGTGTTGCCGGGTTCGCCCCAGCTCCAACCCGGGGTGTGACAACGTGCGCAGCTGTACGCGCCGGCACCCAACTCGAGGTTGAACAACGCCTCGCCGATCGAATCGTAGGTACCGTCCGCGACGGCCTTTTCCGCGGCGGCCTGGATCTTCTCCTGCTCGCTCACGGGCAAGTGGCCGCCCTCGCAGCCGAGCGGATCGGCATCCTGAACGATGCAGTCCTCGCGCGGGATCTGAATGCTGTGCAGGTACGCGATGAGGGTCTCGATCTGCTGCGAGTTCATCGGCCCGCCGCCCTTGATCCCCCACGGGGACATGGGCGAGAACGGTCGTCCGTATTCGAGGATGAACTGCACCTCGCTGTCGTCGAATCGGTAGAAAACCGTGTTCAAAGCCGGAGCCTTCCACGTCACCGACTTCACTTCACCGGTCTTGGAATCGGTGACGGTCCACGGGGCCGCACCGCCGGTGGCGTTCATGCCGCCGTGGCATCCGGCGCAGTTGAAGCCTCCTTCGGCCGTGGACGCGAACAAGTTCGAGCCCCAGGTCACGAAGCGACCGGCCTGACCGTTGATGGCACCCTGCTGGCGGCTGGGCTCCATGACCCAATAGGCCGGGAGGCCGATGGTGATGGTGGCGAGCAACAGCACACCGTAGAACTGCACGCGCTCGAGGCGCTTACCCTCGAGTTCTTCGTCCTCCAAGTACTTCTTGCGGTTGGCAGCCAGTTCGATCTCGGAGCCGATTTCGGCCCGACCCGCGCCGCGGTTCATGAAGGCGTAGACGACCCAGCCGGCGACGAAAATCAGGGAAAGAACAACGGCGATGGTGGTGGTGGCGAGAGCGATCATGATCAGTGCCCTCCCCCACCCGTGATGCAGTGCGGCCCTTCGGCCTCTTGACCGGTGGTGTTGACACCAATGGCCGGACCGTTGAAGACCGCACCGGTGTCGACGACCACGTTGCCGTTGCTGACCGACACACCGAATCGATCCATTCCGCGAGGAGCGGGACCGGCCTTCTTCTCACCGACACGGTTGTATTGCGAACCATGACAGGGGCATTCGAACCACTGCGAGCTCTTGCACTCGGGTACTCGGCATCCGAGATGCGGACACTTCTGATACAGCGCGACGAGACCCGCTTCCATGCCGGCCAACACCGACGGCTGGTTCGAGTAGGCCTTGCGGGCCTTGGGAAGAGCATCGACCGGATAGGACGTCAGCCACGTGCGCGCCTCGGGCTTGTATACGAAGCCCTTCTCGCTTCGGATCTGAACCAGGAGATCGTCGAGACGACCCACGGTCACCTTCGATCCGAAACCACCACCGGCTCGGGGCCACAGGAACGCCACCACCGCGACACCGAAAGCGCCGAGGCTCGCCGTCATCATGGACACGGTCGCGCGGTTGAAGAACTGTCGACGAGACACGCCGAGCGCCTCCTCGTCGGGAGCCTCCCAGGCCACCGGAGCCACCTCGGTGGCCTTCTCGAGGGCGGTCGAACGCGCGGTCGTCTCGGCGCTCTCGTACGCCGCACCGCTCGGGCCGCTGCCCGATTCGGACTTGATCGACTTGTCGCGCTTGACCGTCTCGCGCGACAACGCCCCGGCGCCGCGAACGTCGGACCGCCGCGCCGACGTGATCAACACGACGGCGGCGGCCACGACCAACACGGCCACGGCGATGATGATGGTTGTTGCTGGTGTCATGTGTGGTGATCCCTCACAACTCGAAGAACAGGCCGTCACGCCACGGGAAGACGAAGTTGAATCCGGGTCCGCGGAAGAACGAACCGATCATCACGAGCACCGCCCAGAACATGAGGTGCACGGTCATGATCGACGTCGCGAACTTGCGATCCTCGGGCTTGTTCGACGGGTTCTTGTCGATGTACGGCGCGAGGATGAGTGCGAACAGCGCGATTCCCGGGATGGTCACGCCGGCCACCATCGGGTGGAACATCGTGAGAAGTTCTTGCAAGCCGAGGAAGTACCACGGAGCCTTCGACGGGTTCGGTGTCTGGTTGGGGTTGGCCAACTGCAACAGCGGTGCGTTCACGAAGATCGAGAAGAAGAACAAGAACGCGGTACAGGCGAGTGCGGCGACGAACTCGACGGCCAACAGGTGCGGCCAGGTGTGCACCTTGTCGACCGGCGTGGCCTTGACGTCCTGAATCGAACCGGACTTCACGACGGTGAGCAGACGTTGCGTGTGGCCGCCGGGACCGGCACCCACCGGAACACCAGCGGCAGTGGGAGCCGCGGCGACGACGGCGGCGACCTTGTCGGCCACGGCGACGGCGCCACCGTCATCGGTCTTGGCCCGCGCGGCCTTGCTGCGCTCGAGCAGATGTGCCGGGATGCGCGGGTCCGACGCCGGGGCGTCGGCGGCTGCGGCGGGAGCGGACTCCGAGGCGGCCTTTTCCCGTGCGGCCTGGGCCCGCTTCAGGAGGTGTTCGGGGATTTCGGTCATGAGTGTGGGTCCTTCCCGATCAGAGCGGCCCGGAGATGCCGCCGTCCTTGCGGACGCGCCAGAAGTGGATGGCCATGAAGATCACGATGACGAACGGAAGCATCAAGACATGGAGCACGTACCAACGCAACAACGTCTCCGACCCGATCTCGACACCGCCGAGTAGTACGAATCTCACCTGCGAGCCGAACACCGGTGTGTAACCCATCATGTTGGTTCCGACCGCGACGGCCCACATCGCCAACTGGTCCCACGGCAACAGGTAGCCCGTGAACGAGAGCAACAGCGTGAGGGTCAGCAACACGACACCGATGACCCAGTTGAACTCGCGCGGAGGCTTGTACGCACCGTGGTAGAACACGCGCGCCATGTGCAAGAAGACCGTCAACACCATCAGGTGCGCGCCCCATCGATGCATGTTTCGTATCAGCAAGCCGAAGGCGACCGAAGTCTGCAGGCTGCTGATGTCGTTCCATGCGGCGGTGGCCTCGGGACGGTAGAAGAACATCAGGAAAATGCCCGTAACGGTGAGCAGGATGAACAAGAAGAAGCTCAGACCGCCGAGACACAAGGTGTAACTCACCTTGACCGCGTGGCGCTTCACCTTCACCGGGTGCAAGTGGTACAGCACCGAGTTCATGATCACGTACGAGCGGTTACGGGGGCTGTCGGTGTAGCCCTTGCGGAAGATCGAGCCGGGACGGAAGATCGAGTTCCATGCCTGGCTGCCCTGAACGGACTCGACCGTCTTGTTCAGACGCTCTTTCGCCGTGGGTCGGGGGTCATCGATGACTTTGGCCATGAGTGTTTCTCCTAGAACCGCATTCCGTAGGCATAACCGTGATTGCTCGTACGAGCGTGGGTGTCACCCGTCGCCAATGCGGCCCCGGCCTTGCCGAGGATGATCACACCGGTGGGGCAACGATCGACGCAGAGCGCACAACGCGTGCACACGTCGTCGTCGATGATGAACAACACGTTGTCGTTGGGGTCGATGCCCGGCCGCTCGGTACCAGTGGCCTCGGCCACCGCGTCGGGGGTCACCATGTGGATGCACTTCCACGGGCAGATGTCGACGCATCCCTCGCACATGATGCACTCGGTTTGGTCGATGTGGATGAACTGCTTGGGCTTGACGGCCTTGGTCAGGTAGTCCGCATCGACCTCGACCAGTTGGTACTGGTCCGAGTAGGGCATCATCGGGGGATTGGCGTCGGTGCGTGCCACGGTTCAGGCCTTCTTCACCAACGGACGTCCGTAAGTCGACTGTTCGACCTCCGTCGACTTCGACTGGCCGCGCTTCTGCCACCACGACCACATGTAGATCTGGAGTCCGAGGAAGAAGCCGTAGATGACGGTGACGATGATGTCGCCGACCTGCAGGTAGTTGATGTCAAACGGGAAGCCGCCGCCCTTGGCCTGCGACTTGAAGATGCCACCGGGCCCGTAGAACATCTTGTCGGAGCGCCAGCCCAGTTCGTTCTGCACGTGAACGAGCCACTGGTGGGGCACCACTCCGTAGGCGAGGAACATCACGAAGAACGCGTAGGTGGCCCCGAACATGGCCTCGCCCCATGAGACCGGGGTACCGATCGGACGACGCTTGCCGTAAACGAAGATCAGCCCGGTCAGGATGAGCGTGGCCGCGAGGGAGAACAGGAACGCTTGGTTCATCCCCGGCCATTTCAGAATGTCAATCGCCAGCATCGAGCCGGTCATCCCTTCCTTCGCCACGCTCGCGCGCGGTGGTTATGTCGTGCACTGCTCTTCGGGGTGAGTCGACGACGCGTGAACCTGCGCATACGTGTCGGGACGCTGTCCGGAATTGTAGTCGTCGACGGTCTCCGACGACCCAACTCACGACGATCCGCGACATGGTTGACGGTCACAGGCGGGCGACCGAGAAACGAGCGGCATGTCGGGGGTGGGTCGTGCGCTGACCACGACGATGATCGGTTTATCACGCAACCCGTCGACGACGTCGGGGTTGTGCGTAAGTGCAACGTATCGTCTCCGGAAATCCGGTCGGGGAATTCCACGCGCGCGTGCGACGCGCTCTAGTCTTGACTCGGGCCGTCGCCCGTGACGACGGTCGATTCTCGTATCGTTTCCGCAGCCCCCGTCATCCGAAAGGACGTCCGTGACCGAGATCCCCGAGCACCTGCTGAAGCGCTCGCGCGACCGACGAGCCGGAGGCGCCTCGCCCGAGGCCGCACCGGTGCCCGCGACCACCGAGTCCGCCGCCCCGGCCCCCAAGCCGGTCGCCGAAACCCCTGCTCAGAAGCCTGTTGCGAAGCCCGACGCCCCGTACGTGGCCGCGGCCAAGGCCCGCGGACGCATCCCCTACTGGGCCATGGGCACTTTGGCCCTGATGCCGATCTTCCTGTTCATGTACGTACGGGGCCTGCAGCCCCAGAAAGCCGAGGCCTCGGGGCCGATCGCGGTCGGGATCGAGCAATACGGCGCGTGCGCGAGCTGTCATGGCGCCGACGGAGGCGGAGGCGCTGGTCGCGTGTTAAAGGACGGGGAGTCCCTCAAGACCTTTCCCCATATCGAGGACATGTTGAACTGGGTGTACAACGGCACCGAGGCCTTCGAAGCCGCCGGAGTGGCGTCGTACGGCGACCCGAATCGCGAGGGCGGGGCCCATTACCCCCGCTCCTACAACGGCAGTGTCATGCCCGCTCAGGGAGCCATGGCCGGTGGCGCGCTGACCGAGGCCGAGATTCTGGGTCTGATCTGCCACATCCGTTATGACATTTCCGGTGCTGACGCCACTGGTGATTGGGCCGAGGAGTACGAAAAGTGGTGCTCACCCGAGAGCGCCATCTTCCTCGGACTCGACGACGGATCGATGACCTTCGACATGCTGCCCGGTGTGGGAACCGCTCCCCGACTGGGCACCCCGGCCGACCAGGAGATCGCGGCCGAGTCATGAGTCGGACATCGCGGGTTCGTTCCGCCTCGGCGTGACCTCGGGTCCGCCAGCACACTGAACCCATGACCTCCCAGCACGACGTTGTCGTCATCGGCGCCGGTCCGGCGGGAGCCGCCGCCGGCTACTGGCTGGCTCGGCATGGTCTCGACGTGGTGATGATCGACAAGAAGACCTTCCCGCGCGAAAAGACGTGCGGCGACGGACTCACGCCCCGGGCCGTCAAGCAGATCGAGGACATGGGCCTCGGCGCACACCTGTCGCAGTTCCACCGCTACGAAGGTTTGCGGACCACCGCGCACGGCAAGGCGCTCGAGTTGCACTGGCCGTCGCATCCGATCTACCCGCAGCACGGTTACGTGGTGCGACGGCGCGAACTCGACACCATGGTCGTGCGCAACGCCGTCGCCGCGGGTGCGACGCTGTTGGAAGGTCGTGAGGCGCTGGCGCCCGTGCTCGATCGCGGTTTCGTGCGCGGTGCGACCGTTCTCGCCCGGGGCACGGATTCCGCCGTCGACATCACGGCGAAGTACGTCGTCGTGGCCGATGGTGCCAATAGTCGTTTCGGTCGAGCCATCGGCACCTTCCGCACGAAGGAATGGCCATACGGCACCGCGATTCGCACGTACTGGGAGACGCCGCGACACGCCGAGCCGTGGATCGAGTCCGCTCTCGACGTCAAGGACCGCAACGGCAATCCGCTGCCCGGTTACGGATGGATCTTCCCGGTCGGTGACGGCACCGTGAACATCGGCGTCGGGCTGCTCTCGACCTTCCGCGACTTCAAGACGGTCAACACCACCCATCTCCTCGACCAGTACGCGCACATGGTCGCCGATCGCTGGGAGATCGACCCCGACAACCCGACCGACAAGGCCACGTCGGGCCGCATTCCAATGGGTGGTTCGGTGGGTCCGAAGTCGGGTCCCACCTATCTCGTGGTGGGCGACGCGGCGGGCAGCGTGAACCCGTTCAACGGTGAGGGCATCGACTACGCGTACGAGACCGCGCGCATCGCAGCCGGGGTGCTCGCCGATGCGATCCACAACAACGATCCCGCCGCCCTGCAGCGATACCAGTCGTTGCTCGACGAGGAGTATGGCCAGTACTTCAAGGTCGCCCGACTCTTCGCGCGAATCATCGGCCGTCCGGTTCTGATGCGCGAATTGAGCCGGGTGGGAATGCAGAGTCGCACATTGATGGAATGGGTGTTGCGCATCATGGCCAACTTGTTGCGACCCGACGAGATCGGTCCCGCCGAGGCCGCCTACAAGGCCGCGGCGGCCATCGTGCGACTGGCTCCGAACGCTTGACGCGTCACGCGTCGCACACGACCGCCGAGACCTGCGCACGCTCGAGATCGACGATCGTCGTGTGCACACCGGCGAACCGCTGAACGAACGAGGTGAGGTTCGGGGTCTCCTCCTCGCAACGGCGGCGCACCTTGTCGAGCAAGGGCACCTCCCAGCCGTTCGTCAAGCGCGCGTAGGTGACCCCGTCGAGGAGCTCGGCGATCGGCGGAAGTTCGAGGTCGGTGGCGCCTTCGGGCGGAGCGGGGACGAGGGCGAACCAGACGATGCCGTCACCCAGGGTGTCGGCCAACAACACGCAGGCGTTCAACGCCTCGGGGAAGAGACACGACGAGGTACCGGAGGTCCCGTCGGTGATCGAGAGGATTCGGCCGTCCGCCAACACCGCGGTGGCGTTACCGGTGACGTGACCGTCGCCGACCGACCATGGTTCGTCGGATCGCACGGTCGAGGTGAGCGCGATCAGATCGACGCGGTGCGGACTCACGTCCTCGACGATCGTGGTGGCCCCGGAACGACCGAGCCACAGATACAACGTGAGGAACATCACGAATAGCGCCAACAGTGCCGCCCAGTAACGCAGGGTCAGGAACTGGCGCACGCCACGAGCGTACGAGGTACGAGGTTCGGTCGCCGATCACGTCGCCGTCGCGGCGGCCAATCGTCGAGCGAGGTCGTCCATGACCGCGTCGTCGTGACCGAGCCCTACGAACAACGCCTCGTAGGCACCGGGAGCCATCGCCACGCCGTTCGCGAGGGCCGCGTGGAAGAGGCGCGCGTAACCGGATTCGTCGGTCGTTTTGGCCTCGGGGAAATTGGTGGGCCGTCGACCATCGAGTGCCGATCCCAGGTGCACGCCGACGAGCGTCCCGACGCGGGTGACCGTGACCGCCGAACCGAGACACTCGTTCAGGATGGTTTCGAGTCGCGTCGCGCGACGCTCGATCTCGACGTAGGCGTCGGGCGTGAGTTCGGAGAGCGCCGCCAGACCCGCGGCGGTGGCCATGGGGTTGCCCGCGAGAGTTCCGGCGTGGAACACCTTGCCGAGCGGCGACAACGCCTCCATGATCTCGCGTCGACCGCCGACCGCACCGATCGGCAGTCCCCCACCGATCACCTTTCCGAAACACGTGAGGTCCGGCGACACCGAGAAGCGACCCTGCGCCCCGCTGGCTCCGAGTCGAAAGCCCGTGATCACCTCGTCGAACACCAGCAACGCCCCGACCCGGTCGCACGCCGCGCGCACACCTTCGAGAAAGCCGGGCAACGGGGCGACGACTCCCATGTTGGCCGCGACGGGTTCGACGATGACGGCAGCCACCGACTCGTCGATCGCGGGTACCACGTTGTACGGAGCGACGATGGTGTTGGCGACGGCCTCCTCGGGCACGCCCGCGGTGCCCGGGAGCCCGAGCGTGGCGACTCCGCTCCCACCCGCGGCGAGCAGCGCGTCGGTCGCGCCGTGGAAGTTGCCGTCGAAGATCACGATCTTCTTGCGGCTTGTGAGACCGCGCGCCAGGCGCACGACCGTCGAGGTCGCCTCGGTTCCCGAGTTCATGAGACGCACGCGCTCGCACGAAGGGACGCGCTCAGAGATCGCCTCGGCGAGTTTCATCTCACGCGGAGTCGGTGCCCCGAACGACGTGCCGTCGGACGATGCGTCGCGCAACGCGCGCGTGATCGTCGGATGCGCGTGTCCGAGGATCACCGCACCGTAACTCTGCACAAGATCGATGTAGCGACGACCCTCGACGTCGACCACGTGCGCGCCGTCGCCCCGGGCCACGACATACGGCTTGCCGCCGACCGCCTTGAAGGCCCGGATTGACGAGTTCACCCCACCGGGGATCGCCGCGGACGATCGATCGAACAGCACCGAGTTCGAGGGCACTCCCTTTCCGACGCACACGACGGGGTCGCAACCCGCCGCCGCGCACGCCGAGGGATCGCAGTAGGGAATGGACGCCATGTTCGACAAGGGGTTCAGCGCACGGTGCTCTCGGCGTACCAGCGGGCGAGGTACGAAAGGATGATGTCGGCACCGGCGCGCTTGATGGACGTGAGGTGCTCGGTGGCCACCACGTCGTGGTCGATCCAGCCGTTCGCGGCCGCCGCCTTGATCATCGCGTACTCTCCGCTGACGTGATACGCGGCCACGGGCACGTCGACGACCGAACGCATTGCCGAGATCACGTCGAGATAGGCGATCGCCGGCTTGACCATCACCATGTCGGCACCTTGCTCGATGTCGGCCATCACCTCCACGATGGCCTCGCGGGAGTTGCGCCAATCCTGCTGGTATCCCTTGCGGTCGCCCCCGCCTTCGATCCGCACGTCGACCGCGTCGCGGAACGGTCCGTAGAGACCCGAGGCGTACTTGGCGGAATAGGCCAGGATCGCCGTCGACGAATGGCCGGCGGCGTCGAGTGCCTCACGGATGACCCCCACCTGACCATCCATCATTCCGCTCGGCGCGCACACGTGAGCGCCGGCATCGGCCTGGGCCACCGCGGCCCGGGCGTACACCTCGAGCGTCCGATCGTTGTCCACCGACCCGCGACCGTCGAGGACACCACAGTGCCCGTGACTCGTGTACTCATCGACGCACAGGTCCGCCATGAGCACCACGCGGTCACCGAGGTCGTCGCGCAGGTCGCGCAACGCCACTTGGACGATTCCATCGGGGTCGAACGCACCCGAGCCGATGTCGTCCTTGGCCGCTGGAACTCCGAAGAGGATCACCGACTTCACGCCGAGGTCGGCCAACTCGGCGACCTCACGACGCAGGCTCGCCCGCGAATGTTGCACGACTCCGGGCAACGACGCGATCGGTACCGGAACGTCGATGCCTTCGCGCACGAACAGTGGGGCCACGAAGTCGTCAACACTCAACCGGGTCTCGGCGACGAGGTCGCGCAGGGCCTGCGTCGTACGCAGACGACGCGGACGCGACGCGGGGAACCGACCGACCATCGGGTCAGCCTACGGGCAGAGTCGCGAGCCTCAGCCGAGAGCGGCGACCACACCGGACAGGGACTGTTCGGATGCCACCACCACGCCGTCGATGCCGGCCTCGCGCAGGGCCCGTTCGGTTTGGGGACCCATCGCCACCACCACGGGCGGCACGACGTCGCCGAACGCGGCGATCCAGGCCTCCACGGCCGACGTGGCGGTAAAGGTGATCGCGTCGCAGGCCGAGATGTCGGCGGCGGTGACTCCCGTCGGACGCACGGCGACCGTGCGATAGGAGTGAACGCGGTCGACGACCCAGCCCTTGGCGCGCGCCGCCACCTCGAAGTCGGTCCCGGCCGATTCGGCGACGGCGAGCAACACCCGACCCGATCCGACGGGAAAGGCGACACCGAGGTTCGCCCCCGTCTGGGTGTCGGGCACCAGATCGGCCCCACCGAGCGCGCGGGCGGTCGCCGTCCCGACCGCGGCCCGCTTGACCCCCGCGAGGTCGACGTGCACCGCCCCCGCCGCATCGGCGACGCGTCGAGCGCCTTCGGGCGAGGTGACGACCAGCCAGTCGTAGTCGGTGAGCGAGGCGAGCGCGACCATGAGGGCCGTGCCGCCGTCGCCGGCCTCCATGGTGGTCGTGACAGGTATCTCGAGCACGTCGGCACCGGCGTCACGTAGGAGGTCGGCGAGCGCACCCGACCGCTCCGCCGAACGGGTGACGATCACCCGTCGACCGGACAACACACCCATCGTGCCCGCCGTCATTCCCCGACTGCCGCGTGGGCCACCCGCGCCAATTCGCGCGCGGCGTCGAGCAACGCGGCGAGCGGGCCCTCGGTCGGCATCGTGCTCACGTGACGGCGCCGACCGTCGTCCGACGAGAGGTGCACCCGCAACACCCGACCGTCATCGTACGCACCGACGGGGAGCGAACACCCCGACCCCAGCTCGGCGAGGAAGGCGCGCTCGATCTCGACCGAGCGTCGCGACGCGGCATGGTCGACCCCTTCCAACGCGGCGCGCGCGGCCGTGTCGCCGATCCGACACTCGACGGCCACGCACCCCTGCCCGACCGCGGGCACCATCGTGTCGACCGCGAGATGCTCGGTGATGCGGTCGGTCCATCCGAGTACCTCGAGCGCGGCCGCGGCCATGACGATCGAACCCTCGAAAGGGATCTTGTCGAGACGGGTCGGGATGTTGCCGCGCAACTCGACGAACCTCAGATCGGGTCGCAGATGCGCCAGCTGGGCGCGACGTCGCACCGAACCGGTGGCCACCACGGCTCCGACCGCCAGGTCGGCGAGCGGGCGACCGACGAGGACGTCACGAGGGTCCCGACGCGCTCCGAAGGCGCCGATCACGAGTCCGTCGGCCGGGGTCGACGGCAGATCCTTGGCGCTGTGCACGGCGAGATCGGCGCGACCGTCGAGCACCGCCGCCTGCACCTCTTTCACGAACACCCCTTGGCCGCCGATGGTGTGCAACGGCACGTCCTGTCGACGGTCACCGGTCGTGTCGACGAACACCAACTCGATGTCGTGCCCCGCGGATCGCAGTCGATCGGCCACGTGTTCCGATTGGGTTCTCGCTTGCAGCGAGCCGCGGGTCGCGATGCGCAGCGAGGACACGGCGATCAGCGCAGATCGAACAGGTCCCGCACGGCGGCGGAGTTGCGCTCGCCACGAGGAGTGCCGGCGTCGTCCTTCAGGCGCACCGACATGTCGTGGAGCAGCTTGGCCACGATCCCTTTCGTCAGGGCCTCGACTGCGTCGAGTTGCTCGGGTTCGAGACTCGCGAGACGACGACGCATGCGCTCGATCTCACCGGCGCGCACGGACTCGGCCGCGGCGTGCAGCTGGGCCACGAGCGGCGCGGCCTGACGCGCGGTGGACTCGACCGTGAACCGCTCGACTTCTTCGCGCACGATCGCCCGCACCGCGTCGGCCTCGGCGGCGCGCAGAGCCTGGCCACGGGCCGCCCAATCACGGAGGTCGTCGAGGTTGAGCAACGTGACGCCGTCGACGTCGGCAACGGTGCGCTCGACGTCGCGGGGCACCGCGATGTCGACGATGAACAACGGCCGCTCGACGCGGACGCGCATCGCTCCTTCGACCGTTTCCCGGTCGATCACGGTTCCACCGGCGCCGGTGCAGGTCACCACGACGTCAGCCTCGACGAGCGTCTCGGCGAGTCGGTAGAACTCGGTCACCGATCCGCCCACGCGATCAGCCAGTTCCTGGGCCCGACCGATCGTGCGGTTCGCCACCAATACGCGGCCGACGCCGGCACCTGAGAGTGCGACCGTGACCCCCTCGCCCATGTCGCCCGCCCCGACGACGAGCACCGTCAGTCCCTCGACCGAGCCCAAACCGTCGCGGGCCATGTCGACGGCGGCATGACTGACACTCGACGTGTGACGACCGATGGAGGTCTCGGATCGGGCGCGCTTGCCGACTTCGAGCGCATGACGGAAGAGAAGATTGAGCGTCGACAAAGCGCCGCCCTCGCGTTGCGAACGATCCCAGGCGTCGCGTACCTGTCCGAGGATCTCGCTCTCGCCGAGCACCGCCGAGTCGAGACCGGCGGCGACCTCGAACAAGTGCGCGACCGCGGCTTCGTCGTGCTGGCTGTAGAGATGGGGCGCCAACTCGTCGGCCGAGAACCCACCGAGTTCGCAGAAGAACTCGCGCAGGTCGCCGTAGGCCCCGTGGAACTTCTCGGCGACCGCGTACACCTCGGTGCGGTTGCACGTCGACAGCACCACGGCTTCACGGATGTTCGGTCGCGACATGAGACCGTGAATGGTCTTGGCGATGGCGTCGTCGAAGATGGTCACGCGCTCGAGCAACGCGAGCGGCCCGGTGCGGTGGTTCACCCCGAAAACGACGATCGACACGAGGAATACCTTATTCCCTCGACCTACGCACGAGACCTATGCGCTCGCGCTCGGAACCGCCCGCAAACCGGTCCGATTCTGCTCGTGGTAACTGAGGATCTGCAGTTCGAGGGCCAGATCGACCTTGCGCACCGACACCCCTCGCGGCACCGAGATCACGGCGGAAGCGAAGTTCAGGATGCTGGTGACGCCCGCTTTCACCAGACGATCGGCGGCATCCTGAGCCCCGGCCGACGGAACCGCCACGACCCCGATCGAGACCGAGCGCGACGCGACGATCTGGGGCAGGTCGTCGATGTGACGCACCCGCACTCCTCCGATCACCGATCCGATCTTGGCCGGGTCGACGTCGACGACCCCGACCACCGGGAATCCCTCCTGACCGAAGCCGCCGTAGCCCGAGAGGGCCTGCCCGAGATTCCCCGCCCCGACGATGACCACCGGCCAGTCGTGGTTGAGCCCGAGCTCACGCTGCACCTGGTACACGAGGTAACGAACCTCGTACCCCACCCCGCGCACCCCGTAACTTCCGAGATAGCTGAGGTCCTTGCGGACTTTGGCCGCGTTCACTCCACCCAACTCGGCGAGTTGCTCGCTCGAGACATGAGTGGTTCCGGCCTCCGACAACTCCTCGAGCAGACGCAGGTACACCGGAAGGCGGGAAACGGTTGCTTCCGGGATGCGGCGACGGGGGCGATCAGCCATTGACGAAACGCTAGGTCCTCGTGATCGCATTCACGAAGTTGCGACGAACCGGTGACGACATCGCTCACGGTCATTCGTCACCTGCGCTCGCGCGCCCGATGACGCGACCGCGAGAGCGAGTCGATCTCCTATCCTCCCCGACGTGACGTTGAACGCCGCCCTGGCCGCTGCCGCGACCCTGATCGCATCGGCCTTCGCGATCGCCACGTTCGACCGCTGGCTGCGCCGCCGCCGTCCGCACGAAGGAGCGTGGTCGGTGGCGCTCGCGTTGTTCGCCCTCGGCTCGATCGCGTTGTGGTGGGCCGAGGCCCGAGGATGGAGTCTGGTGTCGTTCCGGGTCTTCTTCCTGGCCGGGGCCATCCTGAACGTGCCGTGGCTCGCCCTCGGCACCGTGTATCTGTTGTGGGGTCGTCGCGTCGGTGATGTCACGCGCATCTGGCTCATCGGATTGTCGGGGGCGGCCGTCGGTGTGGTGTTGGTGGCCCCGGCCGGCGAGATCGGAGACGAGGCCATGCCTCAGGGCAGCGACCTGTTCGGTGTGGCGCCACGCGTCTTCGCCGCCGTCGGTTCGGGGGTGGCCGCCGTCGTGATCATCGTCGGAGCAGTGTGGTCGATCGTCCGCGTGTCGCGCGGGCGCACCCCGGCCGCAGCCGGTGCCGCCCGTCAGGTGAGCAATCCCCGACGAACCGCGGCCGCCAACGGATTGATCGCGCTCGGAACCATCGTGCTGTCGGGCAGCGGCACGTTGGCTGGTCGGTTGGGAGAGGATCGGGCTTTCGCGATCACCCTTCTGATCGGAATCGCCGTTCTGTTCGCGGGATTCCTGACCGCGACCACGGTCGGCTCACAACGCGCGACGCAGCAACTTCCCGAAACGGTTGTGCGGTAGTTCGTCGACGATCAGCACCTTCGACGGGCACTTGTACCGTGCGATGTGATCGTGACAGTGATCGATGAGGGCGTCCTCGTCGGCCTCGGCACCGGGGTGCAGCACGACGAATGCGCGGACCGCTTCGCCGGTGTGCGGATGGGCGACACCCACGACTCCGGCCTCCAGGACCGCGCGGTGGCGCATCAACACTTCCTCGACCTCGGCCGGATACACGTTGAAGCCCGACACGATGATGAGGTCCTTGGCTCGATCGACGAGGTACAGGTAACCGTCGTCGTCGACCAATCCGATGTCGCCCGTGTGTAGCCATCCGTCGCGATCGAGCACTCGCGCCGTCGCGTCGGCGTCGTTCCAGTATCCACCGAAGACGTTGGGTCCCTTCACCCACACCTCGCCTTCGTCGCCCACCGGCGTGTCGTTGCCTTGTTCGTCGACGATGCGGACGTCGACACCCTGCACCGCGCGTCCGACCGAACCCGGGCGGTTCTCGACGCCGACCGAACTGGTGACGACGGGCGCGGCCTCGGTGAGGCCGTATCCCTCGCGCAGGTCGATTCCGAACTTTCGGCGCAGTCGCTCCGTTGCGTCGATCGGCATGCGCGCCGCACCCGTGAGCGCCAGTCGCACCGAAGCGAAGGCCTGCGCGTCGACGTCCTCCATCAACGACATCGCCACCCAGATCGGCGGAGCCCCCGGGACGATGGTGACCCTGCGCTCCGCGAAGGTTTCGACCGCGGTGACGGGGTCGAAACGTTGCACGAGCACCACGCAGGCGCCGGCCATCAACGACATGCCGAGGACGACGTTCAGTCCGAAGATGTGGTACATCGGCAACACGCCGAACACCACGTCTCCGTCCTGAATGTGATCGCTCGTCGAGAAGTTCTGACAGATGTTCTCGAGCAGGTTGAGATGCGACAGGATCGCGGCCCTGGGCGCGCCGGCGGTACCACTGGTGAAGATCAGAACCGCCGGATGGTCGCCGTCGACTTCCTCCCATGCGCTCGCCGGGCCGGCGAGCATCGAGTCGAACGACCGCACGACGGTGGCCGACCCGAGAGTCGGTTCGCTCGCGAAGTCGGTGACGACGATGGTCGAGAGCGAGGGCAGTCGCGAACGGTCGACACCCGCGAACGACGGGACGCCCGACGCTTCGACCAACACCACCTTGGGATCCACGATCGCGAGTTCGGCCTGTAGTTCGGGAGTCGGGCTGAGGGGGTTCAGCGGCACCGCGATGGCGCCCCGGCCGATCACGGCGAGGTACGCCACCACGAACCAACGCCCGTTACCGCACATGAGAGCCACCCGGTCGCCCGACCCCACCCCGAGTTCGACGAGCGACCCTCGGAAGGCCTCGATCTGGGTGCGCAGTTCGCCGTAACTCGTGGTTCGGCCACGACTGATCAGCGCCGGTCGGCCGGCATCGTGCTTGTCGACGATCGAGGCGAGATTCATGGCCAGCTCAACTCACAGACGCAACAACGAAACGATCCCGGCGATGAAGATGGCTCCGAGCAAGAGGACCATGGTGAGCGTGGTGGCGGGGCGCATGGGTTCACCCTAGACCGACTCGCCGACCGCCGCGGTGGTTCGCGCGGGACGTCAGCGGATGGGGCGGATGTCGACCGGAGTCGCCACCGGGGCCGATTCGCCACCGGGCGCCACCACCACCTGCTCACCCTCGCCGATCGACAACTCGCGGGCCGCCGAGGCGCGGCCGACCGCGACGCACAACAAACCGGTCGAGTCGACCACCAAACCCGCGGCCCCCTGCCCGAGATCGTCGAACGCAGCGACGATCTCGAAGTTGCGCACGTCGTCTCCGATGCCGACGCGCAACCGAGAGATGCCGTCGCCGAAGGCCGAGCGAACGTCGTCGACCGAGACGTTGAGTTGGCAGTTGCCGAAGCGATCGACCCAGATCACCTCGCACGCGAGCGTGCCGTTCTCTTCGCGAGGGATCGGCACGACACCAGGCAGCAATTCGGACGCGTCGACCGGGGTGCCGAGTGCGAACAAGTCGACGCCGTTGCACAACGCCGCGGCGACGGGCGCCAACACGTCGCGCGCCGCGAAGGTCGCGCCAGGCGCCGCGAGATGATGTTCGTCGCGATCGAGAATGACCGCGCGACCGGCACCACCAACGAGGGCGACACCCGGCGCGAGCAATCCGTTGTCGGGGCCGAGAAAGACTCCGGCACCGTCGGCGACCTCGATGGCGACGAGTCGACGTGCGGTGCCCGCGCCCGGATCGACGCACGCGATCACCACACCTTCGGTGAGGTACGGCACCGCACGCGCGAGCGCGAGCGAACCGGCGCGAACGTCGAAGGGTTCGATGTCGTGCACGAGATCGATCACCGTCACGTGGGGGGCCTCCTCACGGATCACCGCTTTGACCACACCGACGTGTTCCGATCGGGTGCCGAGGTCGGACAGGAACGACACCGTCGAGAATCGTGCCGTCGCCGTGGGCTCCATGAACACAGTGTGTCCGTGGGGAAACGAATCGGAACGCTCCGAGAACAAAAACCGACCCGCAAATGCGACGGGGCCGGTGCCAACCCCCCGATGGCACCGGCCCTGTCGGCGCTGCCCTTACGGGCGCGTCTCCCGGCTGAATCAGCCGGTGGTCTTGTGACCTGCGACATACCCTAGACCCGAAATCGACGCTGAGAAAGGTGTCGAGGGCGAATTTCTTTGTTGCTTGCACTCTGCATATTCAGAGGGAATTCTCACTAACTCGCTGACCTGCGGTGCCGCGCCGCGACATTGGAGAATTGTCACGACGACGTGCACAACATTTCGTACAGCGACGCGTCACTGACGTCCGAGTTCGCGCCCTCGCTCCGTTGCCGCGCGCACGGCGGCTGCGAACGCGGCGCGCACCTCGCGTGACTCCAGGACCGCGATGCCGGCAGCGGTGGTGCCACCGGGCGACGTCACCTTGGCGCGTAGTTCGGCCGGGTCGTCACCGCGCGCGAGCAAAGCGGCCGAACCGACCAACAGTTGACGAACGAGGGCATCGACCGTGTCGACGGGCAAACCGGCTTCGACGCCGGCGTTCATCAATGCCTCGGCGATCAAGAAGACGTACGCGGGGCCGCTTCCGGCGAGGCCGGTGACCGCGTCGAGGTGCGCTTCGTCGACGCGCACCACGAGCCCGACCGATCCGAGCACCGTTTCGGCCCAGGCCACGTCGGTCTCGGTCGCGTGCGTGCCGGCGGCGATCGCCGACGCACCTTCGCCGACCATCGCGGGGGTGTTGGGCATCGAGCGAACGACCGCGATGCCGTCACCCGCGGCGGCCTCGAGCGTGCGGATCGTGACCCCGGCGGCGATCGAGAGCAGACGGCGGGCGCCCCGCGCTACGGCGGTGGCCACGGCCTCGGGCACATGTTGGGGTTTGACCGCGATCACCGCGGCCGAACACCCGGGTAGTTCGTCCACCACGGCCACCCCCGGGAACATCTCCACCAGTTGTTCACGCCGAGCCGCGAGCACCTCGACGATCACCAGGTCGTCGACCCCGACGGCACCCGACGACAGCAGGCCCGAGACCAGGGCAGCACCCATATTGCCGCCGCCGACGACGGCCAGAGAGAACGAGGTGGGCATGCCGTCACGCTAACCCCGGGGGGAATCCCGCCGGCGCCGACTTCCCGGAAGACGCCGACGGGACGGACGGGGTGGGCGGGGAGGGTGGTATCGCGGTGCGACGATCTCAGCCGGCGAAGCGCGACGCGAAGCCCAGCATCAACAACGGGCGGAAACATTGTTCGACGTGGGCGTACAACGACCCCACGATGCGATCGAGTTCGGGTTCGGTCAGCCCGGTCAGCGGGAGGTCGCCCCGCAGATAGACGGCGTCCTCGAGGCCGAGCGAGAAATGCGCGCCCACCAGTTTGTCGTTCCGGCGCAACAACTGTTCATTGAACTCGGCGAGGTTCTCCTCGGGGGCGGGCATCACGTAGGTCTCGTAGCGCAGGGTTCGTTGGCCCAACGTCAGCCATACGGTGACGAAATCCTTCGTCTCGCCCTTCATGCGTACGTACCAACGGGCTCGGAACATGGGGTCGGGATCAGCGATGTCGATGGCGAGGATCGACTGGTTCGTCGTGCGCATCGCGCCGAGCCATTCGTCGATTCGCCGCTCGATCACGGCGAGGGACTCGTCGTCGAAGAGGTCGCTCACGAGCAGTTGACGAGCGAGCGGGACGTGATGTCGGCGTACACACGGCGCAGACGGGCCGCCGCGAAACTCCAAGTGTAACGACGGACCCGATCGGCCGCGGCGGCTCGCATGTCGGCGGCCAGACCCGGGTTTCGCAACAAATGATCGGTGTAGGCCGCGAACTGCTCGGGATCGCGGTCGTTCACGAGGAAACCGGTGCGACCGTGGTCGACCAGCGACAGCAGGCCGCCCACGGCGTTGGCGATCACCGGCGTACCGCACGCGGCGGCCTCCAGAGCCACGAGGCCGAAGCTCTCCGATCGCGACGGAACCCACACCGCGTCGGCGGCCCGGTAGTAGGTCGACAAGATGTGGTGCGCGCGCGGCGGCACGAAGTGCACGCGTTCGGTGAGCCCGAGTTCGTCGACGAGGGCGAGCACTCGCTGCACCTCGACATCGCCGTCCTGACCGCTCGCACCACCGACGACGTACAACTGGGCGTCGGACCGACCGAGAGCGGCCAACGCCCGCACCGCGACGTCGACGCCTTTGAGCGGTTGGATGCGACCCACGAACAACAGCACGGGTCCGTCCCCCATGCCGAGGGCCGAGCGCGCGCCACGACGGTCGCCCGGGGTGAAGAACGCGTGCTCCACTCCGGGAGCGACGATCTCGAGTCCCCCGGGTGGGTCGCCGTACAAACGACGGAACTGGTCCTCTTCCTCGTCACAACTCACGCAGATCGCGTCGGCGCATCCGATGATCTGGGCCTCGGCACGCTCGCGACGCTCGGGCTCGGGATCACCCCCCTCGGCTTTGACGCGCGCGAGGGTGTGGAACGTGGCCACGAGCGGAATCGCGCGCTCGTGCTTGATCGTGTGCCCGGCGATGCCCGACAACCAATAGTTCGCGTGCACCACGTCGGCCGCGTGCGCGCGTCCCATGTCGTCGAGCACGAAGTCGGTGAACGCCGACACCACCGACTCGAGTTCTTCCTTCGGCAGGTCGTGGGCGCCGGCCGGGACGTGGATGACCCGATGGTTCGGCTCGACCAACACCTCTCGCTCCAAACCCGGTCGCCACTCGCGCGTGTAGGTGGTCACCTCGACGCCGGCGTGAGCGAGGCCGGCCACGAGTTCACGGACGTAGACGTTCATGCCCCCGGAGTCGCCGACACCCGGCTGCGCCAGCGGCGAGGTGTGGAAGGACAACATGGCCACGCGTGTCACAGAAGGGTGAAACTACCGGCGGGGTGAAAAACTTCCCTGACCGGAGGGCAAACCGGGGGTTCAGCCCTCGAGCAAGGAGTCGACCGAGGCACCACCGTCGCGGTAACGACGCACCAACTCGGCGGTGAGGGAGTCGATCCGGTCGAAAAGCCGACGCCGAATCTCCGACTGAGCCGACTCGAAGGCGCGCAGGCCCGACTCGAGGTCGGCCAGAGCCCCGTCGTCCAGGTCGGACATGTTGTCGAAACCCAGGCGATCGCACAGTTGGTCGAACTCGGCGAGAAGTGGGTGGTCGGCGGCCACGTCGGTGCCACGTGGCGGTCGGGCCGAGCCCGTGCTCGGGGCCGGGCCCACCCCCGACTTCACGATGTCAGCGGCCGACACCGCGGCACCTCCGGATCGTCCGGCACGAACCGCGGCGACGAGATCGATGCGACCCTGGGCGAGTCGACGCACGAACGACACCGCGTCCTCGGTCGCACGCAACGAGTCCCGTTCGGCGCGCAGGTCGGCGAGATCGAGACTCGACGGATCGCTCGCACTCGTCTCGCTCATTCGCATCCTCCCGACACCGGTGGCAACACCGCCACCTCATCATTGTCCGTCACGGGGGCCGAACCGAGCACCGACTCACCGTTGAGCCACACCCGACAGGTCGGCAAGAGGTCGGCGAACGGAGCGCCGAACCGTCGTACCGCCTCGGTCATCACCTCGTCGACGGTCGCACCCGGCACCTCGTCCGACGAACGACCGGCCACCTCGCGAGCGCGTGCGAACAAGCGGAGAGTTGCCACGGCGCCGAGCGTACCGGCAGTACCCTCGACCTCTGTGACGAGCGACGGGACCCCGCGCGCGACCCGGGTGCTGGTGTTGCGACACGGACAGAGCACCTGGAACGCGAGTCGGCGTTGGCAGGGACAGGCCGATCCCCCGCTCACCGACCTCGGACGCACGCAGGCCCGCTCCGCCGCGGGTCTGCTGGCCAACGAGTGCCCGCCCTTCGACGCCGTCGTCACGAGCGACCTCGAGCGCGCACGGGTCACCGGCGAGATCATCGCCGAGGTGGTCGGCTGCCCGAGGGTCGCGAGCGATCCCGACTGGCGCGAGAACCACGCGGGCGAATGGCAGGGTCTCACCCCGGACGACATCAACCGTGACTGGCCCGGCTATCTCTCGGCGAATCGCCGCCCGCCCGGCTTCGAGACCGTGGAGTCCACGATCGCCCGTACGACCCGGGCCCTCGATCGGTTGGCGGTCGACCACCCGGGCGGATGTGTCCTCGTCATCTCCCACGGCGGTGTGTTGCGTCTGTTGCGCCAACATTTCGGTGACGCCGACACCCGGTACCCCAATCTCTCCGGTGGTTGGTTCGAACACGACGCGCAAGCGTCGTGGCGCAACGGCTCGATCCTGTTCCCCCTCGAGTTGATCACCGACGAACTGCGCAACACCGGCGCGGTGGACTGACTCGATGACCCCCGACCCCGCTCCCCGATTGTTCGATCCCGAGGCGTCGTCGGTGGTCCTCTCCGGGTCCGTCGAGCCAGCGGAGCCTTTCCGGGTCGAGGTCGTGCGCTCCAAGAAGCGCCGCCGCAGCGTCAGTGCGCAGTTGGTCGGAGACGTGTTGCGGGTGTCGATCCCGTCGTGGATGAGCCACGCCGAGGAAGAGGCGAGCGTCGCCGACATGGTGCGCCGATTCCGACGGCGCATGGCCACCCACGACATCGACCTCGCCGAACGGGCCCGCCGCCTGGCGCGCGCCCACGCCCTCGACACACCCCGCTCGATTGCCTGGGCCGAGAACCTCACCTCGGTGTGGGGACTGTGCACGCCGACGCAATCCGACATCCGAATCTCCACGCGGCTCGTCGGCTTCCCCACCTGGGTGCTCGACTACGTCATCGTCCACGAATTGGCACACCTGAGCGTGCCCGGTCATGGTCCCGACTTCTGGACCATCGTCAATCGCTACCCCCGGTCCGAGCGGGCCATCGGGTATCTCATCGCCAAGTCGTGCGACGACGACGCTCCGGACGCACGGTGTTGAACGCACGCATCACCGACCGCGTCCTTGACGACTCCTTCTCCCCCGAGACGCGTCGACACGTTCTGCCGCTCACGGTCGCGCGACTCACCGCCAACGCCTGCTTCCGGTTCGCTCCACCCTTCCTCGCCAGCATCAGCGACGATTTCGGTGTCAGCCTGTCGCGCCTCGGACTGGCCCTCATGATCACCGAACTCGCCATGGGGGCGTCCCCGCTCCTCGGTTCGTTCGTCGATCGTATGCACCGTCGCACCGCCATGGCCGGGGGCCTGCTCGGCATCTCGGCAGCGGCGGTGGTCGCCGCGGCCAGCCCCAATATGTGGGTGTTCATCGCCGGCATCCTCATGATCAGCGTGTCGAAGTTCTTCTTCGACATCGGTCTCAGCTCGTGGGTCAACGACCATGTCGACTACGAACGACGCGGTCGCGTGATCGGCATCACCGAAACCTCGTGGGCCCTCGGTTTGCTCGTCGGGGTCAGCATCATGGGGCTCGTCGCCTCCCAGACTTCCTGGCGGTGGGGTTACGCCGTCGGCGCGGCAACCGTCGGCCTGATGGCCATCGTCATCGGTTCGCGTTTGTCGCCTCACGACGTCGCGGGCTCCGAACGCAAACGCGACGGGAGCAAGGTGCCAATGCCGCGCCGAGGTTGGCTCGTGTTCGGTGCGATGTACTTCCTGATGGCGTCGAGTCAGGCGATGTTCGTCACCTTCGGCTCGTGGTTGGAGGACGAGTTCGGGTTCACCGAGGCCGGAATCGCCGCGGTCGCCTTCGGTCTGGGCGCCTTCGAGTTACTGGCGTCGATCACCAGCGCGCGACGGGCCGACGTGTGGGGAAAGGAGCGCAGCGCCATCGGTGGCGCACTTCTCATCGTTCCGTGCGGAGTGCTGCTCGCGGTGGCACACACGCACCAGGTGCCCGGGCTCGTTCTGCTCGGGCTCTTCCTGCTCGGCTTCGAGTTCGCCATCGTCAGCCTGCTGCCGGTCGCGGCCAACATCATTCCGGCATCACCGGGGCGCGGCCTCGGCATCGTGTTGGCCGGCGGCATGCTCGGCCGGGCTTCGATGTCGGTGATGGCGACCGCGGCCTACGACAACTCGGGCATCGAACGGCCCGCGCTCATCGGTGCGGCCTCGGCCGCCGGGATGATCGTCTGCCTCTCGATGTTCAGCCACGGTAACCGTTCGTGATCGGCAGTCGGCGATCCTTGCCGAATGCCTTCACGCTGACCCGCACGCCCGGCGGACACTGACGACGCTTGTATTCGTTGAGGTCGACCAGTCGCGCGATGCGGCGCACCACGTCCTCGGGGTGCCCCAACTCGATGATCTCGGCCGCCGTGCGGTCGTGCTCGACGTACAGCGCCAGAATCGGATCGAGGATCTCGTAGGGAGGCAGGCTCTGATCGTCGCGTTGGTCGGGCCGCAGTTCGGCTGACGGGGGTTTCGTGAGCACCGAAGCGGGAATGATCTCGCGGCCGGCCCGATCGTTGACGTGGCGGCTGAGAGCGAACACGTCGAGTTTCAGGAGATCCTTGATGACGGCGAAACCACCGACCGAGTCGCCGTAGATCGTGAAGTACCCGACCGCCATCTCGCTCTTGTTGCCCGTGGTGAGCACCATCCAGCCGAACTTGTTCGACAGAGCCATCAGGATCTGTCCACGACAACGGCTCTGCAGGTTCTCCTCGGTGAGGTCGGCGGGTCGGCCGTCGAAACTCGGCCCGAGCATGTCGAGATACGCCTGGAACGCGGGTTCGATCGACACGGTGCGGATATCGATCCCCAACGCGTCGGCCAGTTGGTGTGCGTCGGTGCGCGATCCGTCGCTCGAGTAACGCGAGGGCATCGACACCCCGTGCACGTGCCCGGCACCGAGCGCATCGACGGCGACCGCGGCCACCAACGACGAGTCGATGCCACCCGACAACCCGATGACGACGTCGGTGAACCGGTTCTTGCGCACGTAGTCGCGCGTGCCGAGCACCAACGCGTCGTACAACTCGGACATCCGGTCTCCGACCGGTTCGACGGAGCCGGTGACGGGACGATCCACGTCGAGGTCGACCACCAACAAATCACTCTCGAACCGTCGGGCCCGCGCCACGAGACGACCGTGCGTATCGAGAACCATCGAAGCGCCGTCGAACACGAGCTCGTCCTGTCCACCGACCTGGTTCACGTAGACGATCGCGCAGGAGTTGTCGCGGGCCCGTTCGGACAGCATGCGTTCGCGTTCGGCCAACTTGCCCACGTGGTACGGCGAACCGTTGATGTTGATGTTGATCCGAGCGCCGAGTCGTGCCTGCTCGGCCACCGGACCGTCCGGTCGCCAGATGTCCTCGCAGATCGACACCCCCACCGGCACCCCGGCGACCTCGATCAGTCGATGCTCGCCCGCGCCGGGTTCGAAGGTGCGCTCCTCGTCGAACACGTCGTAGTTCGGCAGGAGGCGCTTGTGGTACACGCTGCGCACGGACCCGTTCACGCACACCGCCGCGGCGTTGTGGATCGCCGGTCGACCCGAACCGGGATCGGTGCCCCGACCGGCGTCGACGAACCCGATCACCGCGATGCACGATCCGGTCATGGCCGCCAGATCGTCGACCAACGCGCGGTTGTCGCGCACGAAGCCGGGTTTCAAGACCAGGTCTTCCGGCGGGTACCCGGTGATGCTGAGTTCGGGGAAGGCGACGAGGTCGCAGCCGGCCGCG
This sequence comes from Acidimicrobiia bacterium, assembly GCA_046091365.1. Classification (GTDB taxonomy): domain Bacteria; phylum Actinomycetota; class Acidimicrobiia; order Acidimicrobiales; family Ilumatobacteraceae; genus Casp-actino8. The sequence continues at coordinate 15,451 of JBJTBM010000013.1, read as the reverse complement.
ACGGCCCGCTCGTAGGCGTCGGCGATGAGGGCGCGGTTGCCGGCGAGGTCGCCCACGGTGGGGTTCAACTGGGCCAGGCCGATGCGAACGTTCGCCACGTCGTCGAGGCTAACGGCGGGGCTCGCGTGCGGGTGAGGTCGCGCCGTGAGTCGTCGGCTACCGTGACGGCTTCCGCCAGCACAACGCAACTACACGAGATAGCGTCGTTTCACACAGCGTTCACAATTGGGCAACGGCGGAGAAACGCCCTGCTGCGACGCTGATCCCGCCCCAACTCATCCGGCTCAGCCGATCTCAATACATGGAGGACCCCCGTGGCCTATCAAGCCGAATACATCTGGATCGACGGCACCGAGCCGACGCCCCTGCTGCGTTCCAAGACCAAGATCCTGGCCGACGACGTGACCACCCCCCCGATCTGGGGATTCGATGGTTCGTCGACCAACCAGGCCCCCGGCGACAAGTCCGACTGCGCGTTGCAGCCGGTCTTCAGCTGCCCCGACCCGATCCGTGGCGGTGACAACATCCTCGTTCTCTGCGAGGTCATGCTGGCCCAGTCGAACAAGCCGCACCCGACCAACACCCGCGCCGCGTGTGCCAAGGCCGCCAAGAAGTTCGCCGCCGACGAGATGATCTTCGGCATCGAGCAGGAGTACACCATGATGCGTCTCGACGGCAGCCCGCTCGGCTTCCCGAAGGACGGCTTCCCCGAGCCGCAGGGTCCTTACTACTGCGGTGTCGGCGCCGGTCGCGTCGTCGGTCGTGAGATCATCGAAGAGCACACGCAGGCTTGTCTCGACGCCGGTTTGCTCATCGAAGGCACCAACGCCGAAGTGATGCCCGGTCAGTGGGAGTTCCAGATCGGCGCGGCCGACGCACTCACCGTCTCGGATCATCTCACCGTCGCCCGCTGGTTGTTGCACCGCATCGCCGAGGACTACGACGTGGTCATCTCGTTGGCCGCCAAGCCCCAGAAGGGCGACTGGAACGGAGCCGGTGCGCACACGAACTTCTCGACCAAGGCCATGCGCAACGACAAGGACATGAAGGCCATCACCGCGGCGTGCAACGCCATCGGTAAGAAGGTCATGGAGCACGTCACGAACTACGGCCACGACATCGAGAGCCGGCTCACCGGCAAGCACGAGACCGCTCCGTGGAACAAGTTCAGCTACGGCGTGTCCAACCGCGGCGCGTCGATCCGTATCCCGTGGCAGGTCGAGAAGACCGGCCGTGGCTACGCCGAGGATCGTCGTCCGAACGCGAACATGGACCCGTACACCGTCACCCGCCTCCTGGTCGAGACGGTCTGCGGCTGAGACCAACCGACGGTCCCCGGACCGCACCACAAGCAACGAGGGGGTCGGGGCAACCCGGCCCCCTCGCCGTTTCCGGCCCCGTGCCATTTCGGGGTTCCATTGGCAGACTGAAGGGATGAACATGCTGCAGCAACAGCGTGATTACGTGCTCCGCACGGTCGAGGAGCGTGGCGTACGTCTGATCCGCCTCTGGTTCACCGACGTGCTGGGCAACCTCAAGAGTTTCGCCATCAGTCCGGCCGAACTCGAGAACGCTCTCGAGGACGGCATGAGTTTCGACGGCTCGTCGATCGACGGCTTCTCGCGCGTACAGGAGAGCGACGTGCTCGCGATCCCCGATGCCAACACCTTCGTCATGCTTCCCTGGGCCGATAGTGACGCCCCCGAGGCGCGGGTGTTCTGCGACATCCACAACCTCGACGGCTCACCGTTCAGCGGCGACCCTCGTCAGGTTTTGCGCCGAAACCTCGACAAGGCGCGGGACCTCGGCCTCGACTTTCTGATCGCACCCGACATCGAGTTTTTCTATTTCGCGCCTCCCGAGGACGGGCGTGCGCCGCGTCCGCTCGACGAGGCGTCGTTCTTCGACCTGACCACCACCGACGTCACGGGCAACCTACGCAAGGAGACCATCCGCACGCTCGAGACGATGAGCATCCCGGTCGAGTACTCGTTCCACGAGGACGCCCCATCACAACACGAGATCGACCTGCGCCACACCGACGCGCTCAACATGGCCGACAGCGAGATGACCTTCCTATTGGCGGTCAAGGAGGTGGCCGCGGCCCAGGGTGTGCACGCCACGTTCATGCCCAAGCCGCTCGAGGGGGTGCAGGGAAGCGGAATGCACCTGCACCTGTCGTTGTTCAACAACAACGGCACCGACGATGCCAGCAGCAACGCCTTCTACGCCGCCGACGACGCCTACAACCTGTCGGATACCGCCAAGAAGTTCATGGCCGGACTGCTGTTCCACGCCAGCGAGATCACGGCCATCACCAACCAGACCGTCAACAGTTACAAGCGCCTCGTGCCGGGCTTCGAGGCTCCGGTCCACGTGTCGTGGGCCCGCAACAACCGCAGCGGCCTCATTCGTGTGCCGGTGCCCAAGCGGGCGAATCCCTCGGCGACGCGGATCGAATACCGCTCGCCTGACCCCGCGTGCAACCCGTACCTCGCCTTCTCGGTGATCCTCGCCGCGGGGTTGCGCGGGATCGAACAGGACTACGAACTGCCGGCCGAGGCCGACGCGAACCTCTTCGAGATGGGAGATGACGCTCTGCAGAAGTTGGGCATCGAGCAACTGCCCCAGTCGCTGTCGGATGCCTTGCGCGCGATGGAGACGTCGTCGCTCGTGCACGAAGCACTTGGCGAACACATCTTCGAGTGGTTCCTCCGCAACAAGCGCTCTGAGTGGCGTGGCTACAAAACGCAAGTGACCCCGTTCGAGTTGCAGCGGTATCTGAAGAGCATCTGAGAACGACCATGGACCTGATCGCCGTCTTCCCCGAGAGTCCGTCGCCGGAGCTGGCGCGTACGCTCGACCTGGCGGGCTACCGCTGGAAGGCGTTCGCGTCGGCCGAAGCGGTGACCAAGGCCGAACCCCCCGAAGGTTGGCTCGGGGCGATCGTCGTGGGCGACCAGGATCTGGAGGGTGCCTGGGCGGTGTGTCGCGCGTTGCGCAAGCGCGACGGCCTCATGGTGCCGCTCTTGATGCTGGTGACCGGCGCCCAGTTGGACGAGTTGACCCTGCGTGACGAGTTGTTCGACGACTTCTGCCTGTTGCCGTTCCACCCCCGCGAGTTGGAGGCCCGTCTGCGGCACGTGTTCGCGCACACCAGCGTGAGCGCCAAACCCGACACGGTCGACTATGGCGGGTTGGTGCTGAACCTCGAGACGTACCAGGCTTCCATCGACGGGCATCCACTCGACCTCACGTACATGGAGTACGAGTTGCTGAAGTTCCTCACCCAGAACCCCGGCAAGGTGTTCACCCGCGAGATCCTGTTGTCGCGCGTGTGGGGATACGACTACTACGGCGGCGCGCGCACGGTCGACGTGCACATCCGTCGACTGCGGGCCAAGTTGGGCGAGGAACATGCGAACCTCATCCAGACGGTGCGCAGCGTCGGCTACCGATTCGGACAATCCCGCTGGGGTTAGAGGGTGACGTGGGCGAGGGATTCCACGGTCACGTGGGCCAACCCCTCGGGTACCGGCACCACGTGCGGAACCGCGATCACCCGACAGCCCGCAGCCACCGCCGAGCGCACCCCGGTCGGTGAATCCTCGATCGCCACACAACGCGCCGAATCCACGCCCAACTTCCTCGCCGCCAGCAGATACGGCTCGGGATGCGGCTTGCCCTGGCGCACCTCGTCTCCCACCACCGTCACCGTGAAACTCCCGTCGGGCAGACAGCGCACCACCTCGTCGGCGAAACGGCGCCAGGACATGGTCACCAGCGCGGTCGGAATGCCGGCATCCACCACCGCGGCCAGAAACTCCCGCGCGCCCGGTCGCCATGGAACGGCCTGACGCAAACGCGCGACCACACGGTCGAGCAACATCTCGACGATGTCGTGCGGCGCCAGGTCGATGTGCCCGTTGTGAGCGATGTACCGCGCCGCTTCCAGCAGATCGAACCCGACCACGGCTTTCGCATGCTCGATCGACCACGAGCCACCGTGCATCTCGACCACCTCGAACTCGCTCGCGATCCAGTACGGCTCGGTGTCGACGATCGTGCCGTCCATGTCGAACAGAACGGCCGCGGGCCGCCCCAACTCAACGGGCCCGAACTCAATGGTCATTGTCGAGTTTCTGGATACGACGGCTGATGCGCGCGTGACTCCTGAGCATCTCATCGAGCGCCGGATGCGTGATGTTGCCGTCACGAACCACCACTCGTCCGTTCACGATCGTGTGTTTGGCCCCCGTCGGACCACACCGGAGCCAGGCCTCGACCGGGTCGGCGATGGCGCCCGCAAACGACGGTCCGGTCAGCGACCACACCGCGATGTCGGCCACGGCACCCACGCTCAACTCGCCGATCTCCCCCTCGCGCCCGAGACACCCCGCACCACCGATGGTGGCCACTTCCAACGCCATGCGCGCGGTGCCCGCGTGCGCTCCATTGCGCAGTTTGGCCAGCAACATCGCCTGGCGCGCCTCCAGCCACATCGACGCCGAGTCCGCCGACGACGAACCGTCGACACCGAGACCCACCTTGGCCCCGGCCGCACGCAGGTCGACCACCGGCGAGATGCCCGACGCCAGGATCAGATTCGAACTCGGGCAATGGGCGACACCGATGCCCGCCGCTCCCAATCGATGCACCTCGTCGTGGTCCGGCATCACACAGTGTGCGACCCAGGTGCGATCACTGCACCAACCCGTGCGTTCGAGGTATTCCATCGGCCGGCAACCAAAGGTGGCGATCGAGAAATCGTCGTCCTCGGCATTCTCGGCGAAGTGCGTGTGCAGGCGGACGTCCAACTTCTCGGCCAGTTCCGCCGAACGCACCATCAATCGCTCCGTCACGCTGAACGGCGAACACGGCGCGAGCGCGACGCGCGTCATCGCACCGAACGATCGATCGTGGTGTCTCTTTACCGCCTCCTCGCTGGCGGCGAGAATCTCGTCGTCATCGGCCACCACGTCGTCGGGAGGCAGACCACCGTCCTTCTGGCTCAGCGACATCGACCCACGAGTGGGGTGGAACCGAACACCCAACTCACGGGCCGCGCCGATCTCGGCGGTGAGCAGGTCGCCCGCTCCATGCGGGTGCAGATACAGGTGGTCGGTGCTCGTGGTGCAACCCGAGAGTGCCAACTCGGCCAAACCGACGAACGCACTCACGTGTACGGCTTCCTCGTCGATGGCTCGCCATAGCGGGTAGAGCGACTGCAGCCAACCGAACAACGGTTTGTCGGTCATGGGTGGAAACGCCCGCGTGAGGTTCTGGTAGATGTGGTGATGGGTGTTGACGAGTCCGGGTGTCACCAGGCAGTCGGTGGCGTCGATCACCTCGCGGGCCGACGGTGCGGGGTCGGCCGACGCACCAATGGCACTGATGCGACCACCGTCGACCGCGACCCATCCTCCGGCGATCTCGCGCCGTCCGGCGTCGACGGTGGCGATGTGCAGCGCGTTACGAACGAGCAGGTCGACGGTCTTCAAGCGGGATCCTCCTGCAGCGAGTCGAGTATCTCGACGAGATGACGAACCGTCGTGCGCGGGTTGACGATGCAGAACCGCAGCACGGACTCCCCGTTCCACGAACTGGGCACGACGAACGACTCGCCACCGTACAGCTGAGCGTCACTCCATCGTTGGTAGTGCGCGGGCTCCCATCCGCGGCGACGGAAAACGAGGATGCTCAGGTCCGGCTCGAGTAGCAAATCGAGATACGGACGACGACGGATCTCCTCGGCCCCCGCGCGCGTCACGTCGAGGGTCGTCTCCATGGCCCTGGTGTAGGCATTGCCGCCGTGCATCGCGAGGCTGAACCACAACGGCAATCCACGGGCGCGACGCGACAGGTGGTGCGCGACGTCGGCGGGGTTCATCTCGAGCCACGGCTTGGTGTCGTCCTGCTCACCGTGAAGCACGTCGAGGTATTCGGCGTGCTGCGTGTGGGCCCGGCGCCCGTCGTGGACGTTGCGGTACACCAGCGCACAACTGTCGTAGGGGCCGAACAACCACTTGTGTGGATCGACGATGAAGCTGTCGGACCGCTCGATGCCGTCGAACAGGTGACGAACGCTCGGTGCACACAACGCGGCGGCACCATAAGCGCCGTCGACGTGGAACCAGACCTCGTGTGCCGTCGCCACGTCGGCGACGGCCGCCAAGTCGTCGATGACACCGAGGTTGGTGGTCCCCGATGTCGCCACCACGGCGAAGAGTCGCGCGCGATCGTCGGCCGACAGTTCCGCGACCGTGGTCTCGACCGCCGAGCGGGTCAAGCGACCGGAGGCATCGGCGGGCACCACCACGACGTCGGCGTCCATGGCGCGCGCGGCCTGCTTGACCGACGAGTGCGCTCCGCTGGAGGCGACCATCAACCCACGAGTGCGATCGTGAGCGCCCGTCGCGCGCTCGCGCCACCGATGACGCGCCGCGATGAGCGCCGACAGGTTGCCCGCGGTCCCGCCGCTGACGAACACACCACCGGCCGACTCCGGGAATCCGGCGAGGTCGGCGATCCAGCGAATCGTCTGGTTCTCGGCGTAGACCGCCCCGGCGCCTTCGAGCCATGACCCCGTGTAGATGCCGGCCGCCGACACCACCATGTCGAAGATCACCGACGCCTCGGTCGGAGCGCCGGGAACGAAGGAGAGAAACTTGGGGTGATCGACCGAGATGCACGATGGCGCCAGAACCTCGGTGTAGATGCGCAGGGCTTCAGCTCCTCCGATCCCCTCCGGCGTGATCGTTTCGCCCACCGTGGCCCACATCTGGTCGTACGGCATCGGGGCGTCGAGGGGTGGTGGGTCCATGCGGATGCGTTCGATCGAGTACCGCAAGGCGTGGCTCGCGAGACGTGCCATCTCGGCGTCGGGGGTGTGCACGTCGAACATTCTGCCAGCGACGATCGCGCCTCACGGACGCGCGCCGGTCAGTTGTTGAGGTCGAGAAGTTCGCTGCCCTCGTGACGGATCTCGCCGTCTTTCCAGAGCAGATGGCCCAGGAGGCCCGCCAACCCGGCCATCGACAGACCGACCACGACGGGAAACGCCAACAAGGCGATGATCAGAACGACTGCTCCGGGCATGACTCGAAACTACTTCGCGGTCCGACGGGCCGGCGACTTCTTGGCCGGCGACTTCTTGACGGCAAGGGGCTTGTACGCCCAGGCCTCGATCTCGACGGACCCCCCGAAGGGCAATGCCGCCACGCCGATCGTCGAGCGCGCCGGACGAGCACCATTGAATCCCTTCACGTACGCCTCGTTGAAGGTGGCGAAGGTGTCCATGTCGGTCAGGAAGCACAGGGTCTTGGCGATGTCATTCAGGGTGCAGCCCTGCTCCTTCAGTCGCTCTTTCAGGTTCTTCACGGCTTGGGTCGTCTGGCCGGCCACGCCGCCGGACACCAGCGCACCGTCCTTGATGCCGAGTTGACCTGAAACGATCACCCAGTCACCGGCGCGAACGACCGGGGTGTAGGGACCAAGGGGAGCGGGAGCCTTCTTCGATGCCATGCCTCGACTCTAGCGATCGGCGCGCATCGGCCACCTCGGGACGAACCCGCCGTGACGCCACGCCGCCGCCGCCACGGCTGCGAACACCGCGTCGCTGCCGTTGACGGGTGGACGGGTGGACTCGACGATGTGCACGACGAACCGTGGGGTGTCGACGGCGCGCAACACCCCGAACGAGCGGATCGTCAGATCGAGTGGTACGCCGTCGTCGCCCACGGCGAGGCCCTCCGATCGCACCCAACCGAGGGCCATGTGCGCGGCGCCGATGGCGTACGAGCGCAACACCGTCGCGTCCTTCACCCGCCCCGCGTCGACCCGGATCGTGACCTCGTCGTCGTCGACGTGCGCACTCGCTCGGGCGCCATCGGGCGTGACCACCTCGTCACCCCATTCGCCCGGGTCGCTCACCGCGCAACGCATGACCGCGATCTCGGCCCACCCCGCACCCCGAATCGAGAGCGAGGTTCCCGGACCCACGGCGTCGTGTTCGACCAGGGACCAATCGGGTGCCACCCGCGCCAACAATGCGGCCAGACCGTCGGTGCGCACCGCGTGAACGACCCCCGTGCCGTCGGCACGCACCGCCAACGACATGGGTGGTCGCTTCGGACCACGACGCACCACGTCCTCGCGCGTACTCAGCACACGCACCGTGCGGCCGTGCAGATCGGCCAAGCGTCGCGATGTGTCACGTAGTTCGTCGCTCGACTTACCCCCGAAGGCTCCACCATTCGACAACGGACCGCGGGGCTCACCGCCCGGGGTACACCACGCCGCGTCGGGTTCGACGTACGCGGGCTCGACCCACGTGGTGGTCAACGTGCGCGCCCAAACGCCCTCGATCCCGGGCACGGGCCAGCGCAGTGGCGCGGTCGACTTACGTCCCTGCACGGTGCCGGCGGCACGACGCGCCGTCGCCAGATCGTCGGCCACGTGCCACTCGCCCTCGAGAGATCGCAGAGCCACCAACGCGTCGCGCGGAGCGGTGTCGTCGGCGAATCCACCCCCACCCAAGGCCACCTGGGTACCCACGTCTTGCGTCGCCCCACCCTCGAGCGCCGCGCGCTGGCGAGCCGCATCCGTAGTGCGATCGAGGTCGACCACGCGCGCACCGCGACGCACGGCCACGGCCTCTTCGATGGTCTGCCAGCCGGTGCAACGACACGTGTGCGCGAGCATCGCCTTCGTGAAGGACTCATGATCGTCCTCGACCATGGCCTCCAAACGCATGATGATCCCGGGCGAACAGAAGCCGCACTGACTCCCGCCGGTGGCACACAGTGCCTCGCCCCATGCGTGTCGAACTTCGTCGGTGAGTCCCTCGAGGGTGGTGACCACGCGACCGTTCACCCGGGTCACCGGCGTCACGCACGACACCCGCGGTTCTCCGTCCACCCACACGGTGCAGCACCCGCATTGACCCTGCGGCGCGCAACCATCCTTGGCCGCGGTCAATCGCGCCTCGTCGCGAAGCACCACCAACAGGCTGCCTGTCGAACCGGTCTCGAACGGTTCGCCGTTCAAAATGAATGAGGTGCCCGACACGCGACCATTGTCGCACCACGTGACCAACGGTCACGACTCTCCGAGAACTACCGTCCTAGGCATGTTCGACGAGCGACGCGCGATCGACCGGCGTTCGATTCTTCGAATCGCCGCGGCGGGGATGTCCGGCTTGGCGTTGAGTCGCGTGTTGTCGGCCTGTGGCGGTTCTTCGTCGCCCTCCTCCGCACTCGAGGGTCCCATCGAGGAGTCCATGTCGATTGTTCAGCGCTGGGTTCCCGATCAGTTGGGTCCGAGGTTTCAGCGCCTGCCCATCTCGCTGGCCGACGACGCCGGCCTGTTGACGCGCGGGCCCACCGAATTGACCGGTCGGGTGATCAACTTTCTCGACGACAGCGTGGTGGCCGACGGCTTGGTGGCCGAGCGTCGATCTCTCGGAGAAGGAACCGCACCGTTCTGGGTGTTCGAGACCGCCATCGAGCAGCCCGACATTTACGCCCTCATCGTGGAAGGAGGCCCCGATGATGGTGCGTCGTTGCAGGTTCGCGAGGCGGCGAATCTGGTGGTGCCCCGCCCCGGCGAGTCGTTACCGGGTTTCGACACTCCCACGTTCGATGACGCGCGCGGAGTCGAACCGCTGTGCAGTCGGCTTCCCCAGCCCTGCCCGTTTCACGACGTGACCTTGAACGAGGCGCTGGCCTCGAGCCGGCGGGTGGTCTATCTCGTCGGTACCCCGGCCCATTGCCAAACCGGCGTGTGCTCACCGATTCTGGACGGCACGATCCCACTCGCCGACGAGTTCACCGACACCGTGTTCGTGCACGCCGACGTGTACGCCGACAAGGCGGGCACGGCGGTGGCGCCGGCCGTGGACGCGCTGTCGTTGACCTTCGAACCGGTGCTGTTCGTCGTCGACGCCACCGGCCTGATCACCCATCGCTTCGAGGGAGTGTGGCACCCCGACGAGGTACGGGTGGCTCTGTCGATGTGATCAGCCGATCCACACTTCGATGGCCACCGTCGTGTCACCGACGAAATCGGAGACGGTGACGACGGGTGCACCCTCCGGACGGTCGACCACCGCCGAGCCGTCATCGACAACCATCACGACGCGCTCCCGATCGTCCCCGGTCTCGGCCGCTCGATCGGCGTGCAATAGCCCCGCAGTGACCGGCCCGACGACGCGCACGTCGCGACCTCGTCGGGCCAGATCGGCAGTGACCCCCACTGGCAACGGAGACTCGAAAGGTGTACCTCGCGTCTCGAGGTCGTAGGCGCCGGAGGAGAGCACATTGGCGAGGGCATCGGCGGTGTCACGTGTGAGAGCGAACCATGTCCCGTCGCGCAGATCGGACCGCTCGATGGTCGCGGCCCAACCAGTGGCCACCACTGCGACGGCCGTGGCCATCACCGCACCCACTCGGTGACCGATCACCGGTCGCCGATCGACGATGCCATGGATTGCCCCGGCGATGCAGAGCCAGAGGATCCACGTGACCGGCCACCACGACCGGGCCACGTGCACCCCGAACAGCGAGCCCAGTGTCATCGGAGTGAGGGCGGCCACCATCGTCTGGAAGCCGGCGATCGACAGCGCCACGAAACCCGCGCGACCCCACGAACCCGAACGACGATCACGAAAGGCCAGAACCGCGCCGACCAACACGAGCACCGTCAACACGTGTTCGATCAGACCGACGGAGGCCACCAAGTCGACCGCGCTCACCGACCGGTCGAGAGGCAATCGCCACGGCATCATCACCCGGACGAATCGACTCCAGGCTTCGCCCCACCCGAGAGCTTCACCGTCACCCCCGGCGCCGAGGATGTGCAGGAGATTTCCCCGGCCGAAAACCTGATCGATGATCGGCCCGATCCAACACGCGACGAACACCAACCACGTCATGACGGCCGTTCGCCGCGATCCGGACGTGCGGGTCACGAGGAACAAGACGACCACGATGGCGATCATCGCGGGCGCGAGATCGGACAGGTGCGCCTCGGCCGCGTACGAACCCGACAACACCGCGATCCACGACCAACGACTCTCGCCGCGAACCACGAGAACCATGGCGAGCAACGCGACCGCGAGCGGCAACACCGCGGCGTGCGGGTTCCACGGGTCGTGCAACACCTCGGGACCCAGTCCGACGAGTGCAACCGAACCCGCGATCACAGCCATGCCGATGCGCGACACCGAACGCGCGACCATCCACGCCGCGAGAAAGATCCAAAGGAGATTCAGGAGCACCTGAGCCAGCAACATCGCCGACGGACTGAACGCGAAGAGCCGCACCAGTGGAGCCGCCAACCAGGACTGAAGTGGGCCGGGATGGAAGGTCGCCTCACCGGTGGCCAACGAAATCGTGGACGGCATGCCCACGAGCGGGGTTCGCGACGTGCCGACGTCGAGGGCCCGCAGTTGGAGGAAACCGATGTCGAACGTCGGGAACCAACCGAGCGAGAGAACCCGAACCAGCTCGACGAGCAGCGGGACTGACCATATGGCGGCGATGGCCGCCGTGCGCCGCGACTCGGGCGACGAGCGAACGTTCAGCTGAAGGACTGACCGCAGCCGCAGCTACGGGTGGCGTTGGGGTTCGTGATGTTGAAGCCCGCCTGGTTGAGGCCGTCCTTGTAGTCGAGCGTGGCGCCCAGCAACAGTTGCGCCGAGGCGGGATCGACGACCACCTTCACCGACTCGCCGTAGACGGCCTGCTCGTCGTCGTCGGTGATGTCGCTGTCGAAGAACATCTCGTAGGAGTAACCACTGCAACCGCCGGGGCGCACGGCCACGCGAAGCGCCATGTCGCTCGCGCCTTCGGCCTCGAGCAGTTCCTTGACCTTGACCGCTGCGGAATCGGTGAGAGTGATCACGATGAACCTCCTGAATGTGCGTCATGGCGGACGAGCCGCCCTGGTGTGAGGACCGACTCCGTCAGAATACCCGTCGCCCGCCGACGAGGCGAGGGGTGACCGTCGGAATTTCGGTCACCCCCCGTACCATGAGTCCATGGCGCGCCGATTCGCCCCTCCGACCACGGACGAGGTGACCAACCTCCTGCGCGGTGTCATCGACCCCGAACTCGGTAGCGACGTGGTCGAGTTGGGCATGGCGCGATGCCTCGACATCACCGACGACGGCCGGGTGCTGATCGAGGTGAAACTCACGATCGGTGGGTGTCCGCTACGGGCCCAGATCAGGAAGGACATCGAAACCCGCGTCGCCACGCACCCCGGTGTGTTCGCCGTCAAGATCGAGTGGGGTGAGATGAACGCCGACGAGCGCTCGGCCACCATGGCGAAGGCCCGCTGGAACGCCAAGGAGCGAGCCACCGAGACCGCCGTGTCCACCACCACGCGCGTGTTGGCCATCGCCTCGGGCAAAGGCGGCGTGGGCAAGAGTTCGGTCACCGTGAACCTGGCCGCCGCCATCGCCGCCCAGGGCTACACGGTCGGGGTGCTCGACGCCGACATCTGGGGCTTTTCGGTGCCGCGCATGTTGGGCCTCGACCAACGCCTCGAAGCCGAACAGAACGAGGTCACCGGTCGACCGATGATCCAACCCAACCAGCGGCGAGTAGGTGACGGGTTGTTGAAGGTGGTTTCCACCGGCTTCCTGGTGGAGAACGAGAGCACCGCGCTGATGTGGCGCGGTCTCATGCTCACCAAAGCCGTCGAGCAGTTCCTGAACGACGTGGCGTGGGGCGACATGGACTACCTCCTCATCGACATGCCACCCGGCACCGGTGACGTGCAGATGGGCCTGGCCCGCATGTTGCCGCGCACCGACATGGTGATCGTCACCACGCCGGCGGTCAGCGCACAGAAGGTGGCCATTCGGGCCGCTGACATGGCACGGCGTTCGTTCCTGCGCGTGGCGGGCGTCATCGAGAACATGAGCGAGTTCGTCTGTGACCACGGTGAGTCGTACGCGTTGTTCGGTCGCGGTGGTGGCGAGGCGTTGGCCGACGAGATCGGTGCGCCGCTTCTGGGACGGGTCCCCATCGAACCCGCCGTGGCAGATGGTGGCGACAACGGCGAACCAGTGTCGCTGGTGGGTGAGGGTCCGGCGGCTCGCGCGTTCCGCGACATCGCCTCGCTCATCATCACCGAGACGGTGCCGCCGGTTCAGATGGCCGGTTGCTCGGCGCGCGTGGAATCGGTGACGGCGGTGGCGGTCAATCGCCGCACGGACTGACGGGTCAGATCTCGCCCTTGGGCTCGGTGGCGTCGGTGTCCACCACGGGTCCGCGCGCTCCCGGCGCACCACCACCCCGCGTGAAGCTCGTGCGCACCGCGGCGTTGCCCGCGTTCGTGCGCTTCATCACGTAGGCCCGCAACACCGCGCGAGAGGGTGGGAACAGCATCAGAATCCCGAAGATGTCGCTGAGGAACCCCGGCGTCAACAAGAGCGCTCCGGCGCCCAGAATCAACACCCCATCCACCATTTCCTTTGCGGGAACCTCACCCGAGGCCAAGGTCTGGTTGAAGCGGACCCACGTGCGCATTCCTTCGCGCTTCACCAGCCACGATCCCACGAACCCGACCAGGATCATCACGCCGAGCGTGTTGAGGAATCCGATCGTCGAACCAACACGGATGATCGTGTACAACTCGGCGATGGGTGCCACCACGAACAGCAGGAACAGGATCACACGATCACCCTAGCCAGCACCGTTCGCCCGGCTCCGTCGCACTTCTCGACCCGCGGATAGCGTCGCGTTCATGCCCGCCGACACCAATGAGCCCACCTCGCGGCCACCAAGTGTCGACGCGTTGGCGCGTTCCATCGCCCACGTGGGTCTGCCGCACCCGTTGCTGGTCGATGCCGCCCGTCGGGCCATCGCCACCGGTGATCCGTCGCGGGCCGGGAACATCGCCCGCGATACCGCCGACGCGTTGCTGGTGCCCGTCATCAACGGCACCGGCGTCATCGCGCACACCAACCTCGGTCGTTCTCCCGTGGCCATCCGACACGACGCCCGCGCACAGAATCTCGAGTTCGATCTGCGCACCGGTCAGCGCGGCAGTCGACAAGAGGGCATCGGTCGACTCGTCGCTCTGGCGTGCGGTGCCGAGGATGCCATGGTGGTCAACAACAACGCCGCCGCGGTGATGCTGGTGTTGGCCGCGTTGGCGGGCGGACGCGACGTGGCCGTCAGTCGCGGCGAGAGCGTGGAGATCGGCGGTGGCTTCCGGGTGCCCGAGGTGATGGAACAGTCGGGAGCGCGTTTGGTCGACGTGGGAACCACCAACCGCACGCGTCTGAACGACTACCGCAAGGCCATCGCGCACAAGAAGAACGACGTCGCCATGGTGTTGAAGGTGCACCCGTCGAACTACCGCGTGGAGGGTTTCGTCGAGGAGACCTCGGTGCACGAACTCTCGTCGCTCGACGTGCCGGTGGTGGCCGATATCGGGTCGGGTTTGCTCGACGCGGCCTGCCCGTGGTTGCCCGACGGTCCACCCGATTGGTTGAACGGCGAACCGGCCGCCCGTCAGACGTTGGCCGCCGGAGCCGACCTCGTCACCTTCAGCGGTGACAAGTTGATGGGCGGACCCCAGAGCGGGATCATCGCCGGTCGCGCCGACCTGGTGAAGGCGTGCGCGTCGCATCCCTTGGCGCGCGCGTTGCGACCCGGCGGTCTGGTGTTGTCGGCGTTGCACCACACAGTTCTCGCGTATCTCGCGCGCACGGCCACCACCGACATTCCGTTCTGGAGCATGGCCGCCACCCCGTGGTCGGTGTTGCGCACGCGAGCCGAGGCGATCATCGCCGAGGCCGGTCGCGGTGTCGTCGCCGATTGCGATTCGCTCCCCGGTGCCGGCAGCACCCCCGGTGCATCGATCCCCTCCGCCGCCATCGTGTTGGACGGGGATCATCTGGAGTCCCTGCGCCGAGCCACTCCCCCGCTCATCGCCCGGGTACGCGACGACTCCACCATCATCGACGTGCGCACCATCGATCCCGTCGACGACGGCGTGGTCGCCTCCATCCTTCGTTCGCTCGACTGACATGCGCGTCCTAGCCACCGCCGGTCACGTGGACCACGGAAAGTCGACTCTCGTCAAGGCGCTCACCGGCACCAACCCCGATCGCTGGGCCGAGGAACAACAGCGCGGACTCACCATCGACCTCGGGTTCGCGCATCTCGACACCCCCGACGGCCAGCGAATCTCCTTCATCGACGTGCCGGGACACGTTCGGTATCTCGGCAACATGTTGGCCGGTGTCGGTGGCATCAACGGGTGCCTCTTCGTGGTGGACGCCAACGAGGGATGGATGCCCCAGACCGAGGAGCACCTGCGCATCCTTCAACTCACGGGCGCCCCGGCCGGAGTGGTGGCTCTCACCAAGTCCGATCTGTGCGACGCCGATCATCTGGAACTGGCCACGCTCGAGGTGATCGACCGGGTGGAG
>JBJTBM010000012.1:0-12772 GCA_046091365.1 Acidimicrobiia bacterium | reverse complement strand
TCCTTCAACAGCGCGGCCCGCTCCCACGGCACGTGCTCGTGGGGATACCACTCCTCGGCGGTCTCGAGGTGACGATCGAGTAGACGCGCCGCCTCCGGTTCGAGTTCGCGGAGGATGTCGGCGTCTTCCATCGGCCCAACCTAGCCCCCGTCGTCGCAATGTGGGGCTCGCTCCACCGGCGCGGAGTTAGATTTCTCCCGTGGAAGTCGTGAACGTCGTCTTGTCCGTGTCGCTGGCCCTGGTGTGCGTGGCTTCCGCCGTGGCCGACTTCAAGCTGTTGCCGCAGATCGTCGAGAGCATGCAGCGGTTGCGCATGCCGACCCGCGTGATCCCGGCTCTCGGCATCGCCAAGGTCGCCGGAGCCCTCGGATTGCTCATCGGATTCTCGAATGATGCGCTCGGCACCTACGCGGCGCTATGTCTGAGCGTGTACTTCTTCCTCGCGACCGCGTTGCATCTGCGCGCCCGCGACACTCCGGCGAACACGGCGCCGGCGGCGGTGCTGATGGTGGTGGCGGTGCTGACGCTCGTCACCGGACTCTGAGCCGTCAACCACTCAGGGAATGGGGGTGGTGCCCCCGCTCATGATGTACTCGATCCACCATCGCGGCGCCTTGTCCAGCAGGTTGTTCAGGTGCGAGTAGTCGTGCCACTCGTGAATCAGCCCGTCACGAATGCGCATCACCGACGTGAACGGGTGCGGGATCATCTCGCCGGTGTGGAAATGCCATTCCTCGACGTGGATGGTCACCACGGTGTCACCCTCGGCCAGCACTCGATCCGGTCGGTGGACCAACTTGGCGGTCGGGCCGAGACCCAACCTCAGTCGATCGGCGATGGCCCGAGGTCCGATGGCGGGCGGCACGGCGCCGACGTCCATGTATTCGGCATCAGGAGCGAACTGGGAGGCGACACCGTCCCAGTCCTTGGCGTACATGAACTCCCAATGCCGTTCGGCGATGGCGCGGTTCTCCAGGGTCCCCATGCGGGAGACCCTAGAGCACGCGCGAGATCACTGAACGAGACACCGAGTCAGTGCTCGTAGCGGGCCTTGGCGGCCGCGATCTCCTGTTCAGCGGCCTCGCGACCCTCCCAGCCCCGAACCGTGGTGTCCTTGCCGGGTTCGATCAACTTGTAGACCTCGAAGAAGTTTCCCACCTCGGCCAACAAATGCTCGGGGAGGTCAGTGATGCCGGCATAGGTGGTGAAACGGGGATCGTGCGCCGGAACGCACAGCACTTTGGCATCACCACCGGCCTCGTCCTCCATCCAGAACACCGCCACCGGGCGCACCCACACGTGACAGCCGGGGAACGTGGGTTGGCTCAGCCACACCAACGCGTCCAACGGGTCGCCGTCCTCGCCGAGGGTGTTCGGGAAGAAGCCGTAGTCGAGTGGGTACTGCGTCGCGGTGAACAACGTTCGGTCCAGCCAAATGGCGCCGGTCTCGTGATCCATCTCGTACTTGTTGCGAGACCCTTGGGGGATCTCGACGATCATCTCAACTTCCACGAACCGCTCCGGCCAGGGCCTCCAAGGTTCGTTCCATGTTGGACCGGTTGTGGGCGGCGCGATCGGTCACGCCGCTCACCTTTCCGCTCAGCCAGTTGGCGAACTTGCTGCGTCGATCGATCCACGAATGGGTCACCAACGTTCCGTTGGCCGACGGTGCGACCTCCCACACCCAGTCGCACCACGCCGAGCGACCGACCATCAACGCGAACGAGATGCGTCGGGGAGGCTCGAACTCGTTCACCCTGACGGTGGTGCTCCAGCTCTTCTTCCCGTTGGAGTTGCGCCCCTTGAAGAGTGCACCAACGGCCGGACCCGTGGCACCCTTCACCCACTCGCCACCGTTGTTCTCCGGCGACCACTCACCCATGCGGGTGAGATCGCTGACCATCGACCACACCACCTCGGGCGACGCGGCAATCTCCTTGCTTACGACGACGGTCATGTTCAGGCCGGTCCCGAGAACATGCCCATTCGCTCGCGCGCCTGGCGGGTGGTGTCGTTGTCCTCGCCTTCGTAGCGCGAGATCTCGTTGCGACCCACCACGTGCCAGTGCACCTCGTCGGGACCGTCGGCCAGGCGCAACGTGCGCTGGCCGGCGTACAAGCGGGCCAACGGCGTCCACTGCGACACGCCGGTGGCGCCGTGGAACTGGATCGCCTCGTCGATGATGGCGCACACGCGGATCGGCACCATCGCTTTCACGGCACTCACCCACACCCGGGCCTCGGCGTTGCCCAGGGTGTCCATGGCCTTGGCGGCCCGCAGAACCATCAGGCGACAGGCCTCGATCTCGATGCGCGCCTTGGCGATGACCTCGGGATTCTTGCCCAAACGCGCGATGGGCTTGCCGAAGGCCTCCCGACTGAGGCCACGACGGATCATCAACTCGAGCGCGCGTTCGGCCGCGCCGATCGAGCGCATGCAGTGATGGATACGACCGGGTCCGAGGCGCACCTGGGAGATCTCGAAACCGCGGCCTTCGCCGAGCAACATGTTGGACGCCGGCACGCGCACATCGGTGAAGCGAAGGTGCATGTGTCCGTGGGGAGCGTCGTCCTCGCCGAACACCTCCATAGGTCCGAGAATCTGCACCCCGGGCGTAGCGGTCGGAACCAGGATCTGCGAGTGACGACGATGCGGCGGCGCATCGGGACTGGTCATCAACATGCATATCATGATCTTGCAGCGCGGGTCACCGGCACCCGAGATGTAGTATTTCTCGCCGTTGATGACCCACTCGTCGCCATCGAGCACCGCACGACATTCCAGGTTCTTCGCGTCGGACGACGCGACGTCGGGCTCGGTCATGGCGTAGGCCGAACGGATCTCGCCGGCCAACAGCGGCTCTAGCCACTTCTTCTTCTGTTCGGGCGTGCCCACCCGCTCGAGCACCTCCATGTTGCCGGTGTCGGGCGCGCTGCAGTTCATGGTCTCCGACGCAATGGGGTTCTTGCCCAACTCGACGGCGATGTAGGCGTAGTCGAGATTGCTCAGACCCTCGCCGGTCTCGGCATTGGGCAGGAAGAAGTTCCAGAGCCCGGCCTTCTTGGCCTTGGCTTTCAACGAGTCCAGCAATTCCAGTTGTCCCTCGCCGTACCCCCAATGTTCGGCGCGGCCCTCGCCGAGCCGGTAGAACTCCGCGGTGACCGGCTCGACCTCCTCGTTGATGAACTTCACGACGGCCTCGTAGAGGGGTACGACCTTGGCCGACATGGCCAAGTTCATCGCGTCGTCGGTGGCGATTCCAGAGTGCATTCCAGATTTGGGCATGGTCCGAGCGTACTTCTCGCCCCCGACACCCCTATTGTTCGGACACGAAAGAGGTGACCTCGATCCGGTCACCGGGTTCGAGACCTCGGGGGCAGACATGAACGTTGGGACGACGTACGACCTCATCATCCGTGGGGGCAGTGTCGTGGACGGAACCGGACGTCCGGCGGTTCGCGCCGACGTGGCCGTCATCGGCGACCGTATCGCGGCCATCGGACTGCTGGCCGACGCCACCGCTGGTCGCGAGATCGACGCCACCGGCATGGTGGTCTCCCCTGGCTTCGTCGATCTGCACACACATCTCGACGCCCAGGTGGGCTGGGACCCGTACATGACGTCTAGTTCGTGGCACGGGGTCACCACGGTCCTCATGGGCAACTGTGGCGTCACCTTCGCACCGGTCGTCGAGCAGGATCGCGCGTTCCTGGCCGAGATGATGGAGAGCGTCGAGGACATCCCGCGTCAGGCGATCCTCGACGGACTTCCGTGGGACTGGGAGACGTATCCCGAATACCTCGACTCGGTGGAGCGCCTACGCCCCGCGTTGAACGTGGTCGGCTTGGTCGGGCACTGCGCCATTCGCACTCAAGTGATGGGTGAGCGCTCGCTGGGTGACGAGGATCCCACCGCCGCCGAATTGGCCCGCATGAGCGAAATCGCCGAGGAGTCGGTGGCCGGCGGTGCGGTCGGTTTCTCGACGTCGCGCATCTTGTTGCACTTCGTCCCCGACGGTCGCTACGTGCCGGGCACCCTGGCCAAGATCAAGGAGTATGAGGCCATCGCCGACGGCATGAACCGTGCCGGAGGTGGACTCTTCCAGTCCGTCAACGACTTCGGCACGAAGTTCGAGCACGAGATCGAGTTGTTGCGCACCATGGCCGGCCGAGCCGGCGACGTGTTGTTCTCCGGTGGCGCCGGCGACGGTGACCTGCGTTACGTGGAGTACTGGGACAAATTCCTCGGCGAGACCGCGTCGACGATCGGCCGCATCGCCAGCGCCACCCAGACCCGCCCCGGTGGAACCCTGATGGGCATCAAACAGACGCCGCCGGTCAAGGGCAAGGCGTGGGCGGCCATGATGGCGCTGCCGACGGTCGAGGAACGCCTCGCGGTGTTGCGGGACCCGGTGCGCCGCGCCGAGTTGACCGACGAGGGCAACCGCAAAGGCACCTGGTACGACCCGGCCAAGATCTACCCCCTCGGACTCGACGAACTTCCCGACTACAACGTCGACGAGCCAACCTCGATCGCGGTTCTGGCCGCACGGGCCGGGGTGACCCCGGTCGAACTGATCGTCGACCGCTTGCTTCAGAGCGAGGGGCGCGAGGTGTACAACGCCTGGTTCTTCAATCGCAACACCACGTCGATGGAGGCCTACCTGCAACTCGACGGTGTCGTCCCCGGTCTCGGCGACGCCGGTGCTCACGCCGGCCAGATCTGTGACGCCGACAGCCCCACCTTCTACATCTCGTACTGGCATCGCCACCGAAAGGCCGTCACCCTCGAGACCGCCGTGCACCAACTGACCGCCAAACCGGCGGCGGTCCTCGGACTCGTCGAACGCGGCACGCTCGAAACCGGCAACTTCGCCGACATCAACGTTTTCGACCCTGCGACGTTGCAGACGCGCTACCCGGAGTACGTGAACGACTTCCCGAACGGCAAGGGTCGGTTCGTCATCAAGTCCACCGGATACGCCGCGACGATCGTGAACGGCAAGGTGGTCACCGAGGAGGGTCGCCACACCGGCGAGCGTCCGGGTCGCGTCATCCGCGAGTTCGCCCGCGGCTGATTCCTACCGCCCGAGCAGACGGCGGGCGTTGCCCTCGTAGAACGCCGCACGGCCGTCATCGTCGATCGAGGTCATGCTGGCCTCGAAACGACGTATCGGGTCGTCGGTTCCCTCGTGATGCGGATAGTCCGAGGAGAACGCCACCATCTCGGTACCCGCTTGTTCCATCACCCAGCCCACGTCCTCGCCAGCGAAGGGGCTGACCACCACTTGACGACGCAGATAATCGGACGGCTTCATCGTCAGATGCGAAAGGTCCTGGATGTTGCGGAACGCGCGATGCCCGGAGTCGATGAAGTGCAGGAACGACGGCAACCACGTGGCACCCAATTCGGTGATGCCGATTCGGAGTCGCGGGAATTTCTCCATGACGCCGTCGTACACGAGCGCCGCCAGGAACAACTCGGCCGGATAACCGATGCCCATGTACGACAAAGGGTCACCCGGAGCATCGGAACGGAAGTGCGCCATGTCACGACCGTTGTCGAAGAACACTTTCGGCACGGGTCGGTAGTTCTGATCGGCGCCCACGTGAAGGAACACCGCGGTACCGGAATCCTGTATTCGTGCCCATACCGGGTCGTAGTCGGGGTGCGTGAACGAACGTTGACGCGACGACGGGACGGAGTCGATCAGCATGCCCGACACTCCAGCTGCTACCGCGGTATCGACGAATTCGATGGCGGTCGTCGGCCCGAATTCGAACGGCACGTAGGCGGTGGCCATCAAACGGGGGTCGGAGCAGAAATCGACGAGACCCCGATTCATGGCCGCGATCGCCTGTGCTCGGAACTCGTGGGGAGTTCCGTAGATCTGGGCGAACGAGCCCGTCGGGAAGATCAGCTGCGACTCGAAGCCCAATTGATCCAGGGCAATTGCTCGCTCGACGGTGTCCCAACCACCGAAGGACATCCAACCCTTGCGAGCCATACGCATGTAATCACGCGCCGCATCGTCACGAAACGCCTCGTCCACCGAACGGCGTCGATGGTCTTCTTCGGCCTCGCGCAACTGCCGAGCAAAATCAGGATCGTCGGATGCCAATTCCGGGATCCGACCCCGGACATCCGACGACGCGTAACCCCGCAACCAACCGACCGGCTCGAGGATGTGTGCATCGATGTCGATCACTCGTCGATGGTCGGCGTACGTCGTCATGGTCGATCCCCCGGGGCAAGAGTAACAGCACCGATAAAGTGACGTTTCCGAGTCGAAGTGGAGTTGGCAGTGTTCGAGGAGTTGCGGGAATTGTGGCGGATCCCGCGGTACCGCGTTCTCTTGGCCGCCCGGTTCGTGTCCAACGTCGGCAACGGCATGGCGCCCATCGCGCTGGCCTTCGGGGTTCTCTCGCTCGACGGTGCCGATGCCGGCTCGCTCAGCCTCGTCACGACGGCCCAGATGATTCCATTGGTGGCCTTCTTGCTCATCGGTGGTGTGGCCGCCGACCGTTTCGGTCGTTCCCAGTTGGTCGGCTCCACCGACATCATCGGCAGCATGGTCGTGGCGGTCAGCGCGATCGCATTCCTCACCGACAACGCCTCGGTCCCCTTACTGTGTGTGAACGGCTTCATCTTCGGCGTTCTCAACGCGCTCTGGTACCCGGCCTTCAGCGGATTGATGCCCATGATCGTTCCCGGCCCACTTCTGCAGGGCGCGAACTCGATCCTCGGCTTCGGAGCCAACGTGGGCTTCACCATCGGCGCCAGCGCGGCCGGGTTCATCGTGGCCACCGCCGGTCCGGGCTGGGGTCTGCTCGGCGATGCCACCTCGTTCCTGATCGCCGGTCTACTGGTGTTGTCGTTGCGGCTACCCAAGTCGTTCGGAGAGGACAGTGGGGAGGACCGGTCGTCGATGATCACGCAGTTGCGGGTGGGATGGTCCGAATTCTCCTCACGATGTTGGATCGTTCTCATCGTGGGGTCCTTCGCCTTCTACCACCTGGCGTTCGAGGCCTTCATCGCGGTGCTCGCTCCGGTGCATATGAAAGAGGAATTCGACGGTGCCCGAGCGATGGGGACGATGATGTTCGGCTTCGGACTGGGGAGCATCCTCGGCACCGGAATCGCGTTCCGCTTCAAGCCCCGTCGACCGTTGCTGGTCGCCGTCGGTGTGATGCCTATCGGCGCAGCCTGGATGCTCGCCACCGGAGTCTCGGCACCGTTGTGGATCCTGTTCGTCACCGCCGCGGGCACCGGTGTCGCAGTCGACGTGATGTACGCGAACTGGATGACGACGCTGCAGACGAACGTCCCCGAAGACGCTCTGTCACGGGTCGGCTCGTACGACGCCTTCGGTTCATTGGCCTTCGCCCCCATCGGGCTCCTGGTCGCCGGGCCCATGGCCCACGCCATCGGGGCCCCCGCGTCGATTCTCATCATGGGAACCATCGCCTTGGTCGCGGTGTGCACTCCCCTCTTATCCCGCGAAGTGCGCCGATTGGAGCGCGTCCACTGACACCTCTTGCCAAGTGCCGCGTCCGCCGCAAGGATGCGATCATGAACGAACCGGGAACCCAGCAGTGGCTCGACCAAGTGATCGAGGAGATCGTCGAACCCGAGCTCGAGATCGTCGATCCGCACCACCACCTGTGGCCGGCCGGACAGGGGCTCCCCTATCAACGCGACGACCTGCATCGCGACGCGCGGGGCGGACATCGAGTGGTGAAGACAGTGTTCATGGAGTGCGGGTCGGCGTACGACCGTTCCGCGCCCGAACATCTGCGCTCACTCGGCGAGACGCGGTACATCGCCGATCAAGCCCTCTCGGACCCCGAGCCGTTGATGGCGGGAATCGTGGGGCACGTCGATCTCCGGCGCGACGACCTCGACGATCTGTTGGATCGCCACACCGAGGCCGGCCGCGGTCTGTTCCGCGGAGTGCGCGACGCCCTCTCTCGTGCCGAGTACCCCGACACGATGATGATCCCGGGGCACGCTCCGCGCGATCTATACCTCGACGCTGACTTCCGGCGCGGTCTACGGCGTCTCGGCGAGCGCGGTCTCACCTACGACTCGTGGCACTATCACCATCAGAATCGCGAGTTCCTCGAGTTGGCGCGGGCCACCCCCGGTACGACGATGGTGCTCGACCATTTCGGCACACCGATCGGCGTCGGCCCGTACGCGTCCCAGCGCGAGGAGATCTTCGCGCGGTGGAAGACCGACATCGCCGACATCGCAGCGCTACCGAACACCGTGGCCAAGATCGGCGGGCTCGCCATGCCCGACAACGGTTTCGGATGGAACACGGCCGAGCGGCCCCCGACCTCGGACGAGTTCCTCGCGGCGCAGTCGCGCTACTACCTCCACGCGATCGAATGTTTCGGACCCGAGCGCTGCATGTTCGAGTCGAACTTTCCTGTGGACCGCTTGTCGCTCTCGTACAACGTTCTGTGGAACGCCTACAAGAAGTTGACCGCAGGATTCTCGGCGTCCGAGCGGGCCGCGCTCTTCTCGGGCACTGCAGCGCGTGTATACAAGGTGTGAACGAAGGGGGAATATCGTGTCGAAGGAAGCAGTGGTCGCATTACGTCTGGCCGTGGACGAGGTGAAGTCGGTGGTGTCGACTCTCACCGGCGAGGAGTGGAGCCGACCGAGTGGTTGCGCCGGTTGGTCCGTGCGTGATCTGGTGGCCCACATGAGCTCCAACTACAAGGAGACCGTCGACCCGTCGCCGCCGCCGGCCGAACCCGTGCAGTTGCCGGCCGAACGGATGATGGATCTTTTGGTCGAGCCCCGCAAGGACTGGACCAACCAGCAGATTCTCGCCGAATACCTGGATTTCTGCGACAAGGCCGTCGACGTTCTCGCTTCGTTCCAGGACGAGCCGTTGGCGTCCACCGTCATCCCGTTGGCCGACCTCGGCTCGTATCCCATGCACCAGTTGGCCGATGCCTACGCCTTCGATCACTACTGCCACCTGCGCATCGACCTGCTCGCTCCACGGGGTCCGATCGAGCGATCGGTCCCCGCCGCCGACGCGACGCGCATCGGTCCCGCCGTGCGCTGGATGATCACCGGCATGCCGCAGATGCAACAGAACCTCGGCGCTTCCCTGTCGGCTCCGATCGTTCTCGTGCTCACCGGACCCGGCGGCGGCGAATGGACGATCGCGCCGTCGGGTTCCGACATCGTGGTGACCACGGGTGCTTCGGCCGCCGCCGTGGCGACCGTGAGCAGTTCGGGTCACGCGTTCGTGGACTGGGGAACCCAGCGCTCGAATTGGCGCGGGCATTGCTCCGTCACGGGTGACGAATCGGTGGTCGCACGTTTCCTCGACGCACTGAACATCATCTGAGTCGTCGACCGACACTCAAATGAGACCGCCTCCACCAAGAGGTGGCGGGTAGTTTCAGATCTCATGAATTCCCCCGCCAACGGGCCGGCCGAGATCCGCCAATCCGACAAGCTGGCCCACGTCCTCTACGACATCCGTGGCCCGGTGCTGGAGGAGGCCAAGCGCCTGGAGGAACAGGGTCATCGCATCATGAAGTTGAACATCGGGAACCCGCACCCGTTCGGCTTCGAAGCCCCGCCGGAAATCCTGGTCGACGTCACCCGCCATCTGCAGCAGGCCCAGGGATACAGTGACTCGCAAGGAATTCGCTCGGCTCGCACCGCGGTGGTGCAGCACTACCAGACCCTGGGCATCGACATCACCGACCCCGACGACATCTGGCTCGGCAACGGAGTCAGCGAACTCATCCAGTTGTCCCTGAACGCTCTGCTGAACGAGGGCGACGAGGTACTCATCCCCACTCCCGACTATCCGTTGTGGACCGCGTCCACCACGTTGGCCGGCGGCACCCCGATTCACTATCTCTGCGACGAGGACAACGGTTGGAACCCCGACCTCGACGACATCCGTTCCAAGATCACCAAAAACACCAAAGCCATCGTCGTCATCAACCCCAACAACCCCACCGGCGCGGTGTACAGCCGCCAGACCCTGCGGGCCATCGCCGATCTGGCCATCGAGCACAACCTCATCGTCTTCGCCGACGAGATCTACGACAAGATCCTGTACGACGACGCCGTGCACCACTGCATGGCCGAGTTGGCACCCGACGCCTTCGTGGTCACCTTCAACGGATTGTCGAAGGCGTATCGCCTCGCCGGATTCCGCAGTGGCTGGATGATGATGACCGGACCGCGCAAGCACGCGGCCAGTTACATCGAGGGCGTCAACATGCTCACGAACATGCGGTTGTGCGCCAATCACCCGGCGCAGTACGCCATCCAGACTGCGCTCGGTGGACGCCAGAGCATTCGCGAGTTGGTGCTGCCGGGCGGTCGTCTGCGGGCCCAACGCGACGCCGCGGTCGCCGCACTTCAGAAGATCCCGGGCGTTTCGTGCGTGGTCCCCAAGGGCGCGCTGTACGTGTTCCCCAAGCTCGACCCGACGATGTACCCCATCGCCGACGACCGACGCTTCGTGTTGGACTTCCTGCGCGCCGAGAAGGTGTTGGTGGTGCAGGGCACCGGCTTCAACTGGCCGAACACGGATCACCTACGCATCGTCACCTTGCCGTGGGCGAAGGATCTCACCGAGGCCATCGAGCGACTCGGCCGGTTCCTGTCGACCTACGTGCCGCCCAAGGACTGACCCCACCCGCTTGGGATCGCGGAGCGGTCAGAAGTGGGCGCTCATTCGCCCAACGACAGCAAATGCTGGCCGAACCGGTCGAACGCGACGTTCGATGCCACGTGGTGCTGCACCGACCCGTGCGCGTCGCGGAAGCAGCGTTGCAGGATGCTGGAGTTGAACAGGGCTCCGGCACCAGCGAAGTGAAAGAGATGACTCACGGTGTTCGCCGCGGTCTCGGTGCACCAAGCCATCGCGGCCACCACGTACGACTGCTCGTTCATCGACAACCGCTGACCGGCCAGGAGAGTCACGTCGGCTTCAGCGAACGTGCGCGCACCGAACGCACGCGCGGCGTCGATCGCCAACTGGCCCTTGCCGAACTCGTACTGGAACGCGCCCCGATCGGCGAGGCGACCGTCGAAACCTCGCGCCTTGGCATTGGCGTAGGTGGCCAACTCGTCCATGAATCGCTGGCAAACCCCCATGGTGAACCCCAGATTCTCTGCCGAGACATAGGCCTGATAGCCGGTCTCGAACATCGGCCCCCCGCGCAAGGGGGCGTCGAGCGGATCGAGCACCAGGCAATCCGGTACGAACACATCGTCGACATGGATCGTGAAGCTGCCGGTCCCCTTGAGAGCCATGACGTCCCAGTCGCCGTCGACGCGCGCGTCACGGGTGCGCACGATGCAGATACGCACCCGCGGCTGCTCGGTCCCCGATTCGATGGCGGTCACGAGGGCGAAGTCGGAGTGTTTGACGCCGCTCGCGTACTTCCATGAACCGCTCAAACGAACACCGCCGTCCACGGCGAGGAACGTACCCGTCGGCGCCGACACGGCCGCCATGATCGGCGCAGGGTTGTCTCCGAACACGATGTCGAGACCCGCAGGCCCCAAGCGCGCGCCGGCCATGGCGGCCGCACCGGCGTGATTGAACCCGGCCCACGCCGCGGTGGGATTGGCATACGACAAGGCCTCGAAGTAACGGAATTGATCGGCCATGTGCAGGTGATCGCCGCCCACTTCGGTCGGTGCCTTGATCATCGGTACCCGCAACTCGCGCATCAGCGCGTCGAGGGCGTCGGGTGCGGTGCCCTGACGTTCCGCCTCGGCGGCGGTGATGTCGAACTCCACGTGGTGCCGACGGATGTCGTCGATCATCGAGCCAACGGTGCGAACCTGCGGCATCAGAACACTCCCTCGTAACTTCCGCCGTCCATTTGGAGGCTCTGCCCGCTGATGTAACCGGCTTGGGCCGAACACAGGAAGGCGAACGCATCACCCAACTCCCTGGCCTCTCCCAATCGACCGGCCTTGATGGACGCCACCTGCTCGGCGCGGGCCTGCTCGTAGGTGACACCCTTGATCTTCATGACCACCCGGGCCATCTGTTCCTGGCGGGCAGTGTCGAAACGCTCCGGCAGGATCTGGTTGATGGTGACGTTGTACTTCACGACGTCCTTCGAGAGCCCTTTGAGGACTCCGGTCAGTCCGAGACGTGAACCGTGCGACAGGCTCATCGCCGAGTTGGGTGACTTCACCATCGCCGAACTGATCGCGACCAATCGCCCGAAACGTCGTTCGACCATGCCCGGTAGCACCCGCTGCACGAAGGCAAGCGGGCCGAGCAGAGCCTGTTGCAACGCCGCCCTCCACATCTCCGCGGTCAGTTCGCCGAAGGCCGCCGGCGCAGGTCCCTGCCCGTTCAACAACACGATGTCGGGAGTCGGGCAGGCCGCCAGCAGGGCCTCGTGCACCTCGGATGTCGACGAGTCCCCTACCACTCCACGTATCTCGACGCCGAACTCGGCCGTGAGCGAACCGACCGTCTCATCAACGTCGACCGCGGTTCGACCGTTGACCACCAGATTCACGCCCTCGCGCGCGAGGCTCTCGGCGCACGCTCGACCCAGGCCGCGGGTGCTTCCCAGCAACACGGCCGTGCGACCGCTGATCCCGAGATCCATCGTCAGTCCAGCCCGACCGCGGAGCGGCCGGCGATGATGTCGGCGATGTCGGGCGGGTTGAAGAAGATCTCCGGCGGGTCCTTGGGGCCCCACACCGAGAAGCCCGCCGGGCCATCGGAGCCTTCCCAGTCCATCTTGCG
>JBJTBM010000011.1:0-38561 GCA_046091365.1 Acidimicrobiia bacterium | reverse complement strand
GGCGATCCTCAACAACTCGTACCTCGGCATGGTTCGCCAGTGGCAGGAGATGTTCTACGAGGAGCGCTACAGCGAGGTGTACCTGTCGCCCGAGTTGCCCGACTTCGTGAAGTGGGCCGAGTCGATGGTGTGCTTCGGCATCCGCGTCGAGAGCACCGAAGAGTTTCAGCCCGCCCTCGAGTAGGCCAAGAGCATCGACGACCGCTCGTTCGTCGTCGAGTTCCGCGTCGACGCCGGCGAGCAGGTGGTCCCGATGGTGCCAGCCGGCTTCAGCAACGACGACGTGCTCCTCCATCCCGACCAGAACGATCGACGGGAGTTCCTGCGATGAGCACCAACGCCTACGCCATGGGGCAACCGGCCCACCACATTTTGTCGGTGCTCGTCCAGAACCGGCCGGGCGTGCTCGCCCGCGTGGCGGGATTGTTCGCCCGTCGGGGCTACAACATCTTCAGCCTCGCCGTGGCCCCCACCGAGGACCCCATGCTCAGCCGGATCACGATCGTCGTCGATGTCGAGTCCGCGCCGCTCGAGCAGGTGGTCAAGCAGCTGTTCAAGTTGGTCGACGTGGTCAAGATCAGCGAACTCGACCCCCGCCGGTCGGTCGAGCGCGAACTGTTGATGGCCACAGTTCGGGTGCCCGCCGAGGACCGCGGCCAGGTGGTGGAGCTCACCAACATCTTCGAGGGCAAGATCTTGGCGGTCGGGGTCGAGGCCATCACGGTGTCTTTGGAGGGAAGTCCCGACAAACTCGACGACTTCGAGGAACTTCTGCGCGGCTACGGCATCGTGGAACTACAGCGGACGGGCCGGGTGGCTCTTCCGAAGCTCGACAAAGAGGCGCGCCTCAAGGCCGCCAAACACGGAAAGGCAAGTTGACCAATGGCAGCAAAGATGTACTACGACGGTGACTGTGACGTCTCCATCATCAAGGGCCGCAAGGTCGCGATCATCGGCTACGGCTCGCAGGGACACGCGCATGCGCTGAACCTGAAGGAGTCGGGTGTGCAGGTGGTCGTCGGTCTGCGTGCGGGCAGCAAGTCGGCCGCCAAGGCCGAGGCTGCGGGCCTCACCGTGATGGGGATCGCCGAGGCGGCCAAGTGGGGCAACGTGATCATGCTCACCATGCCCGACACCGAGCAGAAGGCGACCTACGAGGAGTTCATCAAGCCACACATGCGCAAGGGCAAGGCCCTGGCGTTCGCGCACGGCTTCAACATCCGCTTCAAGCGCATTCGCCCGCCCAAGACCGTCGACGTGATCATGATCGCGCCCAAGGGACCGGGGCATCTCGTTCGACGCACCTACACCGAGGGCGGCGGCGTGCCGGCGCTCATCGCGGTGCACCAGGACGCCACGGGTGGCGCAAAGGAGCTGGCACTCAGCTACGCGTCGGCCATCGGTGGCGCGCGCGCCGGCGTGATCGAGACCACTTTCGCCGAGGAGACCGAGACCGACCTGTTCGGGGAGCAGGCCGTGTTGTGTGGCGGCGTGACGTCGCTCGTGCAGGCCGGCTTCGAGACGCTGGTGGAGGCGGGTTATCAGCCTGAGATGGCGTACTTCGAGTGCCTCCACGAGGTAAAGCTCATCGTCGACCTCATGTACGAGGAGGGGATCGCGGGCATGCGTTACAGCATCAGCGACACCGCCGAGTACGGCGACCTCACCCGTGGGCCGCGTGTGGTGACCCCGCGTACCAAGGCCGAGATGAAGAAGATCCTGAAGGAGATCCAGACCGGGCGTTTCGCCAAGGAGTGGATCGCCGAGAGCGAGTCGGGTCGAGCCCGGATGAAGGAACTCCAGGCCAACGGAGCGGCCCACCAGATCGAGGTCGTGGGCAAGGAGCTGCGGGCGATGATGCCGTTCCTCGGAGCCGGCAAGCAGAAGGTGGCCGACGTCAGCGGAGGCTGAGAAAACTCGACCGACACTTCGAAATCCGACTTGTTGAGTCGGGAATTCCTCGGTAGCGTGTCTTCCTGTTCCAAACAGGAGGGCACGTTCATGTCGGCAGAGTGGGGTTTCGAGACCAAGCAGATTCATGTCGGGGGCGACCCCGATCCGGCCACCGGGGCCCGTGCGGTGCCGATCTACCAGACCACGTCGTACGAGTTCCGCGACGCGCAGCACGCCGCGAATCTTTTCGCCTTGGCCGAAGTCGGCAACATCTACACCCGAATCATGAACCCCACGCAGCTCGCGGTGGAGTCTCGGGTGAACGCTCTCGAAGGCGGCGTCACTACGGCGATCGGCCTACCCGGCACCCTGGTGGTGTCGTCGGGACAGGCGGCCGAGACTCTCGCGATCCTGACGCTGGCCGAAGCCGGCGACCACATCGTGGCGTCGCCGTCGCTGTACGGCGGCACGTACAACTTGCTCCACTACACGTTGCCCAAGATGGGTATCGCGGTGTCGTTCGTCGACGACCCGCACGATCTGCAGCAGTGGAAGTCGGCCGTTCGCCCCAACACCAAGGCCTTCTACGGCGAGGTGCTGGCGAACCCGCGCAACGACGTGTTCGACATCGAGGGCGTCTCGAAGGTGGCCCACGAGGCCGGTGTTCCCCTGATCGTCGACAACACGGTCCCCAGCCCGTTCGGTATCCGCCCGCTCGAATGGGGCGCCGACGTCGTGGTGCATTCGCTCACCAAGTTCGTGGGCGGTCACGGAACATCGGTGGCCGGTTCGATCACCGACGGCGGAAAGTTCGACTTCTCGGCCTCGGGTCGATTCCCGAACTTCACCGAGCCGGACCCCTCATACCACGGCCTCGCGTACTGGCCAGCGCTGGGGGCGGGTTCGTACATCCTGAAGGCGCGCGTTCAGTTGTTGCGCGACCTCGGCATGGCGGTGTCGCCGTTCAACGCGTTCCTGCTGTTGCAGGGACTCGAGACGTTGTCGCTGCGGATGGAACGCCATTGGAGCAACGCGCAGGCGGTCGGCGAGTACCTGGCCAAGCATCCGCAGGTGGAGAGCGTGAACTACGCGGGTCTGCCGAGCAGCCCGTGGCACGAGCGGGCCAAGAAGTACTTCGGCGGGCGCGGTTTCGGCTCGGTGTTGGCCTTCAACATCAAGGGCGGTCGCGCGGCGGGTGAGAAGTTCGTGGCCGGGTTGTCGTTGCACAGCCACGTGGCCAACATCGGTGACGTGCGCAGTCTCGTGATCCAGCCGTCGTCGACGACGCACAGTCAGCTGACGGCCGAGGAGCAAGTGGCGTCGGGTGTGAACCCGGGATTGATCCGGTTGAGCGTGGGGCTGGAGTCGATCAAGGACATCCTGTCCGACCTCGACGCCGGTTTCGCCGCCGCCCTTTAACCCCCAAAACGCGACAAATTGTCGCAGTTTGGTCATTCGGGTTGGTCGTCGAGGAATTTCTGGAACTGGTCGGCGAGGTCGTCGGCCGTCGGTATCGCCGCCTCGGTCATACGGTCGTAGTTGATCTCCAGCACCCGCACCTGGCGCGCCAGATCGGCATCGGCTCGGGTCGCCTCGTCGTGCAGTCCACGCCAACGGTCGATCTCGTCGGTCAACTCGGCCGCACCCGTGGGCACGCCGAGAACGTGTCCGAGGTGTTGCAACAGCGCCGCCGAAGATTGCGGGTGTTGCGCGTAATCGAGATAGAACGGCACGCCCACGCGCAACGAGACTGCCGGTAACGATTCCTTCTCGCATTCGGTCTGCAGAACGCCCACGACTCCGGTCATTCCTTGGTACGACGGCTTCGACAGGCCGAGGCTGCGCGCCAGATCGGGATCGACGGAACTACCCACCACGATCGGCGCCCGGGTGTGTGGAACGGCGTCGGGTGCGGCCCCCACCGTCACCATCGCCTCGCATCCGAGTCGCAGGTAGCAAGCGATGATGCTCGCCACGTAGGTCTTCCAAGCGGTGTGCGGCTCGACACCGTTGACGATCACGACATCGCGGGCGGCTTCCGGAAAGCGAATCGCCACCACGTCGTTCATCGGCCACACGATCTCGCGTTCTCCGTCGTCGTCGAAACGCGCTTCGGGTCGCACCTGCGTGAAGTCGTAAAAAGGATCGGCGTCGATCGTGGCCACCAATTCGCAGTCGTTGGAGTCGGTGAGAAGTCGTAGGGCAGCGGTGGCCACCGAGGCCGCGTCGAACCAGCCCGTCAAGGCCAGAACCATCACCGGTCGTCGCAGCGGCGAGGAGACGCCGTGCCACTCGAGGACGTCGGCTACTTCCATGAGGTCAGATTCTCACCCGGTCAAGGCCTCGACGACAACGTCGACGCAGCGCGTGAGTGCGGCGACGTCGGACGGCTCGACCGCCGGGAACATGCCGACGCGCAACTGGTTGCGACCCAACTTCCGGTAACTGTCGGTATCGACCACCCCGTTGGCCCGCAGCGCCGCACACACGTCGTTCGCGTCCACGCCGCCGTCGCTCGCTGTGGAGATGTCGATGGTGCCCACCACCTCGGATCGCATGGCCGGATCGACGACGAATGGTCGCGCCCACGTTCGCGACTCGGCCCACTCGTAGAGCGTGTTCGAGGACTGCTTGCAGCGCGCATTGCAGGCCACCAAACCACCGATCTCGTTCATCCAACGAACTTGCGACTCGAACATCACGATCGTCGCGAGCGCCGGAGTGTTGTAGGTCTGGTTCGCAACGCTGTTGTCGAGTGCGATCTTGAGGTCGAGCGAGGCCGGGGTCCAACGCTTCGATGCAGCGATGCGCTCGATGCGCTCGATCGCTCGCGGCGAGCAGAGCGCCACCCACAATCCGCCGTCCGACGCGAAGCATTTCTGGGGGGCGAAGTAGTAGACGTCGACTTCGGACGTATTCCAAAGCAAGCCTCCCGATGCCGAGGTGGCGTCGACGATCACCAAGGCGTCGCCGTCGGTGCCGTGCGGGCGTACGAGCGGCATCATCACGCCCGTAGAGGTCTCGTTGTGGGTGAACGCGTAACTGTCGATTCCGGGTTCGGCCGAGGCTGTCGGATGAGCACCCGGGTCGCACTTGATCACCGACGTCGACTCGACATGCGGTGCAGCGGTTGCCGCCTCGGCGAACTTCGACGAGAACTCGCCGAAGACCAGGTGCTGACTGCGCCGCTCGATCAACCCGAAGGTGGCCACGTCCCAGAAGACGGTGGACCCGCCGTTGCCGAGCACGACCTCCCAACCGTCGGGAAGCCCGAACAAGTCCCGTAGACCGGAGCGCAGGGAACCCACGAGTTTCTTCACCGGGGCCTGTCGGTGTGAGGTTCCGAGCAACATCGCTCCGGCGGCCTCGAGGGCTTTCATCTGTTCGAGGCGCACCTTCGATGGTCCGCAACCGAAGCGACCGTCGGCGGGCAAAAGGTCGGGGGAAATTCGAATCGAACGGGGGTCGGTCGTGCTCACTGTGTAAGCATGGCACTCATGAGTTCGCCCGCCCAACGGAACCGCACATCTTCTCGATTGGCCGCCATCGCCGAGTCCGCCACCTTGGCTGTCGACGCCAAGGCCAAGGCATTGAAGGCCGCGGGCGAGAACGTCATCGGGTTCGGTGCCGGCGAGCCGGATTTCCCGACGCCCGAGCACATCGTCGAGGCCGCGGTGCGGGCTTGCCGCGATCCGAAGATGCACCGCTACACGCCCGCGGCCGGCCTTCCCGAGTTGCGTGAGGCGATCGCCGCCAAGACACTCCGTGACAGTGGCTTTCAGACCACGGCCAATCAGGTGTTGGTGACGAACGGGGGTAAACACGCTGTTTTCACGGCCTTTGCGGCGCTGTGTGATCCGGGCGACGAGGTCATCGTCCCGGCGCCGTATTGGACCACCTATCCCGAGGCGATCGTGTTGGCCGGGGGAGTGCCGGTCATCGTGGACACCAACGAGGAGACCGGTTTCCGCGTCACCATCGAGCAACTGGAGAAGGCGCTGACACCGCGCACCAAGGTGTTGCTGTTCGTCTCGCCCGACAACCCGTCCGGATCGGTGTATCCGCCCGAGGAAGTCAAGGCGATCGGCGAGTGGGCAGTGTCGCGGGGTGTATGGGTGGTGACCGACGAGATCTACGAGCATCTCACCTACGGTCCACACACGTTTGCGAGCATGCCGACCCTCGTTCCCAATGTCGCCGATCAGTGCATCATCGTCAACGGGGTGGCCAAGACCTACGCCATGACCGGTTGGCGCGTCGGTTGGATGATCGGACCATCCGATGTGATGAAGGCGGCGATCAACTTTCAGAGTCACGCGACATCGAACGTGAGCAACGTTGCCCAGGTTGCTGCGCTCGCGGCCGTCGCCGGCGATCTCAGTGCCGTCGCCATGATGCGCGAAGCCTTCGAGCGTCGTGGTCGCACGATGCACCGAATGCTGAGCGCCATCCCCGGTGTCACGTGTCTCGAACCGCAGGGAGCGTTCTATTGCTATCCGAACTTCACCGGTTTGCTTGGGCGCTCGTACAACGGTCGACCGGCGAACACGTCGATGGAGTTGGCCGACATCGTGCTGTCCGAAGCCAAGGTGGCTTTCGTCCCCGGTGAGGCCTTCGGCTCGGCTGGATACGCGCGTTTCTCGTTCGCGTTGGGCGACACCGACCTCGAGGAGGGCATCAACCGCATCGCGGCCCTCGTCGCGGCGAATTCCTGAGTCGACGCGACGAACTCTCTTCGATGTGACGCAAAACACGGCACCCTGTGCTACGGTGCGGGAGCCGGCGATAGTCGGTGCGTGAAATCCAGCGAAGTCCGGTGAGATCCCGGCACTGTCCCGCAACGGTGGTCTGAGTCGACAGAAATGTCGTGCCAGCGAGTCCGGTCGCCTGATTCGTGCGCGAAACCAACCCTCGAGGCAAGGGCGGATCGTGAAGGTGCGGAGAACCCGTTCCTCACACTCCTCTTGCTTCCTCAAAGCAATGGAGGAAGCTTCAATGAAGCAAGCACTGTCAATGCGCTCGTTCGGGCGCACCCGACGTTCCGTGATCGGACTCGTTCTGACCGGAGCGACCCTGATGGCCGCGTGCGGGGGAGACGAAGCGTCGTCGACGCCGGATCCGACCGTCACCGAGCAGGAGGCGCTGCGCATCGTGTCGTTGTCGCCGACGCACACCGAGATCCTGTACGCCATCGGCGCCGGTGATCAGGTGGTCGCCGTGGACTCGATGTCGAACTTCCCGGCCGAGGCCGCCATCACCGACCTCTCGGCGTACGAGCCGAACGTGGAGGCCATCTCCGAGTTCGATCCCGATCTGGTGGTGATCGGCGACGACTTCACCGGTCTCGCCGATCAGCTCTCCGCCATCGGCGTGGAATCGTGGGTCAACTCGGCCCCTGTTTCGCTGGACGAGGCTTACGCGCAGATCGTCGATCTCGGGTCCGCCGTCGGACGGTCCGAAGCGGCCTCCGAACTCGCCAATTCGATGAAGGCCGACATCGAAGAGATCATCGCTGGGGCAGCACAGCTTCCCGAGGGCACCTCGTACTTCCTCGAGTTGGACGACACGCTCTACTCGGTCACCAGCAACACCTTCGTCGGCTCCATCTTCGACATGTTCGGTTTGCGCAACATCGCCGATGCGACCGAGGGCGACACGGATTATCCGCAATTGTCGGCCGAGTTCATCGTCAGCCAGGATCCCACGCTCATCTTCCTCGCGGACACGAAGTGCTGCGGCGCCAGCGCGGAGACCGTGGCCGCTCGTCCGGGCTGGGACGTGCTCAGTGCGGTCATCAACGGTCACGTGTTCGGTTTGGACGATGACATCGCGTCGCGTTGGGGGCCGCGTTTGGTGGACTTCGTCGCGGCGATCGCCGACACGTTGAAGGTCGTTGGCTCCGAGTGATCCTTCGACGGGAACGTGAGACCACCAAGTCGTGGTGGGTGCCGGCGGCGTGTGTCGCCCTGGCGGTCGCGTTCCTGTTCGGGGCCATGATCGGTCCGGCCGGCCCCGCCTGGTGGCGGGTGCCGGCCGAACTGCTCGATCACCTTCCGTTCGTGCGCATCGACTCGGGGGCGACGGAACTTCAGAGCACCGTGCTGTGGGAGATTCGCATGCCTCGCGTGGTGTTGGCCGGCATCGTCGGGGCGATGCTCTCGCTCGCCGGTGCGTCGTTCCAAGGGGTCTTCCGCAATCCGCTCGTCGATCCGTACCTGCTTGGTGTGGCCGCCGGTGCCGGGCTCGGTGCGACGTTGATTTTCGTCGTGGGTCGCTCCACCAGCCAATCGTGGCCCGTGGACCCGTTGCCATTGTCGGCTTTCATCGGTGGCCTGCTGGCTGTTCTGCTCACCTACACGGTGGGGGCCGGATTCGGAGCCTCGCGCAATCCCACCACGCTGGTGTTGGCCGGCGTCGCCGTCACCTCGCTCACCACCGCGGTGCAGACGTTCATGTTGCAGAAGAACACCGACGTGGTGCGACAGGTGTACAGCTGGATCCTGGGTCGTCTCTCGTCGGCGACGTGGGGCGACGTGCGTCTCGTGCTTCCGTACGTCGTGGTGAGCGGCGCCGTATTGCTGGCGCATCGCCGTTTGCTCGACGTCCTCCGGGTCGGCGAGGATGAAGCC
Organism: Acidimicrobiia bacterium; assembly: GCA_046091365.1. Lineage (GTDB taxonomy): Bacteria > Actinomycetota > Acidimicrobiia > Acidimicrobiales > Ilumatobacteraceae > Casp-actino8. The sequence continues at coordinate 30,039 of JBJTBM010000011.1, read as the reverse complement.
CAATCGCTCGGTGCCCGTGTCGACCGCATCCGACTCACGGTGGTGATCGCCGCCACCTTGGGCACCTCGGCGGTGGTGAGCGTGAGCGGTCTCATCGGCTTCGTCGGCATCGTCGTACCGCATCTGGTCCGACTTCTCGCCGGCGCCAGTTACCGACGCCTTCTTCCCTTGTCGATCCTGGTGGGTGCGGCCTTCCTGATCGTGGCCGACGTTCCCGGTCGGGTGCTTTCCGACCCGGCCGAGACCCCCATCGGCGTCGTCACGGCGTTTCTGGGCGCACCCTTTTTCATCCTGGTTCTTCGTTCACGGCAAAGTGAGGCGCGATGACGTCGTTGACCTTCGAGAACATCTCGGTGAGGTACGCCGAGGCCACGGCGGTGTCATCGTTCTCCGACACGGTTCGTCCGGGGGAGTGGCTGTGCCTCATCGGCCCGAACGGTGCCGGCAAGTCGTCGTTGTTGCGCGCGGCGGCCGGTCTCGTGCCGCACGAGGGTCGCATCCTGGTGGACGGAACACCGCTCGAGTTGCGTTCCGCGCGCCGTCGTGCGGCGCTGATAGCGCACGTCCCCCAGAGTCCGTCGCTCCCCGACGACATGACCACCTTCGACTACGTGCTCCTCGGTCGCAACCCGTTCGTCGGCTACTTCGGACGGGAGAGCAAGCACGACCGGTCGATGGTCCATCAGGTGCTCGATCGTCTCTGCCTGGAGGAGTTCGCCCAACGTCGGCTGGGTTCGCTGTCCGGTGGCGAACGCCAGCGAATCGTGATCGCCCGGGCCTTGGCGCAGGAGGCACCGATTATGTTGCTCGACGAGCCCACCAGTGCTCTCGACATCGGACATCAGCAACAGGCCCTCGAGTTGGTCGACACGCTGCGACGCGAGCACGGTTTCACTGTCGTCTCGGCCATGCACGACCTCACCCTTGCCGGCTTGTACAGCGACCGTCTCGCTCTGCTGCACCACGGTCATTGCGTGGCCTCCGGCGCGGCCGACGAGGTGTTGAGGGCCGAGACCTTGTCGGAGTTCTACGGCGTGTCGGTCACCGTGCATCACGAGCCCGACGGCACCGTGGTGGTCATTCCCCGACGGACCGCACCACTGGCCTGACGATCGTGGCGACTACCGTCGGGGCATGGATGCCACGGCGTTGAATCGACACGTCGAGGGTCTCGCCGCATCGCACCAACGGTTGTTGTCGACGCTCGACCCGGTCGAGGGCCCGGGTCTCACCGACGAAATGGTGCGACGTCCGTCTCGATTGCCCGATTGGACGGTCGGTCACGTGCTCACCCATCTCGCGCGCAACGCCGACAGCCTCACCCGTCTCACCATGGCGGCCGAAAACGGCGAGTCCGTCGATCAGTATCCCGGGGGAGCCACCGGTCGTAACGCCGACATCGAAGCTGGCGCCGTTCGAAACGCGCGCGATCAGGTCGCCGATCTTCGTCGTTCCGTCTACGAACTGGAGGGTGCCTGGGCCATCGCCCGTGAGGCCTGGTTCGGTTGCGGTCGTCTGTTGTCGGGACACGAAGTTCCGATCTCCGAGTTGCCGTTGCGTCGGTGGCGCGAGGTCGAGGTGCACGCGGGTGATCTGGGGTTGCGGGAACTGGGCTTCGACGGACCCGAGTCGTGGTCGACCGACTACGTCCGTCACGACCTCGCGCTGATGAGCATGCAGTGGAAGGCCCGAGGCTCGATGGGTTTGAACGATCTACCCGCGGCAGTCGCCACGAGGGCACCGCACGAGAGACTCGCGTGGTTGTTGGGGCGCGTCGACATCGATGGCGTGCCGCCGGCCGGATTGATGCGATGATGGTCCGGTGCGGGGGAACACGGCCATGAAGCGGATGACGGTGTCCTTGCTGCTCTGCGCCATCGTTCTGGGGGTGACACCGTCCGGTGCGTCGGCCCACGCGCAACTCGAGTCGGCGTCCCCGGCCCCGTCGGCGATCCTCGAAGAGGGGCCGAGCGAGATCGTCCTCGACTTCGACGAAGCCATCACGCCCGTTCCCCGATCGATCGAGATCTACGACCAGAGCGGCAACCGACTCATCCTGAACGAGGCGATGATCTCCGACGACGACGACTCAGTGATGTCGGCCGGCGGTGTCCCGGATTTGCCCGACGGTGTCTATGCGGTGGCATGGCGCGCATTGTCGCCCGATGGTCACGTTGCCGAAGGTGCCTACACCTTCCAGGTCGGCACGTCGGCGAGTGCCGTCGATCCGACCGACCTCCTCTCGGGTGTACTCGACGGATCGGCCGGACCATCGGGACTCTCGTGGGCCATGGGTGTGAGTCGTTGGCTCGCCTACCTGGGAGTGGCGCTGTTGCTCGGAGGGACGGCGTTGTTGGCCGGTGGTGGCATCTCGTCGCGACGCGCGGTGCACCTGTTGATCGGGTCGTGGCTCGGTGGCGTGCTCGGGTCGGTGGCGCTGTTCGCATTACAAGGTCCGTACACGGTGGCCGGCACGTGGGGCGACACGTTCGACCGCGGGTTGTGGGCCGACGTCGCCGACACGCGTCTCGGTGAGGCCATCGTCATCAGGCTGGGATTGCTGGCCATCATCGCGGTGTTGTTCTGGCTCCTGAGGGGCAACTTCGCCCGAGCCACCACGGCCTGGTGGCGGTCGAGTGCGGCGTTGGTCGGAGTCGGAGTCGTGATCACATTCTCGGCGTCGGGTCATCCGAGCGCCTCGCGTCAGTCGGGTCTCGCGGTCGCGGTGGACTCCTTGCACCTCGGAGGTGTGGCGCTCTGGATCGGCGGTCTCGCCATGCTCGTCGTCGGTTGGGGTTCGCCCCGTGCACGCGAGGTGGTGGAGCGCTTCTCGCGCTCGGCGACATGGGCCATTCCGATCGTGGTGGTGTCGGGACTTTGGCAGATGTGGCATCTTGTTCCTCGGGTCTCCGATGTGACCGACAGCGACTGGGGCAAGGGTCTGCTGATCAAATCGGCGATCGTCGTCGTCGCCGTGACACTCGGTGTGTTCGCCCGGTGGCTCGTCCGTCACGACGATATGGCGGCCCTCCGGCGAGTGGTGGTCGTCGAGGTGATCGTCGGCGCGTGTGTACTCGCCGTCACCGCGGGCATGGTCGCCAAGTCGCCCGAGATATCGTCGGAGTCCTCCGTCGTGCAGTTGTCGCTGGTCGAAGGGGACATCATCGCCGATGTCGCCGTCACGCCCGGGGTGGTCGGCTACAACGAGATTCACCTCACGATCACCACGCCGGGCGGATCGTTGCAGCCCGTCGACTCGGTGGAGATGCGCATGACGCTCGCCGGATCCGAGATACCCACGATCTCCGTGCCCGTCGAGGAGTTGGGACCCAATCATTACGTCGGTTCGCTGTCGTTGCTCTCGGCGGGCACCTGGACGCTCGAACTGTTGGTCAATCCGGACTCGGCGACGAGTCGACGCTTCACATCCGAGGTCGTCATCGGCCGCTGACGGACCTCAGTCGACCAACTCTGCTCCGCGATCTCCGAAGTCGAAGATCGAGTCGCGTGCGTGCTGCATTTCGAGGCGAACGTCGATCGGCACGCTGTCGGCGTCAGCGTCGACCAAACCGACGGCGATCGCCGAACGCAGGACGTCTCGCGCAGCGATGTCGGCGAGCCGCGCGCGCAACTCTCGCTCGGATGTCGCGGCCGCATCGCGCACGTCGTCGGAGTCGTCGAGTCGGTCTCCGATGAGAGCCGAGGCGGCGCCGATGGTCAACGACGCCGTCCACGACAGGCCGAGAGGTAGGTAACTCGGGAGTCCGAGGGCGAATTCGCGTCGCTCGGCTTTGTCGATGGATTCCTCGATTTTCGCCACCTCGAGGACTCTCGTGGTGGCGCCGATCGAGAACGCGATGTCATCGATGCGTCGCAGGCGTGAGAGGTGATCGGCGGGCAAGTCTCGAAACGCCGCGCTCACCGCGGCCGGCAAGGCGGCAGCCAGGGCCGAGGCGGCTCGGGCGTCGCTGGCGACGCGTCGCAGTAATGCGAGGCCGGTCGTCGAGTCACCTCCCCATATTTCGGCGAGACCGGTGAAGTACATCTGCCACGGAGCACACAACTCGCCGAGCAAGGCTCGCAACTCCGAACGTCGTTGTCGCAGCCGTTCGACGTCGACCCGCGCGTTCGCGAACACCGGTCGATCCCCGGGCTCGACGAAGATGGCAGTCGCCAGCGCCTCGATCCTCGCCCGTGCTTGGTGCGGTTCGATTCGTGTGGGGTCGACCGACTCGATGAGGGCGGCACGCACGGTGGTGAAGTCGGCGGCGCCGAAGAGCAGTCCCTGAAGTCGCCGGATGTCACGGACGTCGATCGATCGGTTCATCAACGCGTCGAGCGAGACCGTGTCGTGGCCGACCGCCCTCCAGACGTCGTCGATCGGCGTGGTCGCGCGGGTCGTCGACCGCGCCCACCATTTCGGGTCCGCGATCCAGCCGTCGACGAGGGCGATGAGAGCGGACTGTCGTCGTTCGGGCTCGAGGGCGAGAGGAGAAGCCAGGATCCGATGCAACGCGTGGTTGGCCTCGATGACGACCCCGATGACGGCGTCTACCCGCGTGAGGTCGTCGTGGAAGGTTTCGTCCGTTCGGGCGCCTTCGAGGAGATGACGGGCTTGCTCGAGTTGACGGATGGCCTCGGCGACCGCACTCACGTCGATGCCGACGTAGGTCACGAGGCGTTCGTCAGCGAACGAAGGCGGGCGATGGCGAAGCTGAGGTCGACGTCGAGACGGTCGAACAAAGGTCCGGTACAGCTCGATTGATGAAGGGCGGTTCGAGCGCGATCGAGGGCCCGCAGGGCATCGAGTAGGAGACCGAGCGAGTGGGGATGTGACGAGGGCTGACCCACCCCGACGGGTGGGCGCTCAGCCCAACTCGATGACGACTCGGTGGTGGGGGAGGCCGGTGACCGACTCGATAAAGCCCTCGCCGACCTCGCGCATTCCGTGCCGGCGGTAGAAATCGAGGGCGGCATCGCGGGCGTTGGCCCACACCACCTCGACGCCGTTCGCGTGGGCCGACGCAAACCCCGCGAACAGCAACTCGGCCCCGACCCCCACCCCTTGGCGGTGGCGGGCAGTGGCCATGCCGCGCAACTGCACCGCACGTCGACCGGGGTGATCGACGGAGTCGCGACGCATCCAGGTGCTGACACCGATGATCGCACCGGCCTCGTCGAAAGCGGCCAGGTGAACTGTTTCGGGGTCGTCGTCGCCGTCGAAGTCGATGGTGCGGTTCGTCATGCCCCGCCGCAGCACGTCGAGTCGCAGGGGCTTCACGTCCTCTGGGTCGACCCGTTCGACGCGCACGCGCGGTGAACCCACTTTCACCGGGTCACCATCCGATGCCGCGGACCGATACATCGCGTCGACGACGAGGTGTGCGGTCAGCGCCGTCTCGGCGTCGGGGAAGGCTCGCTCGTGGCGGTGAACTGCGAGGAGGAAGGCCGCGTCGGGGTTCGGGTGACCATTCGCCATCGATCGGGTCGCGGCGACCAGTTCGTCTCCCGCGAGAGACCCGGACGTGCCGTCGGAATCGACCCAGACGACCGGTCCGAGCCAGTCGTCCCCCTCGATGGCGACGAACCGGTTCTCGCAGAAGACCTCGATCCGTCGCAAGCTCGGTCGCGCGAGGTTGTCGTGCCAGATACTGCTCATGACGCCGTGAGACGCGACGTCGTCGGGAGAGACGAAGGTGAAATTGGCCGCGACGACATCCTCGATGCCGTCGAATCCGTGGAAGCTCGACGATCGGGCGCTGACCGAGTCGATGGGTCCGACGATCGCGTGAAGCGCGTCGATGTCGTGGATGCTGTGCTCGAGGAGTGTTCCGGCACCGGATTTGGTGACGTCGCGTCGCCACGAGGATCCGTAGTGGCCCTGGATCGGGATGAACTGGTCGTCGCGGAGCACGACGCTCATGACGCGTCCCGCACGGGGGTCATTCGTCAGGCGTGCGGCCATGAGATAGGCCGGAGAGTGGCGCAGCACGAGACCGACCTGATTGATGGTTCCCGCGAGCGCGTCACGCACCGCGCGGGCTTCAGAGAGATCGCGACCGAGGGGCTTTTCGCAGAACACGGCGCAACCGTGATGAACCGCCGCCTCGACGAGGCCGAGATGCTCGGAGGTCCAGGTGCAGACGTACGCGACGTCACACGACGACAACACGTCGTCGACGGAGTCCATCGGTCGATGTCCGCTGGCCGCGGCGAAATCGTCGCGGCGTTCGGTGTCCGGATCGAAGATGCCGGCTCGAACGATCGGGAAGGGGAGTTCGGAGGCGACGCGCCGGATGCTCTTGGAGTGGTAGGTCGCGATGTGGCCGGCGCCGAGGAATCCGATGCGCATCGGTTCGGCCATGCCGGAAACCTACCGGAGCCTCGTCACGCTCGACGCCAAGAAGGCGCTCTCGGTCTCGTCGTGGGTGACGAGCAACGCTGTCGTGCCCCCGGCGTTCAGAATCGACCGAAGATCGTGCATCAGACGTTCGTGGAGTTCACCGTCCAGTCCGGTGAGGGGTTCGTCGAGCAGCAGAGCCGCCGGACTCGGTGCCAGACCACGGGCGAGGGCCACGCGTTTGGCTTCACCTCCGGACAGCACCCCCACGGGATCGGCGCCCCGGTCCGCGAGACCGATCACATCGAGAAGCTCGGCGACTCGATGCTCGACCCGCGAGCGGTTCCACGACCGTCGGAACGCGCGGTCGAAGTTGTGGCGCAGGCCGTACGCGACGTTTTCGGCCACCGAGAGATGGGGAAAGAGTTGGTTGTCCTGGAACACCAAACCGACGCGACGCCGATGCGCCGGTAGGTCGGTGATGTCGGACCCACCGAGCAACACGCGACCCGAGCGGGGGCGCTCGATACCGGCGACGACGCGCAACAGTGAGGTCTTACCGATGCCCGACGGGCCGAGAATCGCACCGATCGTCCCGCTGTCGACTCGAAACGACAATCGGTCGACGAGCACCCGGTCGCCGTGGGCGACCACGAGTTCGCGAACTTCCAGTTCGCTCATGCTCGTCCTCGCAGTCGTTCGGTGCCGAGGTCGTCGACGCGACCGATCAGGGTGAGCACCAGCACGGAGAGACCCAACAGGACGACCGCGGCTCCCTGACCGGACAGACGCGCCAGATCACCGGATCGCGACAGCAAACGCTCGACGACGACCGGCAACGTGTCGGTGTCGCGTCGCGACATCAGGCTGGTCGCCCCGAACTCGCCGAGTGATAGGGCCGCCGACAGACCGGCCGCGGTGCGGACCGCGGTCGCCATGAGCGGGCGGTCGATCGTCCGCCACACTCGGGTCGGCGGCGCACCGAGCGTCGACGCGGCTCGGCGCAGGTCGTCGGGGATGGCCGCTCGCACCGGCCCGATCGTGCGCACGACGAAGGGCAACGCCACCACCGCGTGGATGAGAGGAACGAGCCACCACGACGACCGGAAGTCGAAGGGGGGCCGGTCGTACGTGACGAGCACCCCGAGGGCGACGGCGACGGCCGAGACCCCCATCGGTATGAGAAGGGTACGGTCACGTCGGTCGTGCGAGGAGTGGACCGTGAGCAAACCGATCGGGACCGCGATCGATGTGGCGATCGCGGCGAAGGTCAACGATCGGGTGATGGTGGATGTGAGATTCACGTCGAGGCCGCCGATCTCGGTGTGACCGAGCAGCACCCTCCATCCCGCCAACGACCATCGACCCCGGTTGCGCACCGAGGCGATCACCAGTCCGACGAGAGGCAAGACCGTGACCGCGACCGTGAGCCACGCGACGATCTCGGCCGTTGGTGAGCGTCGGGATCGCCCGCGCACGCGATCGGCGATGATCGAACGGTGGCGACCCCACAGAAAGAGGCAGGCGGCGAGAATCATCATCTGACCGAGTGCGAGCACGGTGGCCCCCGAGACGTCGCCGAAGAGCATGGCCCGACGGTAGATCTCGACTTCGATCGTCGCGGAACCGCCACCGAGCATCCGCACGACCCCGTACGACGTGAAACACATGAAGCCGACGATTGCGGCGGCTGAGAAGATGGCCGGTCGCAGGATCGGGAGCGAGGTGGTGAAAAAAGCCCGTGGGCGCGAGACTCCGAGGCTGCGCGCCGCCTCGTCGAGCCCGGGGTCGACCTGGGCCCAGGCCGGGGCGACAGTTCGCACCACCACCGCGAGGTTGAAGTAGACGTGGGCGATGATCACGGCGAACCAACCGCGCTCGATTCCGTGCGGAAGCATTTGCAGGAAAGCCGCACCCACCACGACGGTCGGCAGGATGAAAGGCACGGTGACGACGGCGAGAGCGAGTCGACGCAAAGGGAAAGCGTGTCGTGAAAAGGCCCACGCCGATGGAAGTCCGACGACGAGGGTCAGGGTGGTCGACACCAGCGTTTGCCAGACCGTGAAGAACAACGAGGACATGACTCCGGGACGTGCCCACACCTCGAAAACCGAGTCCGACGATATGACCCGCAGTGCGAGTCGCACGACGGGCACGATCACGACGACCGACACCAGCATGATGCCCGGCCAGGCGAACCAACGTCGCTCGAGCGACGACGGCGCCTCAGCGGACGATCGCATCCCACTCCTCCAGCCACGCGTCGCGCGACTCCGCGATGGTGGCCGGCTTCATGGTCGCCGGGTCGATGATGGAAGGCGCAAAGTCGCGGAATGACGCGGGGAGGTCGGCCTCGGAGTTGGCCGGGAACACGAAAAGGCTCTCGGGCAACATCTCCTGGAAGTCGCGCGCGATCATGTAGTCGACGAGACGTCGGGCGGCTGTCGTCTTCTTGGTTCCGCGCAACACACCGGCGTACTCGATCTGACGGAAGCAGCTCGTCGTGATCACCGAGGTCGGAGCCGCCGCTCCCGCCGGCAGGGGTGGTTCGGCGAAGATCACCTCGGCCGGGGGAGACGAGGCGTAACTGACGACGAAGGGTCGGGAGCCTCCGTAACGCGTGAACTCGGTGTAGTAAGCCTCGTACCAGCCGTCGACGACGAGCAAGCCGTTGGCGGCGACCGCGCGCCAGGTGTCCGCCCACCCGTCAGGGTCGTGGGCGATGGTGCCGAGGAGGAAGGCCAACCCGGTCGAAGACGTGGTCGCCGACGGCATCACGAGAAGGTCGCGATAGGCGGGGTCCGCGAGGTCCGCGAACGTCGTCGGGGGCTCGACGCCCAGTCGCTCGAGGGCCGCCACGTCGAAATTGACGCACACGTCGCCGTAGTCGACGGGAGTGACCACGTCGAAGCCGTCGAGCGCCGGATCGAGTGGGGCCGCGTCGCTCTCGTACGGGTCGAAGACCCGACCGTCGATCGCGCGACTCAGCAAGGTGTTGTCGACGCCCCACATCACGTCGCCCTCGGGATTGCCCGCGGTGAGGACCGCCTTGGAGATCATCACCCCCGCGTCTCCGGCGGCCACCACCTCCACGGTGATACCGGTCGACTCGGTGAAGGCATCGAACGCCCCGTCCGGTGGAGTGAACGACTCGTACGCGACGAGGGTGATCGACCCGACCGCTGGGTCGTTCGAACCACAGGCCGCCAGCGATGCGCAACCGATCGTCAGCGTGCCAACGACGACACCTCTCCCGAACCTGTTCCTCATGATGCCTGCTCCCATGGCACCACGACGGCCAGCACCCCTGAATCGACTGCGACGGTCACCGCACCGATGGCGATGTTGCTCACTCCGCGCGCGCCGTGAGCCCACAAAGTTTCGTCGGAGAGGTTCCAGCGAAGGCCCGTCGTCGTGACGCCGCGCGCCGATCCGGCGATCGGGATCAGACTGACGATCGTGCCCTTTGCGAAGTCGGTCGCGAACCGTCGCGGGCCGTGAACGATGTGCAACAGATCGCGACCGACGTGCAGTCGCAGATGACCGATCGTCGCGAGACCGGGACCGGCCATGGCGGCCACCACACCCAGGACGTGATCGAATCGATCACCACCACCCCAGAGCACGTCGATCTCGGTGGCGCCGCGTTCTTGAGCCAGCGCGAGTGCCAGTTCGGTGTCGGTGCGATCCTTGTCGGTCGGCGCCGAGATCACCTCGATGTTCATCGACGCGCCGTGCGCGAGCGCGTCAGGAGTCGCCGAATCGAAGTCACCGATGACGACATCTGGTCGCAATCCGAGGGCGAGGGCGTGATCGAGACCCGAATCGGCGCACACGATCGTGACGATCGGATGGTGGTCGGCCAGGGAGGTGAGGACCGGTGGATGTCCGCCGAGGACGACGAGGAACCGGCGGGCGGGGGAACTGGCTGTGGTTTCGGTCATTCGATTCCCTCCGCTGGCATTACCCAGATCAGGTCTCGGGTCGGTGGCGGCGACCACCCTCTCAGCCCGCCGATCTCGCGAGCTCCCCGTCGTGTGCGCTGATGTTACTTCGTGGAGTCGGTCCGCGGGAGATCGGGCTCGATGAACACGTAGCGGGCGGCCCGGACGGCGGCTCGAACCGCGGTCTCGATGCGATTGATCGCGCGGCTGAGTTCGGGAGCGTCGAGGTCGTCGCGGAAATGGAGTTTGGCCGCGACCAGAATCTCGTCGGGACTGATGTGCTCGGTGCGCAGGTTCAGAATCGAGAGCACGGTCGACTCGCTCTGGATGGCGGCCTCGATGGCCGCAAGATCGACGTCGCCAACCGACTCGCCGATGAGCAGGGCCTTGGTCTCATTCGCGAGCACCGACGCGATGACGACCAGTAGTACGCCGATCGCGATCGATCCGATCGCGTCCCAGCGCGGCTCCCCGGTGACATGGGAGGCCATCACACCGGCGAGCGCGATGATCAGTCCCGCCTCCGCGCCGACGTCCTCGAGCAGGACGACCGAAAGTTCCGGCTGTTTCGACGTGCGAATGAAGCGGATCCACGACATCCCCGGGGGTCTCAGTCGCTGGGCTTCGTGGAGGGCGGTGCGCAGCGAGATCGTCTCGAGGGCCACGGCCACCAGCAAAATGCCGATGGCGATGGGGAGTCGATCGGTCTCGTGCGGGTGGGAGAGTTTCTGGATGCCCTCGTAGAGGGCGAAGAGTCCGCCCATCGAGAACAACACGAGGGCGACCACGAACGACCAGAAGTACCGTTCGCGCCCGAATCCGAACTGGAACTCGCGATTCGGGTCGCGCTTGGCGCGCTTGGCGCCGAGCAACAGTAGGGCTTGGTTGCCGGTGTCGGCGAGGGAATGTCCGGTCTCGGCGAGCAAACCGGTCGAACGGGTGAGGGCGAAGCCGACGAACTTGGCGATGGCGATGCCGAGGTTCGCGAAAAATGCCGCGAGTATCGCCTTCTTGCTGCCGTCCTGCATGATGACAGAATGTCACACGCACTCTCTGGCGGGGTCATCCACTTGGTCGGTCGGAGCAAAGTCGGAAAATCAGTGTGGGGGGACGACGATGACGAATGAAGTGGTTCACGAACTCGACGGGCGGGTCGCGCTCGTCTCGGGGGGCGGACGGGGGATAGGCCGTGGCATCAGTGAGTTGCTCGCCGCGCACGGTGCGATTGTCGCGGTGAGCTACCGCTCCGATCGCGAGGCGGCCGAGGAGACTGTCGCGGGAATCGTCGCCGGCGGCGGGAGCGCACGGGCCTACGAAGCATCGGTCGACGACCCCGACGCGGTCGCCGCGATGACCGATCGAGTGGTCGCCGATTTTGGTGGAATCGACATCCTGGTGTGCAACGCGGGCGTCGCGTCGCGGGGTCGAGCGGTGGCCGACACCGATCCCGGCGAGGTGGCGCGACTGCTCGGGACGCACGCGGTCGGACCGCACCACATGGCCCGCTGCGCCCTGCCCAGCATGCGCACGCGCGGGCGCGGCGACATCGTGATGATCTCGTCGGTGGCCACGTCGCACATGAGCGCGAATGGCGCCCCGTATTCGATGGGGAAGGCCGCGATGGAAGCCTTGGCGCTCACCTTGGCCAAGGAGGAGCGCCAGTACGGGATCCACGTGAACATCGTGGCCCCGGGTCTCGTGGAGACCGACATGGGGTTGCGTCTCGCGCGGGCGATGACCGGGCAGAAGGAGATGGCCGACCTGCGCGCGCTCGACAAGGCATCTCCGTTCGGACGGGTGTGTCAACCCCTCGACGTGGCGAACGTCGTCCTGTGGCTGTGCGGGTCCGGCGCGGGGTATATCACGGGCCAGCGCATCGAATGTGACGGAGGCGGTCCGCGCTGATCGCCGTGGGCTCAGATGGTGGCGGTAGCCTGACGGTTGTGAGTCCCCTCGCCCCCCAGAACTCGACGGTCGACAGCGACACGATCATCTCGATCACCGACGACGCACTCGCCGAGTTGATCAAATTGCGTGATGCCGAAGCCGATGCGGCTTCGCTCGGATTGCGCCTCGAGGTCGTGAGCGCTGCGGGTGAGGAGTTCAAGTACGACCTGTCGCTCGACGAGTTCCGCAAGGCGGCGTTCACCGACGAGGTGCGCACCCACGGGGGCATGAAGGTGATCATTCCGGCCAAGGACATCGAGTTGCTGCAGGGAGCGGTGCTCGATTACGCCTCGTCGACCGGACTCGTGATCCGCAACCCGAACAAGCCGACGTCGATCGTGGTCGAGGGCTTGGTTCGCGACGACGAGTTGTCGGCCGAAGTCGAGGCGGTGCTGGCAACCGAGGTGAATCCGTCACTGGCGGCGCACGGAGGTTTCGTCACCTACGTGGGTCATGACACCGAGGGAACCGCATACTTGACGATGGGCGGAGGGTGTCACGGGTGTTCGATGAGCCGGATGACGATGCTCGAGGGCGTTCAGACGGCTCTGGTGGAGAAGGTGGCAGGGGTCGAACGCGTGCGCGACCTGACGGACCACTCCAACGGCGAGAACCCCTTTTACCGCTGACCCTCCCACCTACCAATTCGCGACAAATTGTCGCATTTAGGCAGATTGGGGGCCGCGGATCAGACGGCCCGGGAGTGCCCCGGTGAATTCGTCGCGCTCCACGGTTTGCACGCCCCCGGCGAACGTCGCCAGGTATCCGCGGCCGCGTTGAACGAGTCGACGCCCGTTCGCCGGCAAGTCGAAAGCCATACGGGGCACGTCGAAACCGAGATTCTCGTAATCGATGAGGTTCAGATCGGCGCGCAAGCCCGGTGCCACGACTCCGCGATCGTACAATCCGTAGAACGCCGCCGTCTGGGCGGTCTGACGATGCACGACGTATTCGAGGTCGAGTCGCGGCCCACGATGTCGGTCCCGGGTCCAGTGGGTCAGCATGAACGTCGGCATTCCTCCGTCACAGATCGCGCCGCAGTGCGCGCCTGCGTCGGAGAGTCCCATGCGTGTCGAGGGATGCAGGTGCGCCTCGTAGGCCATCGAAAGATCGCCGTACGAATAGTTGAAGAATGGCGCGTAGATCATCCCGTTGCCGTCATTGGAGAGCAGTTGGTCGAGAATCAACTCGACCGGTTTCGCGCCAGTCCGTCGCGCGATGCCTCCAACGGACTCCTCGCGGCTCGGTTCGTAATCGATGTCTCGACCGTCGACGAGCCACATCCCGTCGAGCTTGTCGAGCACGATGCGCCGGAAGAATCCTCCGTCGTCGGGAATCTCGTCGATGATCCGTCTACGACGCGTCGGATCAGCCAGGGCGACGAGTCGCTCGGCCATGGGGAGTCCCTGTACTTCGGCATAGGCCGGATGGAAGAGCAACGGGTGCACCGAGCCGTGGAGGCAGTACATGATGCCGATCGACCGTCCGGCTACTTGAGCCACCATGGGGATACCGTCACGGCGCGCTTCGTCGAGTCGTTCGAGAACTCGGCGCCAGATCTCGGGGGACTGATCGGTCTGGCTCAGGTTCACACTCACGGTGCGTCCCGTACGCCGAGCCAATTCGCGCATCCAAACCCATTCCTCGTCAGGAACCCTCACGTGCTCGGGTGAGAACTGAAAGTTGCCGTGTCCGACCCGGGCCATCGCCTCGGCGATCTCGAAGAGTTCTGCCGCGTCGACCATCGTTCCGGGCACCAATTCGCCACTCTTCGATTTGTGCAACGGGGTACGACTCGTCGAGAACCCGAGGGCCCCGGACCGCAACGCCTCCTCCACCAGGTTCGCCATTAACCGTCGATCGTCGGCGTTGGCCGGCTCGTTGTCCGCCCCGCGCTGTCCCATCACGTAAGCGCGTAACGGGCCGTGGGCGATCTGCGTGCCGATGTCCATCACGTATTCGCGGGACTCGACCGCGTCGAGGTATTCGGGGAAACTCTCCCAACGCCAGTCGATCCCGTCGGTCATCGCCGAGCCCGGGATGTCTTCGACCCCTTCCATCAACTCGATCAACCACTGGTGTCGGTCCGGATGAGCCGGTGCGAATCCGACGCCGCAGTTGCCCATGACCGCGGTCGTGACGCCGTGCCACGAACTCGGCGTCAGCCACGGGTCCCACGAAACCTGCGCGTCGTAGTGGGTGTGAACATCGACGAAACCGGGGGTGGCCAACGCTCCGTCGGCATTGATCACGCGATCACCCGGCCAAACGTCGATGCCACCGGGTTCGGTGACCTCTTCGAACCGCCCGTCGCGCATGGCGATGTCGGCGTGACGAGCAGGGGCTCCTGTGCCGTCGACGAGGAGGGCGTTGGAGACGACGACTCGGGTCATGCGTCGAGAATACCGACGACCACTTCGTGGAGACGACCGTTGCTGGACATCGCAGAGTCGTGCGTGAAGTCCCGATTGCCGAATCGATCGGTGTGCCGCCCGCCGGCCGCCTCCACCACGGCCTGCACGGCGGCGTTGTCGTAGGGGGCCAGACCGATGGCGTCGACCGCGACGTCAATGGCTCCCTCCGCGACGAGCATGTGCTGCCAGAAATCGCCGTAACCCCTGGCGCGATACGCGCTCTGTTGCAGATGCACGAGGTTCCCGGTCTTTCCCAATCGGTCCCACCCGCTGTTGAACGTCACGCTCACTTGTGCCTCGGCGATTTCGGCGGTGTCCGACACCCGAATGGGCGTGCCGTCGAGAAATGCACCGAGCCCGAGCCCTCCCCACCATCGCCGGTCGAGCGACGGAGCCGACACCACACCGAGCACAGGTCCGGATTCGGCGTGAACGAGCGCGATGAGTGTCGCCCAAACGGGCACTCCGCGCACGAAATTCGACGTGCCGTCGATCGGGTCGATGACCCACGTCCATTCGGAGTCCGACGCGCCACCCCGCCCGTGTTCTTCCCCGTAGAAGGCGTGCCCGGGTCGCTCCGCCGCGATCAAGGAGACGATCGCGGACTCGGTGTTGCGGTCGGCCTCGGTGACCTCACTCGTATCGGCTTTGCGCGAGAGCGTGAACGAACGCCCGACGAAGTAGGGCAGCGAAACCGCGTCGGCGAGGTCGGCAGCCCGCAGTGCGAGTGCGAGGTCGTCGTTCAGGTTCATGTGCGATCCTGCTCGGGTGTCGAATCAGCCGTTGCCACCACGTCGGGAATCGAAGGTAGCAACGATTCCGTCGGCGTCGAGTCCGAGTTGAGTCAGGAGGCGGTCGGGCTTGGCGTGGGGGAGAAACTTGGTGGGGACGCCGAGTACCTCGACATGACAATGCTCGTTGCGTCCGTGAATCTCGGTGGCGACGGACATTCCGATGCCACCCTCTCGAATGCCGTCTTCGATCGTGATTACACGGTGGTGGCGTGCGGCGTCATCGCACATGCGGGGATCGAGTGGAGCACACGAGCGGACGTCCCACACCGTTGCTTCGATGCCACGGGCCAACAGTTGATCCGCGGCCTTCAACGCGGCGCCGACCATCTTTCCGACCGCCACGATCGCCAAGGAGCCGTCGCCTGACCGCAATCGATGCGCTTCGAGGCCCGAACCGACTTCGGCTTCCGCCACTTGTCGTGCGGCTCCCTTGGGGTAGCGGATCATCACCGGACCAGATTCGGCAAGTTCCACCGCGTCATGCAACATCTGTTGGAGTTCTTGGGCGCTCGATGGCGCGAGCACGCGCATTCCCGGAACCTTCGACAGCAACGCCATGTCGTAGATGCCGTGATGGCTCGGGCCGTCGTCACCCGTGATCCCGGCGCGGTCGAGGCAGAAGATCACGGGTAGTCGGTGGAGCGCGACGTCGTACACGACCTGGTCCCACGCACGCGACAAGAAAGTGGAATAGAGCGCGACGACGGGCCGCAATCCGCCCATCGCCATTCCGGCCGCACCGGTCACGGCATGCTGCTCGGCGATTCCGACATCGAAGAAGCGGTCCGGGAACCGATTCTCGAAGGGGAGCAAGCCGGTGGGCCCGGGCATTGCGGCGGTGATGGCCACGATGCGAGGGTCGGATTCGGCCTCTTTCAAAATCGCGTCGGCGAACGCCTGGGTGTATCCGGTGGGCACGGCCTTGGGCGGACCCACGGCCGGGTCGAACACCGGCGTGTCGTGAAGGTGCTTTTCGTCGTCGTCCTCGGCCGGTGGATAGCCCTTGCCCTTCTGGGTGAGAACGTGCACGACGATGGGGCCTTCGGCCGAAAGGTCCTCGGCGTTGCGGAACGCGGCCTCCAGGTCGCGCACGTTGTGTCCGTCTATGGGGCCGATGTAGCGCACTCCGAGGGCCTCGAAGAACGAAGGAGGTTGCAAGAACTCGCGGACCGCGGCCTTGACGGCCTCCATCCCCTTCTCGGCCTGTTGCCCGACGACGGGGAGATTCTGCAGCCACGCTTCGATACGGCGCTGACGCTGCACGTAGGTCGGATTCATTCGAATTCGAGTGAGGCTTTGCGAAAGTTTCTCGGTAATTCGCTCGGGTAAAGGCGCGCGTGAGTCGCGTTCCAGTCGATCGAGCTCGGCGAGCGCACTGTGAGGTTGAGTCAGGTTCGAGATGGTTGGTGCGTAACTACGACCGTTGTCGTTCAGGACGACGATGACCTTCCGTTTGGCATGTCCCAGATTGTTGAGGGCCTCGTACGCCATGCCTCCGGTCATCGAGCCGTCGCCGATGACTGCGACGATGTGGCGGTGTACGGCGGTGCCGTTGTCGCGAGCAACAGCCAGACCGTACGCGTAGGACAGCACCGTCGAGGCGTGGCTGTTCTCGATGAAGTCGTGTTTGCTCTCCTCGCGACTGGGGTAGCCCGACAGCCCGTCGGCCTGCCGAAGTCGTTCGAATCCGGCGGCACGACCAGTCACGATCTTGTGGACGTACGCCTGATGGCCGGTGTCCCAAAGGATCGCGTCGCGAGGCGATTCGAACACGCGATGCAGGGCGAGCGTCAACTCGACGGCACCTAGATTGGATCCGAGGTGACCGCTGTTGGTGGCGACCGACTGCACGATGAAGTCACGGATCTCGCCGGCGAGGTCGTCGATCTCGGGATACGACAAACGCCGCAGGTCACTCGGCTGGCGGAGGTCGTCGAGACTCATGGTGACCAAACGCTACCTGTGCGTCGGGTTCGGCCCGAATCGCGGGCGACGACGTCGGTCACGCTGGACGAGCAGGTGTTTCGATGCCGTGTGTGATGTCGTGCTGGAGGTCGAGACGCCGGGTGTTCCAGCGATGAAGCGCCCAGCCACCCCATACGCCAATGGCCAGGGCCAGTTGTCCGCCGATGCCGTCGACCCAGAAGTGGTTGGCGGTGACCACGATGCAGAAAAGGGTCGCGGCGGGGTAGAGCAACATCGCGATCTTCGTCCAACGTCGTCGCAGAAGGGGCCACATCGCGAAAGCGCACCAACTGCTCCAGCCGATGTGCATGCTCGGCATCGCGGCAAACTGATTCGACAGTTGGGTCATCCCCTTGGAATCGAAGGTCCAGAGCGCCCCTCCGTATTCGGGAAGCGTGTCGACGAATCCGAACGAGCCCTGTTCTGCGGTGCGTGCTCGACCGTCGAGAACCGCGGTGTCGACGCTGTCGAAGGTGCTGCGCAAGGTGCTGGGGATGCAGCCTCCACCGTAGCCACCGGATTGCGAGGGACAGGGGGCATCGAGCAAGCGGGGCGGCATGACTGGGAAGAGGGAAAAGCCGACGATGGCCAAGGCCGTCGTGATCGCGAGTGCGTTGCGCCATTGCGGGAAAACGTGTTTGCGTTTGAAGAAGAGGATCCAGAACACGGCGAGCGTCACGACGAAGTGTGCGGTTCCGTAGTACACGTTCCAGAAGCGGATGAATCCGCGGAAGCGCAGGAACCAATCCTGAACGGACTCCTCGTGATAGAGACCGATCGCCCGCTCGAGTCGGATCAGCCGCTCAGCGTTGTGGAACGCATGCAGTGGTTGGTCGCCGGCCTGGATGTTGGCTGATCCGAATTGGTTGCGACTCCACGAGTAGAGCCCGTAGAAGGCGAGCATGATGAGTGCTTCCTTCCACCAGAACGTGCGATGAACCCGGGCAGGTATCGATGCCTCGGCTTCGTGGTCCACCGCTCCAATTTAGGCAACCGAGTGCGCGGTAGAGGGGTGTCCACGCCAAGTCACCCCTCGACCGAATTGCGAAAAATTGTCGCATTGTGTACATCCCAGATGGGCGGAAAGCGACAATTTGTCGCAGTTAGGCTGGGGGGATGGCGGGTATGAGTGGGTTGGACGTGCTCGACGAGGAAACCCTGGGGCGAGTCCTCTCGGCCGCGCTCACCACCGGCGCCGAGTTCGCCGAGATCTTCGCCTCCGACTGGCGCGGTACCGGCGTCGGCCTCGACGACGGACGCATCGAGCAACTCTCCACCGGACGCAACCGCGGCGCCGGCATCCGGGTCATCGCCGGTGAGACCACCGGGTTCGCCCACACCGCCGATCTCACCGAGGCCGGTCTGATCGCCGCCGCCCGCGTCGCCGCCGAGGCCGCGCGCCAAGGTGGGGGCGGCACGCGTGTCGTTGCCCTCGACGAACGTCCCAGACGTGTCGTGAGCCCCATCGACATCGATCCCTCGACCATCGGCAAGGCCGCCAAGGTCGAGTTGCTCCGTCGCGTCGACGAGGCGGCGCGCTCGGCCGGGGGCGCCATCACGCAGGTCTCCGCCGGCTACTCCGACGGTCGCACCCACGTGGTCATCGCCAACAGCGACGGTGTGCTCGTGCGCGACGAACGGGTGCGAACCCTCCTGCGGGTCAGCGCTGTGGCCAACGGCGACACCGGCATGCAGACCGGCTTCGACTCGCTCGGGCACACCATGGGCTTCGAATTGTTCGACAAGGTCAGCGTCGAGGAAGTCGCCCGCACCGCCGCCCACCGCGCCATCACCAAGTTGCGGGCCCGGCCGGCCCCGTCGGGGTCGATGCCGGTCGTCATCAAAGCCGGTAGTGGGGGCGTGCTCTTTCACGAGGCCTGCGGACACGGACTCGAGGCCGATCTCGTTTCCAAAGGGGCCAGCGTCTACAAGGGCAAAGTCGGCGAGCTCGTCGCTTCGCCCCTCGTCACCTTGGTCGACGATGGAACCATGACCCACGAATGGGGTGCGATCGCCTTCGACGACGAGGGTCATCCGTCGCAGTACAACGTGCTCATCGAGAACGGGGTGCTCACCGACTACATGTGGGACTACCTGCGCGCGCGCAAGGAAGGTCGCCCCCAGTCCGGTAACGGTCGACGACAGTCCTACAAAGACCTTCCGATGGTGCGCATGACCAACACCTACGTGCTCAACGGTTCCGACGAGCCGAGCGACATCATCAAGGACACCAAGTCGGGTGTGTACGTAGCGCACCTCGGCGGAGGAAGCGTCAACACCGCGACGGGCGACTTCGTCTTCGGCATGACCGAGGCCTACCTCATCGAGGACGGCGAGATCACCGAACCGCTACGCGAGGGCAATCTCATCGGAAACGGTCCACAGGTTTTGCGCGACATCGACATGTTGGGCAACGACTTCGCGATGGGTAACCCGGGCACCTGCGGAAAGGACGGTCAGGGCGTCCCGGTGGGTGACGGGCAGCCGACGCTGCGCGTCAAGGCCCTCACCATCGGTGGAACGGCGGCATGAGTTCGCCCGATCGCAGCGGTGAGCTGCTCGCCATCGCCGAGCGCGTCGTGGGCCTGGCGGCCAAGGGCGAGCAGGTCGAGGCGTACGTGAGCCGTGGACTGTCGACCGACGTGCGCGTCTACGAGGGCGAAGTGGAACATTTCGTGTCGGCCCAGAGCGAAGGCATCGGTATCCGGGTCATTCGCGACGGACGCACCGGCACCTCGTACTGCGGCACCCTCGACGAGGCCCAGATCGCCGAGGTGCTGGCCGAGGCCCGCGACAACCTCGGCTACGGCGAACCCGACGAGTGGGCCGGTCTGGCCGAGCCCGACGGCGTCGCTGTCGTCCCACAGAGTCTGTGGGACGACTCGCTGGAGTCCACCACGACCGCCCGCAAGATCGAACTCGCCAAGGAACTCGAGCGACTCGCTCGTGCAGGGGATTCGCGTGTACGTGTCGACGACTCGAACTATTCCGACGCTTTCGGTGAGGCCGCCGTGGCCACCACCACCGGTATCCGCGTCGCTGGTCGCGAGAACGGCTGCTATCTCAGCGTGGGCACGTTGGCTGACGACGGCGACGAGACTCAGACCGGATTCGGCTTCGCGGTTGGACGCAACACCGACGAGCTCGACGTCGACAAGGCGGCTCGCGATGCAGTCGACCGGGCGACGCGGTTGTTGGGCGCCACCAAGCCCGCGAGTCGTCGCATCACCGTCGTGCTCGACCCGTACGTCACCGCACAGTTTCTCGGCATCATCGGCGGCACTCTCAACGGAGAGAGTGTCGTGAAGGGGCGCAGCTTGTTCGCCCAACGACTCGACGAGAACGTGGCCAGCCCGCTTTTCTCACTGGTCGACGATCCCACGAACCCGCTCGCGTATACGGCCACCGACATCGACGGTGAGGGCCTGGCCGCCCGCCGCAACGTGCTCATCGAGAACGGGGTGCTGAAAACTTTCGTTCAGTCGTCGTACTCTGCTCGCCGCATGAAGGTCGCGACCACGGGCAACGGGGTGCGTGGTGGGTTCGCGGGATCGCCGAGCGCGGGATGTCTCGCTCTGCAGATCGCCCCGGGGCAACGCCGGCAGGACGAGATCATCGCCGGTATCGACGACGGCATCTTGATCCAACAGGTCCAGGGACTGCTCTCGGGGGTGAACCCGGTGTCGGGCGATTTCAGCACCGGTGCCGCCGGACTGTTGATCACCAAGGGTTCGGTCGGCGCCCCGGTACGCGAGTTCACGATCGCCTCGACTCTTCAGCGCATGTTGCTCGACATCGCCGAGGTCGGAGGTGACCTCGAGTGGCTTCCCATGCGAGCCACCGGGGTGTCGCTCGTCATCCACGACGTCACTCTCAGCGGTTCATGAGGGTGTAAACCAGAACCATGCCGATCCTGCACGCTGTCGTCCTCGGACTGGTGCAGGGGCTCTCGGAATTCCTCCCCATCTCGTCGTCCGGCCATTTGTTGCTCGTGCCGTGGGCGTTCGGTTGGAAAGATCTCGACGACGCCTCGATCAAGAAGGCGTTCGACGTGGCCCTGCATCTCGGCACTCTCGTGGCCGTGGTCGGTTTCTACCGGCGCGACCTCGTCGGATACATCCGCGACGGAGTGCTGACCGTGGTCCGTCGCGATCGCCCCACCACCCTGCAGGGTCGCATGGCTTGGCTGCTCGTGATGGCGAGCGCGCCGGCCGCGTTGGTCGGTGTGGCTCTCGAGACCTGGATCGACGACACGTTGGGCAAGCCGTGGATCATCGCGGTTTCGCTCTTCGCGTTCGGTTTGGTGTTGGCGTGGGCCGATCGGCGTCGCGGCGCGCGCACGTTCGACGAGATTTCGCTGCGCGACGCCGCGGTGATCGGAGCCGCACAGGTGCTGGCATTGAATCCGGGCACCTCGCGTTCGGGGATCAGCATGTCGGCCGCGATGGCGCGCGGTCTCGATCGCGCGGCCGCCGCCCGCTTCTCGTTCCTGCTCAGCATCCCGGTCACGGCGGGGGCGGTGGCGGTGAAGGTGGGTGGGCTCGTGTCCGACGGCATCCCCGACGGTCTGCTGGCGCCGATGATCGTGGGGGTGGCGACGGCCGGAGTTTCCGGCTGGCTCGCGGTGTGGGGCGTGATGCGTCTGATCCGAACGTCGTCGTTCGACGGTTTCGTCGTCTATCGCGTGTTGGTCGGTGCCGGCGTGTTGCTCGCGTTGATGTCAGGTTGGCGTTGACGGCGCCGCGGGGCTGGCTGTCGACGTGCTCGTCGCACTGCTCGAAGAATCCGATGACGACGACGAGTCGGTGCTCGACGCGGGCGTGGCCGTCGATGCCCCGCTACTCGATGCGGACGAACCACCGCGGGAGTCGTTCTTGTAGAAACCGCCACCCTTGAATGTGACACCCACGGGCTGGAAGACCTTCTTCACCGCGCGGGGTGCGCCGTCCGACGGATGCGGAAACTCGGTCAGGGCATCGTCGGTGAATGCCTGCTGCACCTCGATGGTCTCGCCGGTGTCGATGAACTTGTAGACGTAGGTGGGCATGGGGGTGGTCTCCAGACACCAAAGTCTAGAGTCGGGTCATGGCCAACACCCCACGGACCCCCGACCGGGACTCGCCGTGGCATTGATCACGACCGCGGTCGTGCCCGCAGCAGGCATGGGCACGCGCATGCTGCCCGCCACCAAGGCGGTCCCCAAGGAACTGCTCCCCATCGTCGAGCGTCCGGCGCTGCAGCTGATCGTCGACGAAGCCTTGGGTGCGGGGGTGGATCATCTGGTCGTGATCACCAGTCGGACGAAGCCGGCCATCGAGCAGTACTTCGCCTCCGATCCGGCGGTCGAGTCCTCTCTGGAACGTCAAGGCCGGGGGTCGACGGCCGACCAGTTGCGCCGATTCGGTCGCGACGTTCGTGTCTCGTTCGTGTTCCAGGATCAACCGCTCGGTCTCGGACACGCCGTCGCTCGAGCCCGTGAGGCGGTGGGCGAACGCCCATTTTTCGTGATGCTGCCCGACGAGTTGATGTCGGACTCGTCGTTGCTCACCGGATTGTCCCGCGTGGTCGACGAGACCGCGGTCGGTGCCGTGGCATTGAAGCGCATGCCGCGCGCGGAGTTGTCGCGCTACGGAATCGTGTCGCCGGTGGGCGACGAAAGAATGGTCGCCGGACTGGCGGCCCTTCCCTTCGTCGGGGTGGTGGAGAAACCCGCGGTCGAGGCGGCGCCGAGCGATCTCGCCATCATCGGTCGTTACGCGTTGACTCCCGACATCTTCGACGACCTCGACGCGTTGTCCCCCGGGACCACGGGGGAACTCCAACTCACGGACGCGTTGGCGACCCAGGCCGGTCGCCGGCCCTTGTGGGGTGTCATCTCCGACGTGGGTCGCATCGACATCGGAAACCCGATCGGGTGGTTGCGCGCGGTGGTGGAAACCGGACTCGACCACCCCGAGTTGGGCGACGACTTCCGGCGCGTTCTCGACGAGATCGCCCTGGACCGGAATTTCAACCCACGCGGGTGAAGTGACCGTCGATGTCGAGGGGTAGTCCGTATTCGTCGACGTCGAACTCGTGCACCGGACGGTCGTCGTCGCGGTGCACGGCCCAACGACGATCGGCGAGCCGGGTGTAGTTGAGGCGGGCGCGCGTGATGTCGAGGGTCTCGGGATCGACCACCACCGAGTGCACGTCGACCGAGGCGCCGATGCGCACGCCGAGCCGACGGATACCCATGGCCCGTGTGAACGGACTGCACAGGACGTCGACGTCGTCGCAGCCGCCGAGGTCGCGTCGCTGCGAGCCGTTGACTTCGCCCCACTTGCCCCGGCCGTCGTTGGCCAGCCACAAATCGGGCTCGTCGAGGTCGCGGAACAGCAACATTTGCTGCAGGTGCCAGGTGGCGGTGAACCGCATGACGTACTGCACGTCGCCGTGGGTGGTCGAGGGCACCGACACCCGACCGTCGACCGTCCAGGCCTCGTTCTCGAACGAGATCGACAGCTCCTCGAACACGTCGACGCCACCGACCCGGCCGGTCCAGCGCGCCGTGAATCCCTGCTGGGGAAGGTGCGCGTAGGAGGCGGGTTCCACCCCACGAGTGTGCCATCGGGGCGGTACCGTCGTCGCCATGCCGGGAGAGCTGATTCCCATCGACGAGGCGCGCGCCCACGTCCTCGGGCGTTGTGCCGCGCTCGATCCGGTGCCGGCGTCGCAACGATCGGGACGATTCCCCGAATCGGTGATGGGGTGCGTGTTGGCCGGCGACGTGGTGTCGGCCGAGGACGTTCCGCCCTTCGCCAACACCGCCGTCGACGGATACGCGGTGCGTAGCGTCGATGTCGTCGGGGCCACCGAACGTCCGGTGCCGTTGAAGGTTCTCGGAGAAGTGGCCGCGGGTGCCGCGGCGCAAGTCGTGGTGACCACCGGTGGAGCCGTGCGCATCATGACCGGTGCGCCCATGCCCGAAGGGGCCGACTCGGTGGTGATGGTCGAAAACACCACGTTCGACGGCGACAGGACGCGGCTGGACGGCACCCAGACGGTCGTGGTGCGTGCGTCGACGAAGCCCGGCCAGGGCGTGCGCGGTGTCGGGGACGACGTTCGGCGCGGCGACACCGTGTTCGTGGCCGGCACGGTCGTGACGCCGACGGTGGCCGCGGTGCTGGCCAGCATCGACGCTCGAGGTGCGTCGGTGCACCGGCCTCCGCGCGTGGCGGTGTTGTCGACCGGGGACGAACTGATCGACGACGGTTCTCCCTTGGCGCCGGGTCAGATCCGCGAAAGCAACCGAACGATGCTCGTCGGACTGGTGCGTGCGGCCGGGGCCGAGGCCGTCGACCACGGCATCGTGCGCGACGACGAGGCGGCGTTGGAGGCGGTGTTGCGCGCCGCGGCGAGCGACTGCGACGCGATCGTCACCAGCGGTGGAGTCAGCATGGGGGATTACGACGTGGTGAAGGCGGTGTTGTCCCGCATCGCCGACATGCGTTGGATGCAGATCGCCATCAAACCGGCCAAGCCGTTCGCCTTCGGCTTGCTCACCAACGATCTCGGTCGTGTCGTCCCGGTGTTCGGCCTGCCCGGCAATCCGGTGAGCTCGCTCGTCAGTTTCGAGTTGTTGGCCCGCCCGGCGTTGCGTCGCATGGCCGGGTGTCGCGCGGACGCGATCGACCGTCCGACGGTGCTCGCGGTGGCCGACGAAGCGTTCGTGCGGTCCAAGGACGGCAAGGTGCACTACCAACGAGTGGTGGCGGCCCATGCCGACGACGGTCGCGTGCATGTGCGCTCGGTGCGGGCTCAGGCGAGTCACCAATTGGCGGCGACCGCCTTGGCCAACGGCATCGCGATCGTTCCCGACGGTGACGGAGTGCCCGTCGGAGGCGAGGTGCGGGTCATCCTGCTCGTATCCTGAGCCCATGTCCGTCGCGGGGGATCCGAACGTTCCGGTGCGAGACCTGATCGACCCGTTCGGGCGCACCGTTCGCGATCTGCGCATCTCGGTGACCGATCGATGCAATTTCCGCTGCACCTACTGCATGCCGGCCGAGGGCATGAAATGGCTGCCGAAGACCGAGGTGCTCACTTTCGAGGAACTCGAGCATGTGGCGCGCTTGTGCGTCGACCGCTACGGCGTCGACGGCATCCGACTCACCGGTGGTGAGCCCACGGTGCGGGCGCACCTGCCCGTTCTGGTGTCGAAGTTGGCCGCACTCGTGGTGCCCGTCGACTCGACCTCGCCGTTGGCCGGCCGGCCGATCGATCTGGCTCTCACCACCAACGGTGCGACGCTCACGAACTGTGTCGATGAGTTGCGGTCCGCGGGTCTCGGGCGGGTGAACATCAGCCTCGACACGCTCGACCGGTCGCGCTTCGCGGAGATGACCCGACGTGACGAGTTGTCGAACGTGCTCGACGGCATCGACGCCGCCATCGGGGCCGGATTCTTGAGCGTGAAGATCAACGCCGTGATCGAGCGCGGGGTGAACGACGACGAGATCGTCGACCTCGCCGAGTTCGGGCGCGCCAAAGGGGTCGAGGTGCGGTTCATCGAATTCATGCCGCTCGACGCCGAGGGACATTGGGCGAACGACAAGGTGGTGAGCCAAGACGAGATCGTCGAGCGCATCGCAGCGGTGCACCCACTCGAGTCGGTGCCGGCGCGCGGTGCTGCTCCGGCAGACCGTTGGCGCTATCTCGACGGTCGGGGAACGGTCGGGGTCATTCCGAGCGTCACCAAGCCCTTCTGCGGTGATTGCGATCGCGTGCGGGTGACGGCCGACGGTCAGTTCCGAACCTGTCTCTTCGCCACCTCCGAATTCGACCTGCGCGCGGTACTGCGATCCGGTTTGGTCGGACGCGACCTCGACGATGCCGTCGCGGCGGTGATCGAACGTGCCGTGGGCACGAAGTGGGCCGGACACCAGATCAACCAGGTGAATTTCGTGCGTCCCAAGCGCACGATGTCGCAGATCGGCGGCTGAGTCCCCGCTACATGCGGGTCAGCGCAAGCGCTCGAGCGAACGGATGGTGGTGCTCACGCCCGGGCTGTACATCGCGTGCGGCGGTCCAATCGGTGCCGGCAGGCCGGCGGCCGTGACGAGCGAGTCGTCGAGGTGCAACACCTCGGCTCGGCGCAACGGCCACGGCTCGTGTTCGACCGGCCCGTACCACAGATTGCCGCGACGCGAGGCCGACACCAAGCCCCAGCGCGCGGTCAACCAGTCCGCGAGTTCGTGGTCGCCGTCGGTGGCCTCGACCGTTCCACCTACGCGTACGGCGACACGTGTTGCGCCACCGGCCGGCCAACGTCGATCGACTGATGCCGTCACGACGGCACCTTCAATGGAACGCTCGGTCGCCGTGCTCGTGACGTCGGCGCGCGCCCAGCAATAGGGAAGTTTGAACGCCGTTCGCGCCACCGCGGTGGGGAGGAGTTTGGGGGTGTCGAGCGAGAAGAACCACACCGCGGGACGACCGCGCGACCGCACGTAGGTGCGCACGTTGATCTCGGGAAAGTTGCTGGTGGTCGGAATCGGCGGCAGTCCCCGAAGGCGCAGGTTGCGCATGCGGAACGGGATGAGACCGACCCAGGCTTTGCCGTCGAAGGTGTCGAGTTCGACCGAATCGGGATCCAAGCCCCGGAGGCTTGCGGCGATGGCCGCGCGGACGACCTCGGGTTCGTACGACCAGTGCAAGAACACGAGGTCGCGCCATTGCTGGGTCATCACGCGCATGGCTCATGGTCTCCCAGCGGCGCGGGTGTTGTCGCGGTGGGCGAGGTGAAAGTTGTCGTCGGGGAGGTCGGCGGGCAGCGCCGGTACGCTGGACTCGTGGCCGAACCGCACCTGACCCATCTCGACGCCGAGGGCAATGCCCGTATGGTGGATGTGGGGGACAAAGACGTCACCCGACGGCGGGCTGAAGCCTCCTGCCGGGTGTTGATGGCGTCTGCGACGGCTAACGCCGTGCGCAACCAGTCGCTCAAAAAGGGTGACGTGTTGTCGGTGGCGCGTATCGCCGGCATCCAGGGGGCCAAGCGCACCGCCGACCTCATCCCGTTGTGTCACCCCCTCGCGCTCAGCCACGTGTCAGTCGAGCTCGGGGTGGAGAGCGATCACGTGTGGGTGCGTGCCACCGTCGAGGTCACCGACCGCACCGGGGTGGAGATGGAGGCCCTGACGGCCTGTTCGGTGGCGGCCCTCACCGTCTACGACATGTGCAAGGCCGTCGATCGCGACATGACCATCACCGACCTGGTTCTCGAGCACAAGTCGGGTGGACGGTCGGGCGACTATCGCCGTCGCTCGTGATTGCGGGCCGATCGAGCCGCATCACCCCAGCGTGACGGGGGTCACAGGCGTTCACCTGCTGTTCGCCTAATATTGCGCCGTCCGTCACGAATGTTGTAAAACCGTAATACAACGGGTTGCCTAGCAGGAGTTATCCGGCGTTGTCCGGACAGAGACGCGAGGGGAGGCAGTGCAGATGGGCTCGATCGTTCTGATCATCGTGGTCGCCGCGTGGGCCGCCGTTCTCGTGCCGCCCCTGATGCGTGGTCGCTCCGACAACAGCCCGCATTCCTCGGTCCTCGACTTCCGCCGTCAACTGTCCACCCTCCAGCGCTCGACCCCCATCCGTCCCGGCGCCCCGATGCGCTCGATGGCCCGGCCGCTGGCGCCGTCGCCCAGCCGCACCGGACGTCCCGACTTCGATCGTTCGATCGACCCGTCGGCCGCGTTGCGTCGCACGGTTCACGGTGGTCAGGTGCGCGGTGTGAATCGCCGTGCGATGGTCCGCCAACGTCGCCAGAACGTGCTCGTGTCCCTCGTGCTCACCACGGCGGGATCGGCGTTCATCGCCTTCACCACCAAGAGTGACCTCTTCGTGTACGTGTTCGTGTTGGCCACCATCTCGCTGGTCGGCTACTGCTATCGCCTCTCGCAGTTGCGTCGTTACTCGGCCCCGCAGGCCTACCGCCGCGACTGGATCCGGGCCGCCTGAACCCGCGCGTTCCCCGCTAGAGTCGCAGTGCCCTCGGGGGTGTAGCTCAGTTGGCAGAGCGCTACGTTCGCAATGTAGAGGCCAGGGGTTCAATTCCCCTCACCTCCACCCGAGTCACCGTGCCCGCCCGCGAATTAGCGTGCGGGCATGAGTTTTTCCGACGCCGTCTCCGTCGTCCGTCGTGATTTCGCCGATCGCAATCCGGCCAGCAAACTGCACTACGACGAGGCCCGCACGTTCATGCCGGGCGGCCACACGCGCACCGTTCTGACCCACGCCCCGTTCCCGCTGGCCTTCGCCTCCGGCCACGGCGCCACCCTGGTCGACGTCGACGGCCACGAATACATCGACCTGTTGGGCGACTACACCGCGGGTCTGTTGGGGCACAGCGAAACCCGGGTGTTGGACAAGGTGAAGGCCGCCCTCGACAACAACGTCAGCGTGGGCGGCATCCATCCGGCGGAAGCCACCCTGGCCCGTCTCATGTGCGAGCGCTTCGGCATCGATCGTGTGCGCTTCACGAACTCGGGCACCGAGGCCA
The DNA here is from genome assembly GCA_046091365.1 of Acidimicrobiia bacterium. Taxonomy (GTDB): domain Bacteria; phylum Actinomycetota; class Acidimicrobiia; order Acidimicrobiales; family Ilumatobacteraceae; genus Casp-actino8. The sequence goes on along the minus strand of JBJTBM010000011.1, from coordinate 1,090 downwards.
ACCTCATGGCCCTCGCCACCGCCATGATGGCAACCGGGCGCACCAAGATCCTGGCCTTCATCGGCGGCTACCACGGCGGAGTTCTGTACTTCGTCAGCGGTACCGCACCGTGGAACTCGCCCTACGACGTGGTGTTGGCGCCCTACAACGACGCCGCGGGAACCGAGCGCGTCATCGCCGAACACGGTTCATCGTTGGCGGCGGTGATCGTCGAACCCATGCTCGGCTCGGGTGGCTGCGTGCCCGCCGATGCCGAGTTCGTCCGGCGCACGTTCGTCGCCGCTCGCGCGGTGGGGGCGGTGGTGATCGCCGATCAGGTGATGACGTCGCGTCACGGTCGGCGCGGGATGCTCGACTTGTTGGGGTCCGGGGCCGACATCGTCACCTTCGGCAAGTACATCGGTGGCGGCTTCTCGTTCGGTGCCTTCGGTGGGCGGGCCGAGCTGCTCGACCAGTTCGACACCAGCGTCGAGACCGGTCGCGCCACCAAGGGTGAGATGGTCATCTCGCATGCCGGCACTTTCAACAACAACATGGCCTCGATCACCGCGGGCTGTGCCGTGTTGGGTGAGGTCTTCACCGCCGACGTGGCCGAGGCCCACACCAAGCGGGGCGACGAGTTCCGGTCGATGGTGGCCGGCGTGCTGGCCCGGCACTCTCTGCCGGTGTCGGTGACCGGGTTCGGTTCGATGATGTCGTTGCACGCCTGCGCCGAGCCGCCCACCGACATTCACGGCGTGGCCGCGCGTGACAACGACCTGCAAGAACTGATCTTCCTCGGCCTGTTGCAGCGTGGTGTGTACACGGCGGCGCGCGGAATGATGAACCTGGGTCTGGCGCACACCGACGATCAACTGGCGCGCTCACTCGACGCCCTCGACGACACGTTGCGCGTCATCGCCCAGAAGTAGGGTTCGCGCCATGCCCGGACCGCTCGAGGGAGTGAAAGTCGTCGAGTTGGGCGTGTGGGTGGCCGGTCCCGCCGCGGCCGGTGTGCTGGCCGACTGGGGTGCCGACGTGGTGAAGATCGAGCCGGTGTCGGGCGACCCGGCCCGCTCGTTCCAGTTCATGTACGGCGGCAACCCTCCCG